>JBAXOU010000170.1:0-7314 GCA_037133115.1 Planctomycetota bacterium | reverse complement strand
CCGTCTTCTGCGCGTGCCCCCGATCCGTCTGCTGGCTCTTCTGGAATCGCATGCAAGCCCAACGCGAACCAGGAAGACACACAGGTTGAAAACCTGTGCTACGAGGAGCTGCGAGGGGCAGGATGCCCGCAGGGAGTGTCCGGCGACGGGCACGGGCAGCCCCGAGCCCCATGGACGCCGTGGGATCTCATGTGACCTGCATGAGACGCCTGCGCCGATTCTCCTTGTGGGGTGTCATGGGCAAGCCCTGCGGGACGTGCCGCCCATCCGGGTGAGGATGCCCGCGTTGAAGCCACCGGCCTTTGCTGCCGGTCGGCGCGGCGGTCGGCAGGGGGGCATGGTTGGAGAGCGACGCGTGCGGCCGGCATCCGTCGCATACAAGGCGAGGGTGACGTGGGTAGTGTTGCACGCGGTGTGCGGTTTCTAGTCGGCATCGGCATGATCGCCGCTGGCACGATGTTGGCGGTTCCGGCAGGCCGGCTCACCGCAGCCGCCTGGACGGCGTCCCAGGCGTCCGCGGGCGGTGCTCCACCGCAGGCCCCCGCTGCCGTTCAGGCCATGCCTCCGGCCGTTGCCCCGTCTGCCGGGCCTGGGCAATGGCTCGTGCCGGAGGAGTCCCTGCCACCGCCGGTCGTGCCCCGGGCGGATTACGCGCCGCCACCCTCGCCCGAACGTCTGCCTCCGGTCGCGATGGCGGCTGTGGCCCAAGGAGCCGACATGAACGGTACCTACCGTTCGACCCTGCAAGTGCCTCCTCCGCCGTTGCTCGACGCCCACGCGCCGCCTCCGGCCACAGCTGCCTGGGCCACTGCGGCTCCGCAGCCGTTGCCTTCGGCACAGGTTGGTCCGGCCACGGAGCCTTCCCCCTCGACGTACGTCATACGTGATGGCGACGACTTGGCGTCCATATCGTCGAGGTTCTATGGCCATCCAGCCGCGGCCGCGGCCCTCTGGACGGCAAACCGTGACCTGATTCCAAACCCGGACCTGCTGCCAATCGGATCCGAGATCAGGCTCCCGCCCCCGTGGGCAGTTCCCGGAAGTGCTTCGTCGCAGCACGGCGGTGTGAGGTCGATCGAGCCTCCGCCGACCGGTGTCTTCCCAAGACAGGTTGAGGCATTACCGGCCTCGGCGGCCTGGCTCGATGGTCGGCAGGCCCCACCGCCAGCCACCACCCGGCCCGCCCCGGTCGCCGGCACGGTGCGACTCGCGCCGGGTGAGACACTCGAGACACTGGCCGAACGGTTCTATGGTGATCGTCGTGCCGCTGCGAGGATTTGGGAGGCCAATCGCGATCGTCTTCGCAGTCCCGAACTCGTTGTCCCGGGCATGGAACTACGCCTGCCTTGAACCACGGTCAGCCACCGCGGCTGGCGACGACCTTGATGAACCCGGGAATGACCGTTGCGGGATCGGCCGCCCGGCCGCCCCTGTCGGCCGATCGAGTGGCCGCGAGCGCGTCACCGCTGCGGTTCGCGGGATGCACAAAGAGTAGCAGCGACGCCTCGACCGCCTTGGCCGGCGACGAATCCTTTTCGTTGCCGGGCGGACGCCGGGTGTCGTACCACTCCTTCGGCCGCAGTCGTTTCATCTGATCGAATACCTTCACGGCATCGCGATCGTCGGATCCAGCGATCACGAGCATAGGGATCGTGCGGCGGACAGCGTCGGTGGCGAGTGCCGGATTGAGGGAGAACCCCTTTGCGGCGAATGCCGGGCTGATGAGCACGAGGCCTGCGACCGCGCCGCCCTGAGGGCCGCTGGCGATATCAGGCCAGGCAGCGTCGGCCGCGGCCCAGTGGGCCGCCACGGAAGCGCCGATGCCGGAGCCGACGACGAACAGCGGTGCCTTCGGTACGTTCCCGTTCGCCGTCTCACGCACGATCCAGTTTCGAATGCACTCGACATCACCGCGAATCCCCGACTGGTCGCGGACCCGGCCGCCGCGGGAGGCGGCCATCATCTCGAAGTCCCCCTTCTTGAGCAGTTTCGTCTGATCATCCTGGTGCGACGGGAGTGAGGCAAGTTTGGATTCACCGTGGCCGCGGAGGTCGGGTACCACCACCGCGCATGCTGCGGCCTGCAGCGATCGTGCCAGAGGCTCCACGGCCTGATGCGAACCGCCGAGATCATGCAGGAGGATGACGATGCCCAGAGGGCTCACGTCTTCGGGGACGGGGTAGTACCATGCGGCGATTGAGGTTCCGTCGCTCGTCTCGACGACAAACTCTTCGGCCGTGTCTTCGGCGGCGGCTTTCGCTGGAGCAGTCGACGCCGGAGCGGCCGCCGGCTGGGCCTGGGCGAGGGCGGCGTCGAACAGGAGGGCGACCAGGGCCGTCGACAGCGGCCTCAGGTGGAAGGGGCTTTTGGGCATGGCGGAATGCTCTTGGGTCGGGGGAAACCACAGCAACCCCGGCGGGCAGGGTCTGCAGCGCTATAGAATATCGGTGGTAGGGCGAGAACTTCCACCGGCCGGCCGATCACCACAGGGATGGGCGGCGGAGCGACCCAGGAGCAGTGACGGCCGTGCTCACGTTCGCAAAACGCTGGTGGCAGGAGCAGACGGGCGGGGAGGAAACTCTGCTCGACGGCGACACGCCCGCCTGGGCGGTGAGCCTTGTCATCCATGTCGTCGTCCTGACGGCGATGGCTTTGATCGGCGTCCAGAAGATCGAACCGCAGTCCAAGGCGATCGCGATTCTCGCCTCAGTGGCCCCGATCGAGGACGACTTCCTCATCCCGCCAGAGATGGTGGTCGCGCCCGAGGAATCGTCGGCCGCAGCGTCCGATGCCGAGAACCTCGAGATCGCCACGGCGGTGGCGCCGGAGATCTCCAACGATCTTCTCGTGACGGTGGACGTGGTGGAGGGGCTCGCGGGCGAAATCGCCGTCGCCCCCCTCGAACTGCCGCCGACCGGGGCCGAACTTGGTGCGTTCCTGCAAACCGGCCGCATTGGGGAGGGGGACACGGGGGTGGGCACCGCCGGTACCGGAGGCGCCGTCGACCGCCTCACCCTGGAGATCGCCGCGTCGCTCCAGCAGCGGACGACTGTGGTCTGCTGGGTGTTCGACCAGTCGGTCAGCCTCGCCGGCCAGCGTCGTGAAATCGCCAGACGTCTCAACCGGGTGTTCGAGGAACTCCGGCTTGCCACCCGCGAGTTACACAGCAACGAACTGCTGAACCTCGTCTATGCCTACGGTCAGAAGGTCACCCCGGTGATCACGGAGCCGACGCAGGAAACGGCGCCGGTGGTCGCGGCGATCGACTCGATTCCGGTCGACGAATCGGGCGTCGAGATGACGTTCACCGCGATTGCGGAGGCGGCGAAGAAGGCCAAGCAGGTGCGGGTGTCTGCCGCGAAGCGCAACGTGATGATCATCGCGTTCACCGATGAGGTAGGCAACGATCAGCAGTATGCCGACCAAGTCGCCGCCTTCTGTCGCACCCAGGCGATGCGGGTTTACGTCGTCGGGGTTCCAGCGCCCTTCGGGATGCGGGAGGTACGGATGAAGTTCAAGGAGTTCGACCCCAAGTACGACGATGACGTGCAGTGGGCGGTGGTCGAGCAGGGGCCGGAATCGCTCTATCCGGAGGTGGTTCGAGTCCGGTCGGGACGCGAGGCCGACGAGCCGATCGACTCCGGATTCGGACCTTTCAGCCTCTCCAAACTCTGCGCGGAGACCGGCGGCATCTACTTCTGCGTGCATGCCAACCGCAACGCGGCCCAGAGGGTGACCGACCGTGAGGTAGCCGACATGGCGTCCGGCCTGCGGTACTTCTTCGACCCGGAAGTGATGCAGGCCTACCGGCCCGACTACCGGGCTGCGGCGAAGATCGACCAACTGCTCGCCGGCAACGGGGCGATGAAGGCCCTCGTTGAGGCCGCGAAGAGTTCCGAGGTCGCGCCGATGGACGCTCCGGTGTTCGAGTTTCCGCGACGAGACGACGGCGCCCTGGCCCAGTTGCTCGGCGACGCCCAGAAGAAGGCGGCCGTGCTTCAGCCGAAGATCGACGCACTCTACGGCATCCTTGCCGGTGGTCTTCCTGATCGCGACAAAGTGAAGGAGAAGCGCTGGCAGGCTGGTTACGATCTGGCTCTCGGTCGCGTGCTTGCCCTCAAGGTGCGGACCGACGCCTACAACATCATGCTGGCCCAGGCGAAGGCCGGGATGAAGTTCAAGGATCCGAAGAGCGACACCTGGCGGCTGGAGGTGGACAACGACATCTCGGCCGTCGGCTCGCAGACGGAGAAACTCGCGTTGCAGGCACGAATGCTGCTGAACCGGGTCGTCGACGAGCATCCAGAGACGCCGTGGGCCCACTACGCTGCGGCGGAGTTGCGGCAGCCGCTCGGCTACCGCTGGGAGGAGGCTCATACGGGGGTCAATGAGAAGAAAAACGATGGCGGCGGTGGCGGCGGTAATCGTCCTAGCGACGACACGCGCCGCACGCTCGCGCCCCCGAAGCCGAAGCGCGACGTGAAGAAGCTCTGATCGACACGCCCGCCGGGGCGATTGCTCCCAGAACTCGGCTCCCCTGGCCAATGATGGGCTGGTGTCGCGCCGGCGAATTCCTGCGGGCCTTCGGTGGATTATTGATACGGTTCACACGTGATCCTCGTGCGTCGTTGTGGCACCGCGGCCGGCCGGAGACATGCTCGGCGCCGGCGGGACTTGTGAGTTCTCTTCTCAAACGCTTCGGAGCGACCGCCGCGGGGCACAAGTCTCACCGGCTTCTGCGCGTGCCTCCGGCCAGCCGCTCCCCCTTCCGGAGTTGCATGCACGGGATGATGCGAACCGATAACACACACAGGTTGCCAACCGGTGCTACGGGGGGGCCGCGAGGGGCTGCCCGTGCCCGGGAGCCGGCGTTGCTGACAAGCGCAGCCATGGATGGCGGAGCGAAGGCAGCATCGAGCGAGCGAAGCCCAGGATGGGCGCAGCGAGCGTCCGGCGACGGGCATGGGCAGCCCCTCGCCTCGTGAACACGCGAGGATCAAGTGTGACCCGTATGACGCGCTGGCCGGCAGGAAGCCGGCCGTTGCCCGGCCAGGCGAACCTTGGCTTCGCTCACGCCGGGCTCAAGGCTGCCGGGGCCATGGATGGCCCGGCAGCCGTAAAGCTAGAACGTCAGGCTGTCGTCGGCAAAGACGTCGCGGCTTTCATAGGCATGGAAGCACCGCGAGATCTTCTGCGACAGTATTTGCAGGAACATGCCGCGGAAATCCGCCTCCGTACGGTCGCTGGCCGGGATGGCGCTATTGGCCGGGAAGGCGAAGTCGTCGATTCGCTTGTCGAACAGCACCTTCTTCGTCGCGACGTCGTACACCCGCACGTGGGCGGTGGCGCGGCCGCGGTAGAGCGTTGAGCCCTCGTGCAACCGGAACTCCTCGAGGTCGATCCCCATGACGATGTCGGCGTCGAGCGATTTGCCGAGGGTCGGGTAGTCGACCCACGAGTTCTCGTCAATCCAGCGGGCCACCTCCTGCTGGCTGATGAGGCGGGCGCGGCGAACTTTGTTCTCAACCTGCGCGCCGACCAGTGATGCCAGTTCGCGGGCCGATCCGGCGTCGCTGAACTCCAGTTCCACGATCGGGCGGCAGACGACGGCCACGTGCTTCCCCTTGAGGCCGGAGAACTCGGCGGGCACGTCGGCGGGCTGGAGCAGATAGGCAGCAGTGAGGAGCGTCGAGCAGCCGCAGGCGGCCGGGAGCAGGATCGCTGCGGCGAGGGCTGCGAGGCGGATCGGGCGGACCGCGGGGGAGAGCATGGCGGAGATCCTCGATGGTTGGGCCGAAGTTCGGCCGTTGGGGCAGTGGAGGGTACTGGTGGCCCGTGGGTCACTCAATGCCGCTTCCCGGGCCGTCGTCTGGCAGAATGGGCAAACAACGAACCATGGGCACAGCACCTCAAACCAATGGCAGACATGCTGCGACCGAGCGCACGGTCGCCGGGGGGGAGTTTGTCGCGACGGTGGCGGCCGCCCTGCCGGCGACCAGCTTCTGGACGATGCCGGTGCTCGTAGCCGTCTCCGGCGGCGCGGATAGCGTGGCCCTGCTCGTCGCCCTGCGGCGGATCGTGCCCGTGGGGCTGGAACGGCGGCTGATCGTCGCCCATGTCGAGCACGATCTTCGCGGGGATGCCGCCGACGATCGTGGGTTCGTCGCCGATCTCGCGTTGCGCCTGGGGCTGGCGTGTGTCTGGCGGCGGGTCGCGGTGCTCGATGACGACGGCGACGAGGGGCTTGAAGGACGTGCGCGTCGGCTGCGATACGATTTTCTCGTAGAGGCTGCGCTCGACCGCGGCGCTCGGCACGTCGTGACCGGTCACACGGCGGACGACCAGGCGGAGACGATCCTGCAGCGGATGCTACGGGGCACCGGGCTGGCCGGGATCGGTGGCATGGCGGCGGCTCGGGAGCTCGTGTCGGGCGTCTCCCTGCTGCGGCCGCTTCTTGGGCTGCGGCGCGAGGCGGGAAGGCAATTTCTTGAATCGCTCAACCAGTCGTGGCGCAACGATCCCTCGAACGCCGATCTCCGTCATGCCCGCAACTTCATCCGCCACGAGGTGCTGCCGCGGTGTGTGGACGGCCCCTTTCCCTCGGCGTCCGAAGCGCTTGTCCGGCTCGGTCGCCAGGCGTCTCTCGTGGCGGCTGCGATCCGGAGCGCGGCCGAGCACCTGCTCGAGATCCATGCGAGCCGGCACACCGACGGCAGCGTCGTGGTGCGGGCACGGGATCTCGCCGGACTCGACCGCCATCTCGTGGCCGAGGTATTCGTGGCGCTGTGGCGGCGTGAGGGCTGGCCCCAGCAGGGCATGACGGCCCGGCACTATGCGGCCCTCGCCGAACTGGTGGCCGATCCAGAGCGGATCTCCAGCGCGTCGTTCGCCACCGATCTGCCCGGCGGAATCCGCGCGACGCTCCTGCCAGGCGGATGGGTTGGCCTGCGGCAGGGTTCGCTGGCCGCAGCCGATCTGCGGCAGGTTTATACGGGCCACACGTGATCCTCGCGCGTTGGAGGGCCACCGCAGCCGGCCGGCGACATGCTCGGCGCCGGCGGGACGTGTGAGTTCTCTGCTCAAACGCTCCGGAGCGACCGCCGCGGGGCACACGTCTCACCGGCTTCTGCGCGTGCCTCCGATCCGGCTGCTCCCCCTTCCGGAATCGCACATGCAAGCGATGATGCCGCGAGCCCAATGCGAACCGGGAAGACACACAGGTTGAAAACCTGTGCTACGAGAAGAGCCAGCGAGGGGCTGCCCCGAGCCTGATACACGCGAGAGCATCACGTGTGAGCCGAATGAGCTGGCCGC
>JBAXOU010000169.1:0-7322 GCA_037133115.1 Planctomycetota bacterium | reverse complement strand
GCCCGTGCCCGTCGCCGGACGCTCGCGGATGCCATCGTGGCATCCGCTCGCTCGGTGCTTTCCCCTCTTCGCCATCCTGGCTGCGCGGAGAAAGCAAACGCCGGCTCCCGGGCACGGGCAGCCCCGAACTGAACCTCGCTGAACCCTGCTACCTGCACGGTTCGCCGTCATTCCGTCATCGCCCGCAGCCGGGCGACGCCCGCGGCGATTCGCCGTGCCGCCTCGTCGATCTCATCCTCGGTCGTGAAGCGTGAAAGACCGAAGCGGAGGCTGGCCCGGGCTTCGTCGTCGCCGAGGCCGAGGGCCAGGAGCACGTGACTCGGCCGCGGGGTCTCCGATGAGCAGGCGCTGCCGGAACTCACGGCGAGGCCGTCACCCGAGAGCGTGGCCAGGAGCGACTGCCCATCCACGCCCGGGATCCGCACATTCAGATTGTTGATCAGTCGCAGCGACTGCCCCCGGCCATCGACCGCGTCGAGTGACGGGCCATTGATCGCGACACCGGGCACCCCGGCCTGGAGCGTCTCCCAGAGCCGGTCGCGGAGTCGCCGCATCCGCGGCACCTCGTCGGCGAGCCCCTCGGTCGCCAGCCGCGCCGCCTCGGCGAGCCCCACGATCGCCGGCACGTCGAGCGTGCCGCTCCGCATGCCCCGCTCCTGGCCGCCGCCAAATACAAGCGGCTCCACTCGGACCGCGCGACCGCGGCGCCTCACGTAGAGCGCCCCACCCCCCTTCGGCCCATGGACCTTGTGGGCGGAGAAGCTCGCCAGATCCGCGCCGAGCGAGTCCACGTCGACAGGCATCCGGCCGATCGCCTGGGCGCAGTCCACGTGCAGAATCGCGCCCGCTGCGTGGACCAGTTCGGCGATCGTCGCCACGTCCTGCACGACGCCGATCTCGTTGTTCGCCAGGAGTACGGAGACGAGAAAGGTGTCGGGCCGAAGCGCCGCCTCGAGATCGGCGAGCCTGATCATCCCCGGCACGCCGGCTGCATCGTGCTGCGACATGACCGGGAGCCGCGTCACCTTGGTTCCCTCGCGTTCCAGGTGCCCCACGGGATCGAGCACGGCATGGTGCTCGGTCGCAAGCGTCACGATATGCCCGGGGAATCCGTCCGCCGTCTCGAGCCGCGCATGTCGCGCCGCCGTGCCGAGGATCGCAAGGTTCGTGCTCTCGGTCGCCCCACCCGTGAATACGATCTCCCGCGGATCGGCAGCGATCGCGTCGGCGAACGTTCCCCGCGCGGCCTCCACCGCCTCACGGGCCTCACGGCCCATGTCGTGCGTCACACTGCCGGCGTTGCCGTAGCAGTCGGTGAGCCACGGCAACATCGCGTCCAGCACCCTCGGGTCAAGCCGCGTGGTGGCGTGGTTGTCCAGGTAGATGGTGCTGCGTTGCTCGGCCATGAACTCAGCCGAGTTTACCATCGCGAATCGCGTCGAGGGTGATCTGTGACCACGTCTCGAACCGGTCACGCTCGGCGAGCAGGGCCTCCAGCGTGGCGAAGCCACAGTCCACCAGTTCGCTCTCCCGCGAGGCCACGCCCGGCTTCTCCAGTTCCAGCACGTGCACGATCCCCAGGTGCACGCTCCCCACCGCGTTGGAGTCGTCGTTGATCAGGCCCACGCACCGCGCCGTCCACCCGCCCTCGATGGCGATCTCCTCGGCGAGTTCCCGCCGCATGCCGGCGTCGTACGACGTGTCGTCACCATGCTCGCCATCGATGCTGGAAATATGGCCGCCGATGCCGACCGACCGCTTGGCCCGCAGCCGGGCCTCGCTCTGGCCACCGCCACGGGTGTAGGCGAAATAGTGCGGCGTGCCGGCGGCATCACGCCACGAGAGCACGCAGTAGGGAATCAGTTGCTTGAGCGACGGGTCGTCCTCGACCGTGGCCCGCGGCCGCCACGAGGTGTGGGCGGGATCGAGCAGCGCGGCGAGATACGAAGCGGTGTCGCCGCAGAAGCCCTGGAAGGCCCCCACTCTCTCGAACTGCGACCGTGGCACCACGAGCACATCTTCCTGCGGCAGTTCACCCATCACCCACTCTCCTTCAGAGGATCAGCATCGCATCGCCGTAGCTCAGCATCCGGTAGCGTTCCCGGATCGCCTCGGCATAGGCCCGCATCACGAGGTCCCGCGTCGCCAGGGCCGACACGAGAACCATGAGGGTTGTCCGCGGCATGTGGAAGTTCGTCAACAGGGCGTCGACCACGCGGAACGGAAACCCGGGCGTGATGAACAGATCGGTCGCCCCGGACCACGGCGAGAGCGTCCCCGCGCGGGCCGCGGTCTCGAGCGTCCGCACGGCCGTCGTGCCCACCGCCACCACTCGGCCGCCCCGCGCCTTCGTCCGCTGGACGGCCTCGACCGTGTCCGCCGGGCAGGTGCACCACTCCGAATGCATCACGTGGCCGTCGAGCGAATCGGCCGTGATCGGCCGGAAGGTGCCGAGGCCGACGTGCAGCGTCACCGCAGCTCGCTCGACGCCCCGGGCCGCGAGGTCCGCGAAGAGCTCGGGGGTGAAGTGCAGTCCGGCGGTCGGGGCGGCGGCCGAACCGGCCTCGCGGGCGAAGACGGTCTGATACCGATCGAGGTCGCCGTCGCGCTCGACGCCGCCACGGATGTAGCCGGGCAGCGGCACGCGGCCGACCCGCGCGAGCACCGCCTCCGCCGGTTCGTTCGCCGCGGCGCCCAGCGGCCGTGCGAGCCACGCGCCCCCTTCGGCCCGGCCGAGGAGTTCGAGCGACTGCCCCTCGGCACCGTCGCGTCCGGTGAGGACGATCCGCTCGCCCACATCAGGCCGACCGCGGGTCTGCGCGAGCACGATCCATGCGCCAGCCTGCGATCCGCTTCCCTCCACCCGCAGGAACAGCCCTTCCCACGTGCCGCCGGTTTTCGCGCGGTGGCCCAACAGTCGCGCGGGCACGACCTTGGTGTCGTTGACGACGACGAGGTCGCCGGGGACGAGCAGGCCCGGCAGGTCGCGGATCGACCGATGGGCGAGCGAGCCGTCGGCTCGGTTCACGACGAGCAGTCGGGCTGCGGACCGATCGGCGAGCGGATCCTGCGCGATCAGTTCCGCAGGCAGCGCGTAGTTGTAGGAGTCGGCGGCGTGAAGGTCGGGCTCTTCCACGGACGCCATCGTAGCGTGGTCTTGGTAGAGTGGCATGCATGACATCGTCCAGCATCCACACCAGCGTTCTGCCCGCCGAAGTGATGTCGTTTCTCGCGATCGAGCAGGGCATGACCGTCATCGATGGCACCCTCGGCGGTGGCGGCCACACGCGGTTGCTCGTGGAGGCGGTCGGCCCCACGGGACGCGTGATCGCTCTCGACCGTGACCCCGCCGCGATCGAGCGGGGTTCACAGGATTTCGCCGGCAAACCCGTGCGGTTCGCCCAGGCGAACTTCTGCGACATCCCCGAGGTGCTCGACGCGCTCGAGATCGAGAAGGTGAACCGCGTGCTCCTCGACATCGGCCTCTCGAGCGACCAACTCGCCGACGACACCCGCGGCTTCTCGTTCGACTCCGATGGTCCGCTCGACCTCCGCTTCGATCCCACGGAGGGCGAGCCAGCCTGGCGAATGATCAACCGCCTCCGTCCCGAGACGCTCGCCGACATCATCTACGAGTTCGGGGAGGAGCGGTTCAGCCGGAGGATCGCCCGCCGCATCGCCGACGCCCGCCAGCGGGAGCCGATCAAAACCTCCCGCGACCTCGCCCGCGTCGTGATGGCTGCCGTGCCCCGACAGAAGCCTCCGCAGCGGATCCATCCCGCCACGCGGACATTCCAGGCGCTGCGCATCGCGGTCAACCAAGAACTCAAGAGCCTGCGGATCGCGCTCGAGCGGACTCCAACACGGCTCGCCCCCGACGGCCGGCTCGTCGTGATCTCGTTTCACTCTCTGGAGGATCGCCTGGTGAAGGAGGCGTTCCGAAATCGGCAGGTCTGGGAAAACCTCACACGTTCGCCGATCGAGGCGTCCGACGATGAACTGGCCCGCAATCCCCGGAGTCGGTCCGCTAAACTCCGCGCGGCGAGGATCCTCACCGCGGCCGCGGCAGAATAGGCAAGCCCGGCAAGGCATCCTTGTGGCCGACGGTCTGGCGACGCGGGGGCGTTTTCCCGACACTCCCGCCCTGCTCACGGGGGCGGCCGACCGCCCAGGTTCGCGGACTGCGCATGGGACGAGAAACCAAACTTCTGCTCGGCCTCTTGGCCACGCTCCTCGGCGTGTTCGTCGGCGTCTTGTCGATGAAGCTGCTCGTGCCGCGGCCGCCCGCCGGTGCCGGCCCCGATATTCAGTCCGACGTGGCCTCGACGGAGCCGCAGGATCTCGTGGAACCGCCACGGTTCACCGCCGATACCCTGCCGCCGACGACGACCGCGATGCCCCAAGTCGACGAGCCTCCTCGCCGGAGCCGGTTTGCCCCCGCCTCGGTGGCCGGAGAGGCCGCTCCCCCGGCGAGCGATCCCTTCGTGGCCCGGGCTTCATTCGAAGCACCCGCCACCACGCCGGCGCCCCTTCGGCCACAGGCCATGGCCTCGCGCGTTTCGGCGGCGGGCTTCGACGAACACCGCCCCGCCGTCGAACCGCCACCGGTGCCGGGCTCATCCTACGTCGCCCGCCCTGGTGACTCGTGGTGGTCGCTGGCCGAAAAGGTCTACGGCGACGGCCGCCTCTACAGGGCCGTGTTCGCCTGGAACCGCACGCTCGACCCGCGGGTATCGCTGGTGGCGGGCACACCGATCGAACTGCCGGCACGCGACCGACTGGAGGCCGCCTGGCCGGCTCTCGTGCCCACGCCCGCAGGCACCACGCAGGCCACCCCATGAAAGACAAGGCGGAAATCGTCCGCGACTGGCTGCCGCGATACACCGGCCGCAACCTCGACGAGTTCGGTCCCTACGTGCTGCTGGTCAACTTCTCGCACTACGTCGAGGCGTTCGCCGAGCGTTTCGGGGTACCCGTGCACGGAGATGGATTCCCGATCCAGTCGGCCACGTTCGACGGCGTGACGATCCTCAACTTCGGCATGGGCAGCGCGATGGCGGCCACGGTGATGGACCTGCTCGCGGCCGTCAGCCCGCAGGCGGTGCTCTTCCTCGGCAAGTGCGGTGGCCTGAAGAAGACGAAGATCGGCGACTTCATTCTTCCGATCGCCGCGATCCGCGGTGAGGGCACGAGCAACGAGTACTTCCCGCCCGAAATCCCCGCGCTGCCATCGTTCCGCCTCCAGGCCGCCGTCTCCGCCGCAATCGCCCGCCACGGCTACGACTACTGGACCGGCACGGTCTACACGACCAACCGTCGCGTCTGGGAGCACGACGAGGTCTTCAAGGACTATCTCGTGAAGACGCGGGCCATCGGCATCGACATGGAAACGGCCACGCTCTTCGTCGTGGGCTTCGCCAACCACATCCCCAAGGGCGCCCTGCTGCTGGTCTCCGACAGTCCGATGAGCCCCGAGGGAGTGAAGACATCGGCGAGCGATCGCGACGTCAGTCGTCGGTTCGTGGAGAAGCACTTGGCGATCGGGATCGACGCCCTGCTCGAACTCCGCGACTCCGGCGAGTCGGTGAAGCACATGCGGTTCGAAGAACGCCGCTAGGTGAGCACTCAGCATTTCCCGAGGGCGGACATGGCCACGCAGCGCACGACCCTCGACATCATCGTCTCGGTCTACAACGAGGCGGCGTCGCTGCCGGCCTTTCACGCAGAGGCGACGCGACTGGTGGCGCACCTCGCCGCCGAGGGCACCGACGCCACGATCGTCTACGTCAACGATGGCTCGATCGATGAATCTCCCGGGCTGCTCGACCGCTTCGCGGCGGGGCCGGGCGTGCGGGTGCTCCACCTCTCCCGAAACTTCGGCCACGAGGCGGCGATGCTCGCCGGGCTCGACGACTGCGACGCCGAACATGCCGTCTTCCTCGACGCCGACCTGCAGCATCCGCCGGAGGTTGTCCGGCGGGCGGTGGCGGTTGCCCGCGCCGGACACGACGTGGTGCTGATGCGCCGTGAAGCGGCCCCGGGGAGCGGGCTCCGCCGGGCCTGCAACGCCGCGTTTTACCGTGGGCTCACCGTGATCTCCGCGCTGCCACTGGAACCAGATGCCTCTGATTTCTTCCTCGTCGGCCGGCCGGTGATCGAAGTCTTGCAACGGGAGATACGGGAGCGAACGCGGTTCCTCCGCGGCCTGGTGCAGTGGGTCGGCTTCCGCCGCGCCGTCCTCTCCTACACCGCCGCCCCGCGGACGGCAGGACGATCGAAGTATCACCTTGGCCGGCTCTTCGGACTGGCCCGCGATGCCACGCTCGCGTTCTCCACCGCACCGCTCCGCGTCGCCTTCATCGCGGCGATCTCGATGCTGCTCGTCTGCCTCGCGACGGCGGTGTATTCGCTCGGTGGCTGGTGGCTGGGCAATCCGCCCTCGGGCTACACGACGATCATGCTCTTCAGCACCGCCGTGGCCGCCGCGCAGTTTGGGCTCCTGGGAATCCTCGGCGAGTACGTCGGCCAGCTGGTGGACGAGGCCAAGGGCCGACCTGTCTACATCGTCGCCCGCCGCATGGGCCAGGCGGCCGACCACGCGATCCGGCGGGCCGCCTGACCGCGGCCACCCCGCAGAACCGGATTCCCATGAACATCAGCCGCAGCGCCGCGCTCGCCATCCACTTCCTGCTCGACGAGTGCCTGCCGCCGATCGTGCGGGACAGCCGCTGGGTCATGTGGCTGCCCTTCCGGATACTCTTCGGCCGACGGGCCAAGACGTTCATGGCGTTCAAGGACCGGGCCCACCTGCTCACGGAGGACGAGTTCCGTCGCGTCTATGAGGAGACCGCGGCCGTCCACCTGCAGCGTCCCACCGACCTCAATGCCACCTGCATCGCCGAGATCCTCCAGAGCGCCTCCGGGACCGTGCTCGAGGTGGGCTGCGGCCGAGGGCACCTCGCCGGCGTGCTCGCCGCGAACCATTCCGTCACCGCCTGCGACATGGCGATCGGCCCCGAACTCCCGGCCCAGTTCCCGGACGTTGCGTTTCGTCAGGAGACACTCGCCGGCCTGTCATTCGCTGACCGCAGTTTCGACACCGTCGTCTGCACCCACACGCTCGAGCACGTGCTCGACGTGCACCGGGCGGTCGCCGAACTGCGGCGGGTGGCCCGTCGGCGGCTGATCGTCGTCGTGCCGCGGCAGCGTCCGTACCGGTTCACGTTCGACCTCCACCTGCGGTTCTTCCCGCTGCGGTGCATGGTCTTCGACTGCTTCCGTCCCGACCCCGGCGTCGTCGCGCAGCGGCTGGCGAACCTCGG
>JBAXOU010000168.1:0-7401 GCA_037133115.1 Planctomycetota bacterium | reverse complement strand
AGTCACTTCCACCGGTAGGCGGAGAGGCCTTCGAGGTCGCGGACGTAGAGTTCCTGGCCCTCGATCGCGAGATGGGCCCAGCTCTCCTCGGCGGCCACCTTCGCCTCGCCGAGGAGTTCGAACTGCTCGGGCGTGGCCTTGATGAGCCGCACCTCGCCCGTCTCGTCGAGCGCCAGGATCCGATCGTCCTGGGCGACCATGCTCCAGTAACGGCCAAAGGGCTTCGTGATCCAGGCCTCCTTGCCGGTGGCGAGATCGAGGCAGGCGAACCGCTGGTTGCGGAGGTGCACGTAGGCGTGGTTGCCGATCACGATCGGCGTCGACATGTAGCCCTGGATCTTGTTCCGCCAGACCTGCTCCACGGGCTTTTGGGCGTTGGCAGGATCGATGGCGAAGAGGAACGAGCCGCCGCCGTAGCTCGTGGTGAATACGCGGCCGTCGTGCACGGTGGGTGTGACGATATTCATGCCCCGGAAGGCCTCCACGGGAGTCTTCCAGAGCACGGTGCCGTTCTCCGGATCGATGCCGGCGAGTTCCTCCCTCGTCTGCACGAGGATCTGGAACACGCCGCCGATCGTGGCCGGATACGGCGACGAGAACGCGCTGCCCATCATGCCGCCGCCGTCGTCGAGCGTCCGCCAGACCACCTTCCCGGTCGCCTTCTCGAGCTTCACGAAGCCCGACCCGGCCTGAACGTAGACGTGGTCGCCGATCACCAGTGGGCTCGACACGAAGCCAAACGCCGGCAGCGGGCTCTCGAGCGCGGCCATGAAGTCGATTCGCCAGATTTCCTTGCCGGTGGCCGCCTCCAGGCAGATGAGCATGTCTCGAATGCCGGCGACGTACACCCGGTCGCCATCGACGCAGGGAGTGGAGCGGATCCAGGAGCCGTTGGAGGCCGCAAAGAACGGCACGCTCATGGAGCCCTCCCACTCGACGTGCCACCGCTCCTTCCCCGTCGCGCGGTCGAGGGCTCGCACGTGTTCGGTTTTCGCGTCACGGGTTTCGGTCACGATCACCAGGTCGCCCGCGACCACGGGCCCCGAGTAGCTCGGGCCGAGATCGACCCGCCACAACCGTTCGAGCCGCGACTGATCGAGGCCGTCGGGCCAGGCGGCGCCGGCGACGAAGCCATCGCGGTTGGGGCCGCGCCACTGATGCCAGGGGGCGTCGGCCACGGTGACTGACGACAGGAGGAGGATGAGCCCCGCACGCAGCACGGAACCGTACATCGCGGACGCAGGACGATCCATGGCGATGGCCTTACGGAGAGAGGTTGAAATGCCACGACATCCTAGCCGCCCACGACCGTGCCTGGATGCCCCGACACTCACGCGGGCATCCGGAGCGCGTGGCCGGTCGCAGTGCCACCGAACATGGCCGCCAGCCTGATGGCGAGGGCCTCGGGCGAGAACGGCGCGACCGCCGCAGCGATCCCGCCCACGGTGGGTCGTCGGTCCGCCGCGAGTTCGATGGCCGCGGCGAGGTCGGCCGGAGAGCAGTCGGACGGCACGGGTGTGGCGAGCGCCGGGGGGAGTTCGGCGAAACTCCCCTCGCCGGTCACCACCACCGGGGTGCCAAGGCCGATCAGCCTGGTTACGGCAGCAGACGATTCGCCGTGGGTCGGCACCCGCAGCTGCACCGCCACGTCGACCTCCCGCATCAGCGCGGTGAACTGCTCGTCGGTGGCGCCGTCGTGGACCTCGACAAACGAGAGCGCGGCGACGCCCTGCCGGCGGCAGTGGCGGGCCGTCGACCAGCCCGCGATCGTGAGCCGCACGCTCCGGCGGCGGGCCAGCAGGCCCACCGCGCGGGCCACGAGGTCAAACTGCTTCGGGTCACCGCCGGTGCCGAACGTGCCGACGTGCAGTGGTGCGTCGGCTCCAGACGGAGGGCTGCGATCCGCACGCTCGTCAACGATCGGCAGAAATGCCACATCGATCGGCAACGCGGCTTCGGAGCCGAGTGCCGCCAGCACCAGTCTCCGGCAGGCATCGGAGTTGACGATCAGTCCGTCGAGGCGGGCGGTCTCCGCGAGGAAGCGCAGGCTCTGCCCGATCTCCGGCACGTTCTCGAGCGTCCGCCGGATCCAGGGTTCCTCGGAGTCGCAATCGCCGGCTGCCAGGTCATCGGCATCGGCGCCGAGATGCGCGCGGAGCAGGATCATGAGGTTGACCTCATGAAGGTAGGCCAGCCGCCGCTGGCGGCAGCCGAGCCTGGTCTGCATGGTCGCCTGCAGCACCTTGACATGGTGCTCCGAGTTGCCCAGCACGAAGACCACGGTGCCGTGGTCGCCCGAGGCCATTGCGGGCAGAAGGACTTCGACCGGTAGGATCCGGTTGCCGGCAAGGAGCGTTTGGTTGGCGGCGAGTATCGGCCCCGGATTGGCATCGAAGAAATCGGTCCGCCAGCGGCTCGACTGCAGGTGGTCGAGCGTGCAGGTGGCGATTGCCGTGTGGGCTGGTGGGAGCACGCCGACGACGGCCACCGCGCTGCCGGGTCGGGCCGGGCGATGATTGGTCAGTTCCTCCATCACCGCTTGCGCCGCCGGCTCCCAGCCGAGAGTGGCCAGCAGTTCGCGGCCGCGGGCGAGTGACAACTCGCGAAGTTTCGGCTCCTCGATCAGCCGCCCCATCGCCGTGGCGATCGAGAGCGGTTCCTGCGGGTCGCAGGTCAGTTCCGGGATCACCAGTTCCTTGATCGATGAGGAGTGGGAGCCGACGACGGGAACCCCGCATCCGTAGGCCTCGAGCACCGGCAGCCCCAGACCCTCGTAGAGCGACGGATAGGCCATCTGCTCCGCCTGCCGGGTGATCGCGACGAGTTCCTCCGCAGGCACGTAGCCGGTGAACACGATCGCCCCCGGGCGAATGCCCAGCGACTCCGCCATCAGCTGATAGTGGGCGATCCGCTGCCGCGAGAGCTTGCAGATCACGGCCAACTGTCGATCGGGATACCGGGCGTGAAAGTGGGCGAAGGCGTAGACCATGCCGTCCATGTTCTTTCGCCAGTCGTCTCCGCCGATGTAGACCGCATAGGGCTTTTGCAATCCGAACCGGGCGAGGACGGCAGGGTCGGTGTCGGTCGGAGACTCCATCAGCTCCCGCTTGCGATGGTCGATGTCGCCATAGACGCAGCGGATTCGCTCGGGGTCGAAGCCAGCCAGGCGGATGGTGTCGTGCCGAGTTGCCTGGCTGATCGCAAACAACCGATCCGACTCCCGCATCACGCGGAAGCCCGCGAGGTAGTTTGCGCGGCCTTCGCGCCGCGAAAGGTAGCGATCGGGAAAGAGATAGGGGATCAGGTCGTAGACGATGCCAAGCCGATGCGGCTGGTGGGCGTGGAGCCACCGCGGGTACAGATAGTCCTCCCCCTCGCCGCGCAGCGGCAGGAAGAAGCACGCGGTGAAGAGCACGTCGATGCGGCCGAAGACTCCCCGCGCCAATGCCGACTCTGTCGCCCACGTTCCGTACTGCTCGAACTCCGTGGTGAACGAGGGCCGCGGGAGCCGATCATTCCAGAGGAAAACGTAGCGGTTACCGGGATTGTCGAGGCAGATCTGCCGGACAATGCTCTGCGAATAGGCTGGGATTCCCCGATCCCCGTTGTATTGGGTGACGCGGAGATCGACGAGGAAGGTGAGGCCGTCGCGGTGCATCACGGGGCTCGTCATGCGGAGTCGCGTCTCGGGGCGGAACTGCCGGCCGGGTTGTCGGCATGCCGCTGGTCGTCCATGAGCCGCAGGTAGTGCAGGCCGGCCTGCTCCCGAAACAGGCTCTCGAGCCGCTCGATGCGGCTCTCGAGCGCCGCGATCCGATCGTGGGCGCCGGAGATCCGGGTCAGTTTCCTGACGCGCCGGAAGAGCGGCCGCAGAATCTGCTTCTCGATCGAATGCCCGAGTGCTTTCAGTGCCATGTCATGCGGCCTTGCGGAGAATCAGGCCGATCGACGTGGAGGCATATCCTTCGAGATCGAGCCTCAGGTGCTTGATGCGGCCGTATGGCCCGCCGGCCGAGCCGCTGTAAGGAGGCGGATCGACGAAGCGGTCGATGTCGCGGTCGCCGGGATCGATGTCGAGCGGCTCGACATGGTGGCCCCGGGAGACCAGTCGGCGAACAACATCCTCGATGTCGCGGAGGCGGTAGATCACGGCCGGGCCCGTGCCGATGGTCTTGTTGTTGCTCGAGAGGTTGAACTCCGTGGTGTGCACGGCCACGCCGCCCGGCCGCAGGCAGTCGAGCTGCCGCTCGAGGAACTCGAGCCCCAGTTCGAGGCTGCCGCAGTGCTCGAACGAGCAGGTTGACCAGGTGAAGTCGTAACCGTGGAGATCATCCGGGATGTGATTCATGTCGACGGATCGAAACTCCACCCGCTCGCGGAACTCATCCGCCGGGCAGAGGCTGTGCGCGTTGAGGGCGTCGCGGTTTCCGGTCCACTGGCCGGTCTTGGCCCAGCCGTTGTTGCGCTCGTCATCGGCGGCGAGGTCGGTGGCTGTGATCAGGCAGCCGAGCGCCGCGAAGAACGATGGCAGTTTTTCGGCACCCACGGCGAAGCCGAGGCCGCGTCGCCCAGGCTCCAGCATGCCGCGCTCGTGGAGCGCCTGGCAGATGTAGGCATGCTCCCATTGCTTGCGGTGCATGTGCCAGCCGTCGTGGAGCCGCTCGAGCCAGCCGCGGAAAGCCGGCGATTCGAGCGTCGCGAGGCGACAAAGCTGGGAGACGAGCCCCGACCCCTCCACTCGCGGATCGGCGGATACGAACAGGTCGGGGTATCGGCGCGGGAACTCGTTGACCCGGATCGCCGGGGAGGGCAGCAGGCCTCGCAGGAAGGGCATCAGCTTGACGGCGCGGCGCGAGATTTTCCGGCGCGTGGTGGCGAACGTCATGACGTCCCTCGACGGGGATGCTGGGCCAAGGGTGCGTGAGAGCCGCGGGCGGCCGACAAGGTGGGCGGCCTGCGGGCTCTCGCACCACCAGGGAAACTAGCAGGCTTTACGGGCTCGTCGGAATGCCAGTTCAGGCCGTCGGTGCCGGGGGGAGAGGGCCGAGGATCGACTCGTAGACCCGCAGGTAGCGGCGGGCCGTCTCGACCCAGCCGAACGTCGCGGCGTGGTTCCGAACGCGGTCGGAAAACCCAGAATCATCACGGCAGGTGGCCATCCCCGCCTCGTAGACAGAGGCCATCGACGCGGCGTCAAATGACTCGAAGTAAAAGGCGTGACTTCCGGCAATCTCGGGAAGACACGTCATCCGGGAAAGGAAGGTGGGCTTCCCGCACTGCATCGCCTCGAGGGCAGGGAACCCGAAGCCCTCGGTGAGTGAAGGGAAGAGGAAGGCGTCGCAGTGCTCGTAGAGCCACTGCCGGTCGGAGTCGCAGATCTCGCCGGGCATGATCACGCGATCCTCGAGATGGCGGCGGGCGATCTCGCGACCGAGAAACTCGCCGTACGGCGTCATCTTCTTGCCGGCGATCACGAGCCGGATGTTCGGCAGTCGGTCGACAAGGTCGAGCAGCACGTGGAAGTTCTTATGCGGGAGGCAGTTGCCCATGGTGAGCAGGAAGGGCCCCTCCGGAAGAAACGTCGGGCGGGACGCAGCGGCGACCGACGGCGCAGAGATCCCCAGGTGCACGATGTGCACGGGCCGATCGCCGAGAGCGAGGTGGGCCTTCACGTCTTCGGCGACGTAGTGCGAGTCGGTCACGATGGCGCTGGCCCGGTTGACTTTCATCTGAATGTCGGCGAGCTTCCGCTCGATCCTGCGGAGCTGCTCGTCGTGGGGCGTCTCGTGGAGAAACGTGAGGTCGTGGATCGTGAGCACGACGGGCACGCGGTCGTCGAGCGGCAGGTACTTCGACATCTGGTTGGTGACGTGCCAGAGGCCGATCCTCGAGGGGCTGAGAAAGGGGCGGATGAACGGCCGCAGTCGCCGGACCAAGACCTCCTTCCTCCACGGTCGCACGTCGACTCGATCGAAGCCCTGCGGCGGAAGGTGGCGCTCGGTTCCCTGGGCAAGGAGGAACACCGGATCGAAGCGGCCGGGTGCCAGGCGGAGAATCTCCTGGGCAAAGTGCAGGGAGAACCGCCCCAGGCCACAGTTGATGTGCCGCAGTTTCTCGAGATCGATGACGATGCGGGGGAGGCGGTCTGGCATGGCGTGGCAATGGGGGTGACGTATCTTCGCGCGTCGGCACGGCAGCGGGCAACCCGGGATGCAGGGCTGGTCGTGGAAAACGCCGTGGGTTCGCCGCCGGCTTGAGCGGCCGGGTCTCCGGCGGCGATACTGGGGGAAATTGCCCGTCCGCCCCGCAGGAGTCCGTCGATGATCCGTTGCCTGTTCGCCTTGGCTGCCGCTGTCGCCTCGTCGTTTACGATCGCAGCCCCGCCGGCGGTGGCCCCCGCCGCAGCCCCCGCGAACGCGGGCGAGTGGCGGACGCTCTTCAACGGCCGCGACCTCGCCGGCTGGGACGGCGACCCGCGGATGTGGAGCGTCCGCGACGGAGCGATTCACGGCGAGACGACGCCGGATATCAAGGCGGAGGGCAACACCTTCCTCATCTGCAAGGGTCCGGCGGTGAAGGATTTCGAGCTCAAACTCCTCTACCGCTGCAGCGGGGAGAACAACTCCGGGATCCAGTATCGCTCCAAGCACATCACTGAGGGCGAACGAAAGAACCCGTGGGTCGTCCGCGGCTACCAGCACGAGCTCCGCAACGAGTCGCAGATGCCGAACGTGTCGGGCTTCATCTACGACGAAGGGGGCAAGCGGGGCCGGATCTGCCTGGCGGGCGAGAAGGCCGAACAGGTGGACGGCGAGAAGAAGGTGACGGGCGAACTGATCGACGCCGACGCCTTCGCGAAGCTCGTCAAACTCGACGACTGGAACGAGGTGCGGATCGTGGCCCAGGGCGACCGGATCCGTCACTACCTCAACGGCACGCTGACGCTCGACTTCACCGACGCCCCCGACCTGGTGCTTCGCGAGGGGGTCCTCGCGTTGCAGCTCCACCAGGGGAAGCCGATGTGGGCGGAGTTCAAGGATATCGCCGTCCGCGACCTCGGCGAAGACACGCCGTAGGCCGGGTTGTCCGGCTTTTGTGATCGCCGGCCACGCGACTCCGGCAAAGTGTCCCCATTGTCCGGCAAGGCGTCTCCACCCGGTTCGGCGGGCAGGCTTGGGGAAAACGTCCGTCCGCACGTGCGGCTCGTTGCCTTCTCGTCCCGCGAGACCAACAGTGCATCACGAGGCACTGGGGCGGATGCGTCGGGTCATGTGACCCGCGCGGCCGCACGAGGGCCTTTGGCGGAACACGAGATGGAGGGCTGCGGCTACGCCCGATGCCCTCCTGCGCGTCGCTCGTGGTGGCTGAACGCGAACCCGCGGCCAGTCATGCATGGCGACG
>JBAXOU010000167.1:0-7519 GCA_037133115.1 Planctomycetota bacterium | reverse complement strand
TGGCTGCGCGTCGGAAGCAACGCCGGCTCCCGGGCACGGGCAGCCCCTCGCTGCTCTCCCCCGTAGCACAGGTTGTCAACCTGTGTGTATTCCTCTCGTAGCACAGGTTTTCAACCTGTGTGTATTCCCGGGTCGCATTGGGCTCGCATGCGATTCCGGCTGCGGAGGCCCTCCAACGCACGAGGATCGCGTGCGACGCGTATTAGCGGTCGGCGAACCACTGGGCAGTGAGGGCGATGCCGTCGGCCAGCGGCACGGTGGGCTGCCAGCCGAGGACGGTCTTGGCGAGCGCCGCATCGACGAGGTTGCTTCGCAGGTCGCCGGGGCGGGCGGGACCGTGGAGTGGAGCCGGCGTGGCGAGCGTGCGGCCGCGGGCCTGGGCGGCCGCCGCGACGGCGGGGCGAATGAGAGCCTCGAGTTCGACCACGTCGGTGCCGATGCCCGTGCCGATGTTGAGGCTCGTGAGCGTGCCGGGCTTGCAGCGGTCGGTCGCCAGGAGCGACAGCACGTTGGCCCGCGCCACGTCGGGGCCGTAGACGTAGTCGCGGATGTAGCGGCCGTCGCCGTTGATCGTACCCGGTTCGCCGGCCAAGAGCTTCTTACAGAAGATCGCCACCACGCCCGCCTCGCCGTGCGGGTTTTGCCGCGGGCCGTAGACGTTCGAGTAGCGAAGAGCCACCGCCGTGAGGCCATGCTCGGCGGCATAGAAGGAGAGGTATCGCTCGCCAACCCACTTCGTGATCCCGTAGGGACTCACCGGGTTGGCCGGCGTCGATTCGGGGGCCGGCGCCGTGACGTCGCCGTAGAGCACGCCGCCGCTCGATGCGAACACGACCCGCTTGCAGTCCCCCGCCACGGCGGCGTCAAGGACGTTGATCAGCCCGATGCAGTTGACCCGGGCGTCGAAGAGCGGCTCGCGGACCGAGCGGCTCACCGACATCTGGGCCGCCTGATGGCAGACCGCGTCGGGCTTCTCGACGGCGAACACGCGGCCCACCGCCTCCGGATCGACGATATCCGCCACATGCAGCGGTACGCCGGGGGGCAGATTGTCGCGGGAACCGCTGGACAGGTCGTCGAGCACAGCGACCGCGTGCCCCTCCCGGAGAAGCGCGTCGACGATATGGCTGCCGATGAACCCGGCGCCGCCGGTGACCAGGATCTTCATGCGAGTCGTCTTCTCCTGCTTCAGTTCGCGGAAACGTGTCGGAAGCCGCCGCGCCGGCCGAGTAGCATACCCTTCGGTCCCGGCGGCCGCGGTTTTGAGCCATACTAACGTGCCTGAGCGGGCCGGCCGGATGAGGCCGACCGCTCGTTTCATCCCGGAGGCCTGCATGGCGACCGTGCCCCTCGATCGATCCCCTGACCTCGGCGCCGACGACGTCGCCGCCCTCGACCGGCTTCGCGGCGTCTACGGACGGCTGCGGCAGGAACTCGCTCGGGTGATCATCGGCCAGGAGGAGACGATCGAGCGGCTCACGATCTGCCTCTTCGCCCGCGGCCATGCGCTGCTCATGGGCGTGCCCGGCCTCGCCAAGACACTCCTCGTCAGCAAGCTTGCTGAATGCGTGTCGCTAAAGTTCAGCCGCATCCAGTTCACGCCGGATCTCATGCCGATGGACATCACCGGCACCGACATCCTCCAGGAGACGGCCGATGGCCGACGTGAGTTTCACTTCGTACCGGGCCCCGTGTTCGCCAACATCGTGCTCGCTGACGAGATCAACCGTGCTCCACCGAAGACCCAGGCGGCGATGCTCGAGGCGATGCAGGAGCACAAGGTGACGGTGGTCGGCAAGACCTCCCACCTCGATCCGCCGTTCTTCGTGCTGGCGACGCAAAATCCCGTCGAGCAGGAGGGCACCTATCCGCTGCCAGAGGCTCAACTCGACCGCTTCATGTTCCTCGTCGAACTCGATTATCCGAACGAGGAGGAGGAGGTCGCGATCGCGCGGACGACGACGGGCGACGCTCCGCCAACGCTCGGGGAGGTGATGACGGCCGCCGAGATCATCGAGTACCAGCACCTCGTTCGCCGCGTGCCGGTGCCCGATCACATCTACCGGTTCGCCGCGAAGCTCGTCCGCAAGACGCGGCCCAAGGGCGATTCGGCCCCGGCGTGGCTCAAGCCGCTGGTCTCGTGGGGCGCCGGGCCCCGGGCCGTGCAGAACCTCGTGCTGGGCGCCAAGTCGCGGGCCGCGCTCTCCGGCAGTTACATGGTGCGGCTGGAGGACATCGAGGCGGTGGCCGCCCCGGTGCTCACCCACCGGATCATCACCACGTTCGCCGCGCAGGCCGAAGGGATCGACGCCAAGCAGATCGTAGGCCGGCTGGTGAAGGAAACCGTCGCCGAACAGACGACGTAGGCGGACCGCGCCGCGCAGGGGCAGCCGCATGTTCACCGACCGACAGCCACGCTCGTTTCTCGACCCCGCCGTGCTCGCACGGCTGGCGGCGGTGCCGCTGCTCGCGCGGCGGCCGATGGTGGGCACCGTCTCCGGCCGCCATGCCAGCCCGCACCGCGGCTCGAGCGTGGAGTTCGCCGAGTATCGCAAGTACGTGCCCGGCGACGACCTCCGGCGGCTCGACTGGCGGGCCTTCGGCCGCTCCGACCGCCACTACGTGAAGGAATACGAGGCCGACACCAACCTCCGGCTCTGCCTTGTGCTCGACACCTCCGGGTCGATGGAGTTCACCTCCGGCGGCGTCACGAAGATCGAGTATGCGCGGCGGATCTGCGGGGCGCTCGGCTACCTCGCCAGCCAGCAGGGCGACGCGGTCGGCATCACCTGCGTGGCCGGCGGCATCGTGCGGACGCTCCCACCGCGGCGAAGCCCGGCCCACCTGCGGCTGGTGTTCGACGTGCTCGAGGAGGCGAAGCCGGCCGGCCCCACGCGGCTTCCTGAGGTGCTCCACGAGATCGCCGAGACGACGCGGCAGCGGGCGGTGGTGGCGATCGTCTCGGATTTGTTCTGCGAGCCCGAGACCCTCGCGACCGCGTTCAGCCATCTCCGGTTCCGCCGTCACGACGTCGCCGCCTTCCACCTCCTCGATCCGCAGGAGCTCGCCTTCCAGTTCCAGCGGCCGACGCGGTTTCTCGACATGGAGGGGGGCGGGGCGATCTTCGCCGACCCCATCGACATCACCGACCGCTACCACCGGGCGATGGAGGCCTATCTCGCCAATCTCCGCCGGGTCGTGCTCGAGTCGGCCGTCGATTACCACCGCGTGGTCACCGACCAGCCCTACGAGCAGGTGCTCGCGCGGTTCCTCGTGGGCCGGGCGGCGGGAAGGGGCCTGCGATGACGTTCCTCCAGCCGTGGGTGCTCGTGGCGCTGCCGCTGGTGGCGCTGCCGCTGATCATCCACCTCATCAACCAGCGGCGGTTTCAGACGGTGCGGTGGGCGGCGATGCAGTTTCTGCTCGCGGCCAAGGCGCTCTCGCGGGGCTATTCCAGACTTCGGCATTGGCTGATCATGGCACTGCGGATGGCGGCCGTGGCGGCGGTGATCCTCGCCGTCGGCCGGCCCCTCTCCCGCGGCTGGCTCGCCCTCGCCGGCGGCGGCAGGCCCGACTCGGCGATCGTGATCCTCGATCGCAGCCCGAGCATGCAGGCTGTCGCCACGGCCGGCGGCGAGTCGAAGCTCGACACCGGCCGCCGGCAACTTGCCGACTCGCTGGCCACGCTCCGCGCGGGAAGGGTGTTGGTGCTGAGCGATCCCGCGAAGGGGCCTGAGGAGGTGGCGAGCCCCGCGGAGATCGTGGAACTCGTCTCGGCCGGGCCCGTGGCGGCGGCGTCCGACCTGCCGGCCCTGCTCCAGAGCGGCTATGACTTCATCCGCGAGAACGCCGCCGGCACGACCGAGCTGTGGATCTGCTCCGACCAGCGGGCCAACGACTGGAAGCCCGATGACGGCGCCTGGGGCGGGATCCGCGACGCCTTCGCGAAGCTGCCGCAGCAGGTCCGCGTGCAGCTGCTCTCCTACGCCGCTCCTGCCCCGGGCAACGTGGCGGTCCGTGCGTCGAACGTGCGGCTCGAGACGGTCGGCCGCGATCGCCGGCTGGTGGTCACCGTTGCGGTGTCGCGGCAGGACGACGGCGGCCGGCTGACGCTGCCGGTGAAGTTCGAGATCGGTGGCATCTCGACCGCCGTGGACGTGGAACTCACCGGCCGCGAGGCGGTGCTCAAGAACCACGTCATCCCGCTCGAACGGTCTGCGGCCGCGCGGGGCTGGGGCAGGGTCTCGATTCCCGCCGATGCCAACCTGGCCGACAACGATTTTTTCTTCGCCTACGATGCGCCGCCACCGCGGCGGTCGCTCGTGGTCGCAGAGGATCCGGCCGCCGGCCGCGTGCTCGAACTCGTCGCGGCCATCGCTCCCGACAAGGCGGTGGCGCTTGTGGACCTCGTGCCGCCCGGCGGGCTCGCGGCGGCGGCCTGGGATGAGGCCGCGGCACTCTTCTGGCAGGGGCCGCTTCCGGAGGGCCGCGATGCGGAACTCGTGCAGGCGTTTCTCGGCCGCGGTGGTCAGGTGGTGTTCTTCGCGCCCGATCGGCCCACCACGGCCGAATTCGTCGGCTGCGCGTGGAGCGAGTGGACGGCCCCCGCCAAGCCTGCGACGGCGGAATCGTGGCGGACCGATCAAGACCTGCTCGCCAACACGCTCGCGGGTTCGGCACTGCCGCTGGGCGATGTGGAGATCCGCCGCTCGTGCGGGCTCTCCGGCGATCTCGTGCCGCTGGCATCGCTGCCGGGCGGCGCGCCGCTCGTGGCGCGGGCGAGCCGAGCCGAGGGCGTCACGTTCGTGGCCACCACGCCCGCCCCGCGCGACTCGTCGCTCGCCGCCGAAGGGGTCGTCCTCTATGCGCTCGTGCAGCGGGCCATCGACCGCGGCCTGACGGTGCTCGGCGGCGCCCGGCAGGCCGACGCCGGCACGGCCACCGCGGAGAACGCGCGGGCATGTGGCACCTGGACGCGGCAGGGCGGTGCGGCGGCATCCACCGAGGCGGGATTCCACGCGGGCGTGTTCGCCTGCGGTGATCGGCTCGTGGCCGTGAACCGGCCCGTCGCCGAGGACACGGCTCTGCCGGTGGCCGACGAACGCATCGACGCCCTCTTCCGCGGGCTCTCCTTCCAGCGGATCACCGGCACCGCGGGCGACACCGACAGCATCGTGCAGGAGATCTGGCGGGCGTTCCTGATCGCCATGCTGCTCGCGCTCGTGGCCGAGGGCCTGCTCAGCCTGCCGCGGCCTGCCGCGGCCGATCGCGCCGCGAAGACCTCGCGGCCGCTGGAGGCCGCGGCATGAGCGAGCAGGCGCTGCGGTTCTTCACGACACCCTGGACGATCGGCATCTCGATCGCGCTGGTGCTGGCGGTGGTGGTCGTCGCCTTCCTCACCTGGAAGCGGAGCGGCTTCGCCGTCGGGACCGGCTTCGTGGAACTCCTGCGCATCCTGATCGCGTGCCTCGTCGCCATGCTCCTCAACCAGCCGGAGTGGGTCGAGGAGTATCGGCCCGACGATAAGCCGACGGTGGTCGTGCTCCACGACGCCTCGCGGAGCATGGATACGAAAGACGTGGTCGCGACCGACGGGAGCAATGCCGCCGGTCCGCGGACGCGCCGCGAGGCGGTGGCGCCGCTCGCGGAGAGCAGTTTCTGGAAGCCGCTCGAGGAGCGGTTCCAGGTGGTCGTGGAGCCCATCTCGCTGGCGCCCCCGGGCACGGCCACCGACCTCGCCGAGCCACTGGCGCAGGCGAGTGAGCGGTTTGCCGCGCTCCGTGCGGTGGTGCTCGCCAGTGATGGCGACTGGAACAAGGGCCGTCCGCCGCTCGATGCGGCGCAGATGCTCAGGCTCGCACAGGTGCCGGTCTATGCCGTGCCTGCCGGCAGCCCCACGAAACTTCCCGACCTCGATCTCACGAGCCTCGACTGCCCCACGATGGGCGTGGCGGGCAAGCCCGTTCGCGTGCCTTTCACGGTGGTGTCGTCGCTGCCGACCGAGCGGGTGGTGGTGGCCACGCTCGCCACGAGCACCGGCGAGAAACTCGTCAAGGAAGTCCGCATTCCGCCAATGGCCACCGTCACCGACTGGATCTACTGGACGCCCCCGGCGGTCGGTGACTACACGGTCACGCTCACGATCCCGGTCGAGCAGGGCGAGGTTCTCGCCGACAACAACGAGCGGACGGCGCCGATCGCCATTCGCCAGGAGAACCTCAAGGTGCTGGTCGTCGAGACGGTGCCACGGTGGGAATACCGCTACCTCCGCAATGCCCTCTCCCGTGATCCGGGCGTCGAGGTCTCGTGTCTGCTCTTTCAGCCAGGGCTCTCGAAACGGGGCGGCGGCACCAAGGACTACATTCAGAAGTTCCCCTCGGGCCTCGACGAGCTCTCGAAATACGACGTTGTGTTTCTCGGCGACGTCGGCGTGGGCGAGGGCCAACTCACCGATGAGGACTGCCGGCTCCTGAAGGGCCTCGTCGAGTATCAGGCGAGCGGGCTGGTGTTCATGCCGGGCTGGCGGGGCGAGCAGGCGTCGCTGACGGGCACCGCGCTCGAGGAACTCTGCCCGGTGGTGATCGATCCGGCCCGACCCGACGGCACCGCAAGCGACGGCCCGCGGCGGCTTGTGCTCACCGAGGCGGGCCGCAAGAGCCTGCTCACGAAGCTCGCCGACGGAGGCGCCGAGAATCTCGCCGTCTGGGAGAGCCTCCCGGGCGGCCAGTGGCATGGCCCCGTGCTGCGGGCGAAGGCGGGTAGCGAGGTGCTCGCCGTGCACGAAGACGCCGCCAACGAATACGGTCGGATCCCCCTGCTCGTGACACGAACCTATGGCGCCGGCAAGGTGCTCTACATGGCGACCGACGGCGCCTGGCGGTGGCGGAAGGGCGTGGAGGACAAATACCACTACCGCTTCTGGGGGCAGGTGGTCCGCTGGATGGCCTACCGCCGCAACATGGCCCGCGGCGAACGCATGAGCCTCTCGTTCGCGCCGGAGCAGCCGCAGCTCGGGCAGACGATCGCGCTCGATGCCCGCGTGGCCGAGCCGAGCGGCGAGCCCCTCTCCCGCGGCGAGGTGACCGCGCGGATCACGGCCCCCTCGGGGGCGGTCGAGACGGTGCGGTTCGCGCCCCCGGGCGGCGATGGTGAGTGGGGTGTGTTTGCATCGACGTTCATGCCGACGGAGCCGGGCGCGCACGAGCTCGTGCTGGCCTGCAAGGAGACGGGCGACACGCTCGCGGCCTCGGTGTTCGTGCAGGGCTCGGCCGAGGAGGGGATCGGCAAGGCGGCGCGGCCGGAGGTGCTCGCCGAGATCGCGCAGGTGACGCGGGGCAAGGTGGTGCGGCCCGACGAGATCGCCGGGCTCGTCGCGTCGCTCGCCGCCCTGCCCGACCCGCCGCCGGCGGTGCGGCGGCTGCAGCTCTGGAGTCATCCGCTCGTGGCCTTGTCGCTCGTCACGCTCCTCGGCCTCTTCTGGATCGGCCGCAAGCGGCAGGGCCTCGTCTGATCCCCGCGC
>JBAXOU010000166.1:0-7529 GCA_037133115.1 Planctomycetota bacterium | reverse complement strand
CGAGCGGAGGGCAGGATGCCCGCAGCGAGCGTCCGGCGACGGGCGCGGGCAGCCCAGAGCCGAACACACAGGTTGACAACCTGTGCTACGAGAGGTGGCTCAGCTCAGGAACTCTTCGAGCGCTTCGCGGAGCATCTCGGCATCGGGTTCGATGCCGGAGAGCGAGTGAAACTCGATTGCCGTCTGGGCCGCGTGGATCTCGATGCCATCGACCACGCAGCAGCCCCGGTCGGCGGCCTGGGCGGCCGCTGCCGACAACTGGCCCGCGAGGATGGCGTCGGCCACCACCAGATCAGGCCGCAGCGCCTCGAGCGAGAAGCGAACCGAGGGGCGCGGGCAGATCGCGACGATGCCGACGTGATCGGGCACAGCCAGCGGCGCGGCCCACTCGATCGTGGAGGCCAGCGTGCCATGCACGGCGGCAAGCGCCTCAACGAGGCCGGCGGCGGCGGCCGCATCGGGATCGGCCACCACGAGCGACGTGGCGCCGGCGAGGGCAAACTCGAGGGCCGCTGCCCGGCCGCAGGCATCGGCCCCGACCACCAGCACGGTTTTACCGGCCGGATCGACGTGGGCCCGCACCGCCTCCACGATGCCACGACCGTCGGTCATGTGGCCCGCGGGGCCATCGGGGCGTTGCTCGATCAGGCTGATGGCGCCGGCGAACGCGGCAGACGGGCTGACGCTGGCGACGTGAGCCATGGCGGCGGCACGAAGCCGGCCAGAGAGCAGGCAGCCGCGGAAGCCGAGTGCCCGTGCGCCCGCGATGGCCTCCGCGACGTCAGCCTCCGCGACGTCGCAGGTGACGAATCGCCAATCGAGTTCTGACGCCTCGATGGCCCGCTCGTAGAGATACTGCGCCGGGTTGCCGGCGGCCGGGCAGCCGAGCAGCGCGATGATGTCCTGGAGGGCGGAGCTCGTCATCCGGGAACCGTCCTCGTGGCGGCATGTATGGAGCGGGCATCGCCGCGGGGGCGTTTTGGTGGACCTGGGTCACACGACCACATGCGTCACGGCGACGAACTGCGGATCGCTCCGGATCGGATCGAAGTCGCGCTCCGCGCCGGTGAGATCGCGGAACTGGTCGTCGATCGAGATCGCCTTGGTGAGATGGTCGACTGCCGCCGTCACGTCGCCTGCGAGCGAGTGGTAGCAGGCAAGGTTATAGAGGAGGAGCGGCTGGCTCGGCGCGGCTTCCAGGCCGGTCCGCAGGGCGGTGATGGCGTCGCCGAGCCTTCCCAGCCGCTTGTAGCACCAGCCGAGCCCCAGCCAGGCCTCGAGCTGCTCGGGGGCGGCCTCGGCCACCCTCTGGAGCGGACAGACGGCGGCCTCGAAGTCGCCCAACGCCCGCAGAGCCCGGCCTTCAAGCAGGCTCGCCGACGTCCCCAGCCGAATCGAGTCGGGCAGTTGCGAGAGTTCTGCCCTGGCCCGGCGGAGGAGTTTGCAAGCGTTTTCCGGCAGCGGGGCATCGCCGTCGGCGAGGAGTTCGCCGAGTTCGATGTATCCCGCCGCCTGGCGGAGAAAAAGATGTCGACGATGGCTGTTCATATGGATGAACCCTGGACGGGCCGTCGAGCCTCCGTCCTGATTACTCGTTCCGTTCGCGGAAAGTCTATGCCTCGACCCTGAAACGCCCAACCCCGGACGCCACCCACCAGTACGGAGTTTGGGCCCTCCTGGATCGCCCCTGCTGCCGGTTTTTCGCGTGAAAAAAATCTGCACGAAATCCGCCGCGAATCGCCACTCCTTTCTTGGAGGAGGCCGCCGTGCGACTGACCGTAAGAACCCTGCTGGCGTGGATGGACGGGCTGTTGAGCCCGGAAGACCAGGCGGCGCTCGGGGAAAAAGTCCAGGCGAGCGGCGTGGCCCCCGCCCTTGTGGAACGCGTGAGGGACGTGATCGCCCGGCGAACGCTCTCCGCGCCGCCTCCGGCGGGCCGCGGCCTGGCTGACGACCCGAACACCGCCGCCGAGTTTCTCGACAACGCGCTGGCCGCCGATCGACTCGAGGCGTTTGAGCGGGTGTGTGTGGAATCCGACATCCACCTCGCCGATGTGGCCGCGTGCCACCAGCTGCTCGCCGAACTCGCCCGGGAACCGGGGGCGATCGAGCCCGTTCCTGCCGCCGACCGGCGTCGCCTGCTCGAAACGGCGAGCAGGCGGCTCGATCCGCTCGCGGCAGTGGAGGTCGCCGGAAGTGGCCGCAGGTCGACGCGGGCGGGCCCCGCGAAGCTGTCATCGCCGGTGCGGCCGCAGGGCCGCCGCGCGCCGCTCGCGGCGTGGGTGTCGGTCGCGGCGTCGGTCGCGCTTCTCGGCGTGCTCGCCGGCTTCTTTCTGTGGTCGGTCAATCGCGGAACGAAGCGAATGGTTCGCCCGGAAGAGGTCGCCGTCGCTCCGGCCGAGGTGATGCAGGAACCCACGGAGGCCTCGCCCGCAAAGCCGCCGCGTGCGCCCGCGGTGGAGCCGCCTGCACAAGAGGCAGAAGCGACTGCTGTGGTCGAGCCGGTGGCTCCCGCACGCGGCGATGAGCCGGCCCACGATGGCCCCCCAGCACCATCAGTCGTGGCGGCGCGAGCCCCGGTCGCACCGGTCGATGGCCTGCTGGGCACCACAGCCGCGGAGCCGAGCCCTCCCGCAGTGGCTGTAGGAGAGCCGCCGTCGCCCGCCGCGACGGTGCCCCCAGACGCGGCTGCCGCCTCGCCGCCTGGTGATCAGCGGGTGCCCAGTGGCGATGCGCTGGCGATTGTGGCGGCTCCCGCCGCGGCGGAGCCGGCGATGGCGGCCGCGTCGATTCCTGCGGCCGCGGCCGATGCGCCGTCGGCCGACGGAACGGCAGGCCAGGGCATGGGCTCGGCGGCAAAGGTCCGCGACGGTGGCCTGCTCTTGCATCGCGGCGAGGTCGACGGTGCGGCCGCGTGGCTTCTCGTACCCGCCGATGCGCTGCTGGCAGACCGCGAAGACCTGCTCGCGCCGCCCTGGTGCCACCCGGTGTTTTCGCTCGGAGGGATGACGATTCGGCTCCAGCCTGGCTCCAGGGTGGTGGTCACGCACGACGCCGACGAGACGCCTCGTATCGAGGTCGTGTTTGGCCGTGCGATCGTGTCAGGTGAGGCTGCGGACGCGCGAATCGGTGTGATGGCTGGCGGACTCCACGGCGTTGTCTCCGGGATGATGCGGCAGCCGGCGGGCATCGAGGTGCTGCTCGACCGCGCTCCCGGCAGCGCATCGACGCCGTCCCGTCGGGCGGTGATCCACGCCGGCGCCACCGAGAAGGTCTGGCAGCAGGTGGCGGCGGACGGCGGTTCGCCGCCGCTGGCGGGCCTGCCCCCGGAGGTGCTCCTGGCGCCGCGGGCCGCCATCACCTGGGACGATCGCGACCCCGCCACCGCGATGCTCGTGCCGCCCGCCACCGAGCCGGCATGGATGCGCTTCCCGGCCGGTGGCGATCGCATCGAGCGGTCGGCCGCGAGGGCGCTGGCCGACGCGCTGACGGCCAGCCCGGCGACGGGTGTCGATGGCCCGCTCCGCCGGCTGGCGACTGACCCGCGGAGCGAGAACCGGATGATCGCGGCGGCGACCCTCGCGCTGCTCGGCGACTATCGCGAACTCGTGGCCCTGCTCGCTGCGGAGCGGCCGCTGTCCTTGAACGAGACCCAGTGGACCACGCTCGAGCAGATGGCGGTGCCGCTGGCGCTCGCCCGCGGGGAAAACGCCGCAGTGGCACTCGCCGAGGCCTTTCGCGCGGCGGGCCCTCCGGGCAAGGGCGACTTGCTGATGGCGTGCGCCCGTGGCTTCAGCGACGACGAACTTGCCGCCGGGGGTGACGCGCTGCTCGTCGGATCGCTCGCCGACGGCAGCCTGGCCGTGCGGCGGTCTGCGATCCGCAGGCTCGTCGAGATCGTGCAGCCCGACGAGCGGCATCGCTCCAGCTATCGAGCCGATCGTCCCGGCACGCTGCGCGACGACGGCATCGCGTGGTGGAAGACGCAGCTCGAGCAGGGGCGGATCAGGCGTGGGGGGGAGCCGCCGGCGGCCGCGCCAGCGACCCCGCAGGACCGTGACGACGAGTGAGTTTCGCGCCCCTGCACGACGTTTCCGCAGTGCGAATTGCTGGAGCGCCACTGCGGGTGATATGCTTCAGGCTCTTTCTTTTCCATCCTTGAGGAGCGATTGCGTGCAGACCAGAGTTTCCGCACGGCATGGCCAACTGAGCCCGGCCTCGCAGTCGAAGATCGAGTCGAAGGTGTCGCGGTTGACACGGTACTTCGACCGGCTGACGGCCCTGAACGTGACGGTCGACCTCCAGAACTCGTCTCTGCCCGCGGTGGAGATCGTGGCCTCGTCCGAGCACTTTCACGAACTCGTCAGCCACGAGGTTTCCGCCCATCTCTGGCGGAGCGTCGACGGCGCGGTGCAGAAGATGGAGCAGCAGCTCCGCAAGCACAAGGAAAAGATCCGCGACCACAAGCATGTGCAGTCGAGTCGCCGGTCCTGAAACGCGGCCAGCATCCGCCACCCACCTTCCGACACGGCATCACGCATGAAGTTTTCCGATTTCGTCGCCGCCGACGCGGTCCGCTCGCACGTTCACGCCGCCACCAAGGAGGGCGTGATTCGCGAGATGGCGCAGTCGCTCGTCGATGCGGGGAAGATCGCCGCCAGCGATCTCGAGGGGATCGTGAAGGCGATCATGAAGCGGGAGGACCTCGGCAGCACCGGCATCGGCCGCGGCGTGGCCGTGCCCCACACGAAGCACCCCAGTGTCAACAAACTCGTGGGCACGGTGGCCGTCAGCCAGCAGGGGATCGACTTCCAGAGCCTCGACGGCGAGCCCGTGCAACTGTTCTTCCTACTCGTCTCGCCTCCCGATCGGCCCGGCGATCATCTGCGCGCCCTCGAGAACATCTCGCGGCAACTCCGGGACGACTCGTTCTGCCGGCTGCTGAAGGCCGCGAAGGAGCCGGTCGACATCCAGCATCTGCTCGAAGAGGCGGACAGCCACGGCGTGGTGTCCTGACATGAACGCAGAGAGCCCCGAATCCGTTCGCGACGCCGCTGGTGGCCTCCAGCAAGAGGAGACCGCCCTGCGGGAGGAGACCGTCTCGCGCGAGGTTGTCGTGGTGAATGCGGCCGGCCTGCACGCCCGCCCTGCCGACCTGCTCGCCCGCGAGGCGCGGAAGTGGCAGTCGCGGATTGCCCTCGTCAACGATTCGCAACGGGCCGATGGCAAGAGCATTCTCGAACTCCTCACGCTCGCCGCCGAGGCGGGCACCAGGCTGGTGGTGGAAGCGACCGGGCCGGATGCCCGCGAGGCGCTCGATGCCATCGGCAGCCTGTTCGAGAGCCGCTTCAACGAACACGAAAACGACCAGGAATCCTGACCCCGGGGAACGTGTTCGGGGCCGATCACGGTCCCCGTTCGCCGCGGTCCAACCAACACGACCACAACCGAAGGAGCCGCGACCAACTGCCAGGCGCGAGACCCCGGGATGTCGATCGCCCCCGCCTTGGCGGGCCGCGCGATCTCCCGAGAGGGCCTCCGCTGCCGGCGGGCGGACTGCGCCCGATGCTCAAACTCCAAGGCATCGCCGTCTCACCCGGCGTCACGATCGGCGAGGCGCTCGTCCTCGACAGCGAGGGCTTTCGCATCCCGCGCCGGTTCGTGGAGCGGAGCGCCGTCGACACGGAACTTGCCCGCCTGGCCGCGGCTGTGGCCGAGACCACCCGCGAGGTGGAGCGGAATCGCGATGCCATCCGCGTCGAACTCGGCGACCAGTATGCCGCGATCTTCGAGGCGCATCTGGCGATGCTTCATGACCCGAAGCTCCAGGAGGAGTTGACCAGCGCCGTTCGCGACCGGAACTGGTGGCCCGAATACGCGGTGAGCCGCACGCTCCGCCGCTACGCCAAAGCCTTTCAGAACCTCGACAATCGCATCGCCCAGCGGGCGCACGACATCTACGACATAGAGAAGAGTCTGCTGCGAAGCTTGCTCGGCCAGCGGCGGGAGACGCTCGCAGCGATCTCGCAGCCCGTGGTGGTGCTGGCCCACAACCTCACGCCGAGCGAGACCGCGAATCTCGATCGCCGGCTTGTGAAGGGCTTCGCCACCGAACTCGGCGGGCCGGGCAGCCACACCGCGATCGTGGCCGAAGGGCTCGAGATCCCGGCGGTGGTTGGTGTAGGCCCGTTTCTGGCCGACGTGTCTGGCGGCGAGCCGGTGATCCTCGACGGCAACCAGGGCGTGATCATCCTCCAGCCCGACGAGGAGACGATCGCCCAGTATCGCCTCGAGGAGGAGGCCGCGAAGCACGTGGCAGCGCGGCTCGACCGGCTCCGCGACCTGCCCGCCGAGACGACCGACGGCGTCCGCATCCAGATCATGGGAAACATCGAGTTTCCCAGCGAAGTGGAGCAGTGCATCAGCCGCGGCTGCGATGGCATCGGCCTCTATCGCACCGAGTTTCTCTACCTGACGAGCAAGCGCGAGCCGACCGAAGAAGACCACTACAAGGCCTACAGCTCGGTCGTCAACGCGATGGGTGGCAAGCCGGTGGTGATCCGCACGCTCGACCTCGGCGCCGACAAGATGCTCACCGAGACGACGCCCGAGGAGGAGCGGAATCCCTGCCTCGGCCTGCGGAGCATCCGCCTCTCGCTGCGGCAACTGCCGGTCTTCCGCACGCAGTTGCGGGCGATTCTCCGAGCCAGCGCCCTGGGCGACGTCCGCGTGATGTTTCCACTGATCTCCACGATCGTCGAGCTGCGGCAGGCCCGGATGGTGCTCGCCGACGTGATGGAGGATCTCGCCGAACACGGCATCGCGTTCAACCCGAAGATGCCGGTGGGGATGATGGTCGAGACGCCGGCCGCCGTGATGATGCTCGATGCCTTCATCAAGGAGGTTGATTTCGTCTCGGTCGGCACCAACGACCTGATCCAGTACACGCTGGCGGTCGACCGGGGCAACAAGGAGGTTGCAGATTTGTACAACGCCTGCGATCCGGCGGTGCTGCGGCTGTTGCGCCGCTCGCTGGACGTGGCGCGGGAGGCCGGCGTGCCGGCCAATGTGTGTGGTCAGATGAGCGGCAGCGTGATGTTCACGCAGCTGCTTCTGGGACTGGGGCTGCGGCAGCTGAGCGTGCCGGCGAGCGCCGTTCCGGAAGTGAAGCAGGTGTGCCGAAGCGTTTCGGCCACCGACTGCCGCCTCGTCGCCGACAAGGCGCTGTCGATGTACGGGGCGCAGGAGGTGAAGGCCTACCTGCGCGACCAGTTGCGTCGCCTGCTTGCCCAAACCGGGGCCTAGTGCCCCGCCGCCCCAACGGGGCGGCGAACAGAGAAGGGAAAACTGATGAAACAGGAAATGCTGATCAACGTGTCGCAGCCGGAGGAGTGCCGGATCGCGATCATGGAAGACGGGGTGCTGGAGGAGCTCTACGTGGAGCGGACCAGCCAAGACAACCTCGTCGGCAACATCTACAAGGGGCGGATCGTCAACATCGAGCCGTCGATCCAGGCGGCGTTCGTCGA
>JBAXOU010000165.1:0-7545 GCA_037133115.1 Planctomycetota bacterium | reverse complement strand
GAGCAGGTTGCCAACCTGCTCTACGAGACCCCCTTATCGCGGCCGTTACACTTAGGTCATGGCGCCCTCACTGTTGGCATCGCTGTTCGCGATTGTGGCAACCGCCGCGGTTGGATTCACCGCGGAGCCTCCTGCCATCGCGCGCCGACTGCCGCCCCCCGGTGTCGCGACCGAACACCTGGCGGAGAAACTCGAGCCCGCGAGCCACGCCGCCTGGGAGGCGGTTCCTGGCCGGATCGCCGACCTGCGGCAACGCCTCCAAGCCGCCGCGATCCCCGATGATGCAACGCGGGCCGATGTCGAGGTACTGATCAAGGCGGTGGAGTTCGCCCTCGACGGTGGCGAATGGTGGCGACCGGCCCACCTCGAACACGCGGTCTGGGCGAGCGACGAGGCCACGGCCCGGCTCGATGCGATCGACCGCGGCGAGCGTCCCTGGCGGACCGCCCGAGGGCTTTCGGTGCACGGCTTCCGTTCCGCGCTCGATGGCTCCGTGCAGCCGTACGGCCTCTGGATTCCGGATGCACTCGACCTGTCGAAGCCGGTGCCACTCTGGATCTGGCTCCACGGTCGCGGCGAGCAGGAGACCGACCTCCACTTCCTCCATCAGCGGGCCCATAAAAAACCCGAGTTCACGCCCGACGACGCAATCGTGCTGCTCCCCTTCGGCCGCTACTGCAACGGCTGGAAAGGGCCGGGGCTCGTCGACGTGTTTGAGGCCCGTAGTGCGGTCGGCGGCATCCACCGAATCGACCCCGACCGGATCGTTCTCGCCGGCTTCTCGATGGGCGGAGCCGGGGCCTGGCAGATCGGGGCGCGTCGCGCCGGCGAGTTCTGCGCCGTCCACGGCGGCGCGGGTTTCGTCGACACCCGTCGCTACACCGGCGTCGATGTGACCACGATCCCGTGGTACGAGACCCGACTCTGGACCACCACCGACGTTCCCCCTGTCGCGAGAAACCTGCTCAATCTTCCGGCAATCGCCTACTCAGGTGAGACCGACAAGCAGCGGGCCGCCAGCGAGATCATGGTCGAGACGCTGGCCGCCGAGGGCCGCGACCTGCCCCACGTGGTCGGCGCGGGCATGGCCCACACCTACGACGACACCTCCAAGCGGGAGATCACAACCTTTCTGCAGGAGGCCGTTGCCGCCGGCCGACCGACGCATCCGGCCGAGATCCATCTCGCGACTACCACGCTCGCCGACGCCCGCGTCGGCTGGGTCGAGGCCCTCGGGCTGGGCGAGCATTTTTGTTCAGCGCGGGTCGATGCGGGCCGCGCGGAGGAGGGAGGCAAGGCGGTGATCACCGCGACCACGGCGAACATGACCGCCGTGGCGTTCCACGTCGATCCTGCTCCCGACATGATCCACATCGATGGCGTCGTCCTTGACGTCGAGGATCGCCCGGCCGGCGATCCACTCGTCGTCGCCCGCAAGGAACTGCATCGCGACGGTGCCTGGCAGATCGCCACCACGCGAGACCTGCCGCCGATGCGGAAGCGGCCCGGGCTCACCGGCCCGATCGACGACGCCTTCACCAAGCCGTTCATCGTTGTCCCGCCGGTCGGTCCTGGCTTCGATCCCGCGGTGGACCGATTCGTGAACGGCGAGTTCGAGCACTTCCGGCGCCGCTGGCACGATCTGTTTCGAGGCGAGCTGCCGGTGGTGGCGGCGGCCGATGTCACCGACGCGATGCTGCGCGACAAAAACCTCGTGCTGTTTGGCGATCCGCTCTCCAACCCGCTGATCGCGAAAGTGCTTCCGGGGCTGCCGATCCACTGGACGAGCGAAGGGCTCGCCGTCGCAGGCCAGATCCACGCGGCGACAAGCCACGTGCCGGTCTTGATTCACCCCAACTCACTCGTGCCTCCGACCGCAGCATCCGCCGGCCGCTATGTCGTCCTCAACTCCGGCTTCACGTTCCGCGAAGACGCAGACATCTCCAACTCCTGGCAGAATCCAAAACTTCCTGACTACGCGGTCGTCGACATCTCGGTGCCCCCGAATGGCCGTTCGCCGGGCCGGATCGCCGCCGCAGGGTTTTACGACGAGGCCTGGCGGATTGCCACGGCCGACGGCCACGCCTCCCATACGATCCGCGACACGTGGGCGACGCATTGCGGCAACTGTCACTTCGACGGCGCGGCCGAAGGGAATCTGGCCCTCGACGCGATGCTCGACCGGCTCGCCGAGCGGCCCTCCGCCGCTGGTGGTCCCGACCATGCGGCCTGGATGTCGGTGCTTCGCCACCTTCGCGCCGAGATGATGCCGCCGGCCGAGGAGCCCCAGCCGACGGCCGAGGTGCGTCGGCAGCTGATCGCGTTTGTAGAACAGGACGTCTTCCGGCTCGATCCGGCACGCCCCGACCCCGGCCACGTCGTGCTTCGCCGGCTGAATCGCAGCGAATACGCCCACACCATCCGCGATCTGACTGGCCTCGACGTGGACGTGAGTGACGAACTGCCCAGCGACGACACCGGCTACGGCTTCGACACGATCGGCGACGTGCTCTCGATGTCGCCGTTGCTGGTGGAGAAGTACCTCGCCCTCGCCAGCAGCGTGGCAGAGGCGGTGGTCAACGAGGCGGTGCCCGAGCGGGGGCCGTCGGGCGATGCCCACCGCTATCCGAGCGCCGTCCGGCGGGTGTTCGCATTGGGGCCCCCGCCCACCGACGCCGAGGCCCAGCCCGCCCATCTCCGTGACACGATCGCACGGCTAGCGGAGCGAGCATTTCGCGGTCGCAGCGACGACGCGATCACCGACCGGCTCGTGACTGTGGCCCGCACCGCGATGGAGCAGCCCGACGGCAGTTATGAACGGGGTGTCGCGGCAGCCCTCACGGCCATGCTCTCCTCACCCCGATTCCTATTCCACATCGAAGCAGACGGCCGGGCCGACCCACCGGCCGGACAGGAGCCCTCGGCCGTACCACTCGACGACATCGCCCTCGCCTCCCGGCTCTCCTCCTTCCTCTGGAGTTCCATGCCCGACGACGAGCTGCTCACGCTGGCCCGCGAGGGTCGCCTGAGCACCGACCTCGACCGCCAGATCGACCGGATGATCGCCGACCCGCGGAGCAACCGGTTCGTGGGCGACTTCGTGGGGCAGTGGCTGCGAACCAGGGATGTCGAGAGCCTGCCGTTCGACGTCCGCCGCGTGCTTGGTGGCCGGGATCGGTCTCTCGGCCAGCGGATTTTCAGCGACCGCGTTCGCCGCGCGATGCGGGAGGAGACGGAGATGCTCTTCGCCCACCTGCTCCGCGACAACCAGCCCGCGACCGAGCTGCTCGTCGGCCGACAGACATTCCTCAACGGACCGCTCGCCCGCTTCTATGGCGTCCCCGACGTCGAGGGCCCCGAGATGCGTCTGGTCACGCTCGCCGACGACTCCCACCGCGGCGGACTGCTCACCCACGGCAGCCTGCTCGTGGTCACCTCCAACCCCACCCGTACCTCGCCGGTGAAGCGCGGCCAGTTCATCCTCGACAACCTCCTTGGCAGCCCCGCACCCCCACCGCCACCCGACGTGCCGGCGCTGGAGGCCGTGGCGGAGAAAACGGGCCGCACGCCCACGATGAGGGAACTAATGGAGATCCACCGCCAGGACGCCCTCTGCGCCTCGTGCCATGCCCGCATGGATCCGCTCGGCCTGGCGCTCGAGCGCTACAACGCCCTCGGGCAGTATCGTGGCGCAGACGCCGAGGACATCGACACCAGCGGCCGGCTGATCACGGGCGAGACCTTCGCCGATGCGGGAGAACTCGCGGCCCTGATTGCAGGCCCCCGCCGCCGCGATTTCCACCGCTGCATGGCGGAAAAAATGCTGGTCTACGCCCTCGGCCGCGGTCTGGAATACTTCGACGGCCCGGCGGTCGATACCATCATGGAGCGGCTGGATCGCGAGGGTGGCGGCCTCGCCACGCTGGTTCACGCCGTCTGCGAGAGCGTGCCGTTTCGGATGCGTCGGGCCATCGCCCCAGCCGCGGAGGATCAGCCATGAGCAGCCCGCACCGTGAGCCCTCGCGAAGCCTATCGCGGCGGGGCTTCCTTGCTTCGACCGCGCTCCGCGGCCTGGGCACGGCCGTGGCACTGCCCGCCTTCGCGTCGCTCCGTGCGGCGAGGGCTGCCGACGCGGCCGCGCTGCCGACGAGGATGGCGTTCGTCTACGTGCCCAACGGCGTGAACGTAGACCGCTGGCGGTCTACCGGCGTGGGACGCGACTACCAGTTCGGCGTCAGCCTCGAGCCGCTCGCCGACCTCCGCGAGCGGGTTCAGGTGATCGGCGGGCTCGCCCACCGCAACGGGACGGCGGGCCCCGACGGTGCCGGCGACCATGCCCGTGCCACGTCCACGATTCTCACCGGTATGCGGCCCAGGAAGACCTCGGGCTCCAACCTCCGCGTAGGCATTTCGGTCGATCAGCTGGCAGCCCAGCGGATCGGCGGCGCGACGCGGTTTCCGTCGCTAGAACTCTCCTGCGATGCGGTCCGCGAGAGCGGGTCGTGCGACTCGGGCTACTCCTGTGCCTACTCGTTCAACATGTCATGGCGGAGCGAGAGCCAGCCGGCGTCGCCCGAGGCGAATCCGCGGCTCGTGTTCGAGCGGCTCTTCGGCTCCGGCACGGGTGCTGAGCGGGCACGGAGCCTTGCCGCCCGCCAGGCAGGCCGGCGATCAATCCTCGACTTCGTCGCCGAGGAGGCGCGGAGCGTTGGCGGGCGGCTCGACGCCGCGGACCGCCGCAAGCTCGACGAATACCTCACGGGCATCCGCGAACTCGAAGCCCAACTCGATCATTTCGACCGCGTGCCAGCGCCGGACGTGGCAGACGCAGACCTGCCCACCGAACCGCCGACGGCCTACGGCGAGCACATGCGGCTGATGACCGACATGCTCGTGCTCGCCTTCCAGACCGATTCCACGCGGATCGCGACGCTGATGTTCGCCCACGACGGCAGCAATCGCACGTTTCCCGAGATCGGTATCGGCGACAGCCATCACTCGCTCTCGCACCACCAGGGCGACGCCGCGAAGCTCGAGACGATCGCCCAGATCGACCGCTTCTACGCCGAGCAGTTCGCCTACCTGCTCCGCCGGCTTCAGGCGTGCCGCGAGGCCGATGGCGGGAGCGTGCTCGACCACTCGATGATCGTCTATGCCAGCGGCCTCTCTGACGGCAACCGCCACAACCACGACGACTTACCCGTGATTCTTGCCGGCGGAGCCGGCGGAAGGCTGGCGGCCGGCCGCCACGTCAGGCTCGCGGAGGAGAAGCCGATGAGCAACCTGTTCGTGACGATGCTCGACCTGATGGGCGCCCCGGTGGAGCGCTTCGGCGACTCGACCGGCCGGCTCGATGACATCCTCGCCTGACGGCGGGTCACGGACTGTCGGCCGCGTCGCCAGGTTCGTCAGCCGCTTCGACGTCGGCGTCGTCAACGGCTGACTTCTTCGCTGGATCACGCTCTCTGGGGAGCTGACGGTAGTAGACCTGCAGCGTCAGCAGCGAGAGGGCGGTGGCCTCCATCCGGCCGCCGTCTTCTCCGTCGGGATCCCAGCTGCCGTCGAGATCGCCGCTCTGCCGCTGGCGTCTCACGAGGTCTTCGCGGACGGCGTGGTTCCATACGTCGAAGTCTTCCCCGCCCACGTCGCGGAGGGCCTCTGTGGCGAGGAAGGGATACGGCATCGGGCCCGACGTGTTTTTGAGAAGGAACGCGCCGCCGGAGCGGACATCTGGATCATCCGCAGCCTTGCCGAGTTCCAACTGTGCGGCCAGGCCGGCGGCGGTGGCGAGCGGGGTCACGGGCTTACCTCCCGACAAGCGATACTGCGACATCGTCGCGTCGGCTGGACCAGCCGCGCAGGCATCGACGAACTGCTGTGCCTTTTTCAGCGGTCGCATCGACGTGCCCAGTCCGGCTGCTTGAACAGCTCGCAAGGCCTGGACGGCCCAGCACGTGGTCACGAGGTCGCCCGGCCCACCCGGCTCTCGCCCCCAACTGCCGTCTTGGTTCTGCATGGCGCCAAGAAACTTGACTGCCTGCCTGATGTGAAGCTTGAGGCGGTCGTCACGCGAGAGGGCGTAATCCTCGGCGATGGCGATCGTGGCCAGGCTATGCCCCTCCATGCCTCCCCTCAGAAAGCCGTCGGCTTTGCTGCGGTCGCGCATCTGGTTGGCACAGAGGAAGACCAGCCCCTTCTCCACCACCGTCTTGTAGTTCTGGTACTCCGTCGGCTCGGTCGGCGCACGCTGGTGAGAGATGCCCTCGCCGAGAAACGGAAGCACGGCCAGCGCGGCGGCGAGCGTGGAATCCGCGGGTGGCTCCGGATCGGACGGGGCGTCGGGGGACGGCGTTCCGCTGCCTCCCTTGAGCGTCCAACTCCCCTCCGGCTGCTGCACGCGGGCGAGCCAGGCGAGCCCCCGGGTCACGGCCGCGTCGCTCTCGGGTGTTCCGCCATAAAGATCCGCGAGCGCCCGCCTGGCGGCGGATGTCAGTCGACCGCTCATCACGCCCGGCTTCCGCGGACGGCCAAGGTCGCCCGCAGTGACCGCCGCGGGCAGACCCTGTTCCGCGCCCGGGCGGGCGACTCGAACCACGACGACCTCGTCGAGCCCGAATGGGCCGCCGGTGGTGTGGACGGCCGCGGAGCGCACGCGGGGCTCGGCGTCGCTCGACGCGGTGAGCACGAACGAACCACTCTCGGATCCTGCGGCAATGACAACCGGCTCCGCCGTCACGCCAGGCGGCAGATTCGCGATGGCGACATCGATCGGCCCCGCGTAGGCCGGCCGGGTGACGGTGAGCGGAATCTGCTTCGTCTCGCCGGGGGCGAGTGACACGGCCTTCGGCGGCATCACGCCATAGGGGTGGGCGAGCACATCCACTTTGAACTCGGCCGGAAACGCCCGGCCCATGGTGCTCCCGGAGAGCATGACCGTCCGGGGGCCATCCTGCGCCTCAGGGACGACCGAAAACTCAATCGTCGCCACTTCGGAATCGTCAGCGATGGTCACTGCCGTGCACGTGATCTCGCGCGGGGCGTCGGTCGGCGTCGCCACCGGCGGCTGTCCATCAGCACCAACGCCGGTGGCGTCGCTGAGTTCGATGGGCCGGCCAACGTAGCCCTTCCGATCGACGCGAAACGTCGTCTTCCCCTTGCGCCCGGGTTGGACGATCGCAGCTCCATCCGGCTCAAACGTCGGAGCCTCGAACTGCGGCACCTTGACGGAGAGATTTTCCTGGGCGGTCATCCCGTCGAGAGTCACCGTCACCTGAATCGGAACAATCGATTCCGTCATGCCCACCGACTCGGCGGCGGTCACGACGATCGTCCCGGTGCGGGTGTCGCCGCCGATCGGCTCAGCCGTGATCGTGAGGCCGGGATCCGAGGGCGGGGCGACGGTGACGGTAGCTTCTCCGGCATGGCCGGCGCGATTCACTTCGATGCGAGCGGTACCGCTCGTGCCGGCCCGAACCACGAGTTCCGGGATCGGATCGAGACTGATGGGCTTGGGCGGCGGGGGCGCCGCGGCTTGCGGCGGAGGAG
>JBAXOU010000164.1:0-7558 GCA_037133115.1 Planctomycetota bacterium | reverse complement strand
GACCTGCCGGCTCACCAGCCAGACGTGGAAGGGCGTGCCCTGGACGCACGAAGTCTCCATGTTTCTGCCGAACGAGGCCCGGGACACGAGCCGCATGATCCTCTGGATCGACGGCGGCAGCGGGAACAAGGTGCCGCAGCACCCGATCGCGAAGCCAACCGACGCCTTCAAGGTGCTGGCCGCCGTGGCGAATGCCGCCGGCCTGCCGGCCGCGGTCGTGCGGCAGGTGCCGTTTCAGCCGATGTTCGGAGATCTCCACGAAGACGGCCTAATCGCCCACACGTTCGTGGAGTACACGAAGACGGGCGATGCGACCTGGCCCCTGCTCCTGCCGATGGTGAAGTCGGCCGTCGAGGCGATGAACGCGGCGACGGCCCAGGCGCAGGAGCACTGGGGCGTCGAGATCGACGAGTTCGTCGTCACGGGCGCGAGCAAGCGGGGGTGGACGACGTGGCTTTCGGCGGCGGTGGACGACCGCGTGAAGGGGATCGTGCCGATGGTGATCGACATGCTCTCGCTTGGTGACCACGTGAAGCTGCAGGTTGCCAGTTTCGGACAGATGTCGGAGCAGTTGGAGGACTACACCTCGCGGGGCATCGAGAAGATGCTGGCGTCGCCCCGGGGAAGGGACCTCGTGCAGATCGTCGATCCATTTGCATACCGCGATCGCTACACGATGCCCAAGGTGATCGCGCTGGGCACGAACGACCCCTACTGGCCGCTGGAAGCCTGCGGCCTCTACTACGATGCCCTGCCCGGGCCGCGGTGGGTGTCGTACTGCCCCAACGCCGGCCACGGATTGCCCGTGCCGCGAATCGCTGCACTCGTGGCGGCGATGGGAAGGCACGTGGCAGGCATCGAGCGGCTACCGCCGATCGACTGGCGCTTCGAGGAAACGCCTGCGGGCGGCGCTGAGTGCGTGGTGGCCTGCGCGACAAAGACGGAACGGGTGACACTCTGGACGGCCGTGTCGGAGAGCCGTGACTTTCGGATGGCTCGCTGGTCGTCGGAGCCAGTGGAGGCGTCGGGCGCTCAGTGGCGGGTGCCCATCGCGCGGCCGGCGCAGGGCTTCGTCGCCGGCATGGTGGAGTTGGAGTTTGCTCGGGAGCCGGTGCCGCTCATGCTCACCAGCGGCGTGAAGGTGCTGCGGGCCACGTAGGTGCGTGCTTTGACCGCAGGTTACCAACCTGCGGCTACGTGGGTGCAGGTTGGTAACCTACACATGCATCCGGGTCGGCGTCGGTTGACCGCAGGTTGAAAACCTGTGTTACGTAGGTGCAGGTTGGTAACCTGCACATGCATCTGGGTCGGCGTCGGTTGACCGCAGGTTACCAACCTGCGGCTACAGGTGATCCGTCGGCCGGTCGTGTTGAGTCAGGTCCACCACGGTGGATCCGAGGACGCCAATGAGAAGGCCGATCAACGCGCTGAGGCAGGGAAAGAAAACAAGCAGCAGCAAGAACATCGGCACGCTGCGGCACCGTGGGTCGTGGGCGATGAGCCGAAAGTACACTGTGGGAACACCGAGCAGTCCCACGAGGCCGAACAGGCCGCCGAGGAAGCGGCCTGCCTGCAGACGGCGGCTCGGCGTGCTTGGCAGGTACGGTGATTGGTGGCGGGCACGCATGGTCAGGCTGCGCGATGTTTTGGCGGGGCCGATACGCTACACGGCGAGCGCCGGCCCGTAAATCGGACTTCGGCTGGTTTGCGACGCAGGTTGAAAACCTGCGCTACGAAGGGCAGTAGCACAGGTTTTCAACCTGTGCCGCAGGCGCTACGGGAGCGCCTTGATCAGGTCGAGGCACATCTGCCTGACCTTGCCGGGATTGGCATTGGGGTTCTTCTTCTTGGCCTGGCCGATCAGGCCGGCAGCGGCCTGTTCCTTGCCACCCTTCACGTCGGCCACGATCTTCGGGTTGGCCGCGAGCAGTTCCTGGCAGAGGGCCACGAGGTCGTCGTCGCTCACCGCTGCAATGCCCATCGAGGCCACCACGTCGGCCACTGGCTTTCCGGAGGTGAGCACCTCGGCGAAGATCTCACGGCCGCGGCCGGTGTCGAAGTCGCCCCTCTGCACGCGGCTGATGATGTCGGCAACCTGCTCGGATGTCACTGGAAACTCCGCGATGGTGCCCCCACGCTCGTTGAGCGTGCGGAGCACGTCCTGCTGCATCCAGTTGCTCGCCACCTTGCCCTCGCCCACGCGGGTGGCGAGGTCTTCATACCAGGCCACGAGGTCGCGGCCCTGGTTGACGAGCACGTCGGCGTCGTAGGCCGAGATCTTCCACTTCTCGGCGAGGGCTGCGCGGAGCACCGTGGGCGAATCTCCCATCGCCGCTCTGGCGGTGGCGATCTCGGCGTTGGACACCGTCACGGGCACGAGGTCGGGCTCGGGGAAGTAGCGGTAGTCGCTCGACTCCTCTTTTTGACGTTGCGGTCGGGTGATGCCCGCCGGATCGTCCCAGCCGCGGGTCTGCTTGGGCATCTTGCCCATCTCGATCTTCGTGGCCTGCCACTCCTCCCACTGCCGCGCCGCCTCGTAGATCAGGGCCCGCTCCACCGAGCGGAAGGAGTTCATGTTCTTGATCTCGACGATCGGCGTCTTGGCGATTCGGCCGTCGGCCCCTCCCTCTCCAGGCAGCGGGATGTGGAGGTTGACGTTGGCATCCACGCGGAGGCTCCCCTCCTGCATGTTGCAGTCGCTCACGCCGAGGTAGACGAGCAGGAGTTTGAGTTCGTTGAGCCAGCCCCGCGCCTCCTGCGGGCTCCGCAGGTCGGGCTGCGACACGATCTCGCACAAGGGCGTGCCGGCGCGGTTGAGGTCGATGCGGGTGTCGGCCGTGCCCGCGGCCTCGTCGTGCATGCTTTTGCCGGCGTCCTCCTCGAGGTGGACGCGGATGATGTCGACCTTCCGCGAGAACGCCCCCTTCGGATCGACCACCTCCAGGTGCCCGTCGCTCGAAAACGGCAGGTCGTACTGGCTGATCTGATAGCCCTTCGGCAGGTCGGGATAGAAGTAGTTCTTGCGATCCCACTTCGTGAACGGCGCGATCTTGCAGTTGAGAGCCAGAGCCGCCCGCACCGCGAGGTCGAAGGCGAGGCGGTTCATCACCGGCAGCGAGCCCGGCAGCCCGAGGCACGTGGGGCAAACCTGCGTGTTGGGCGGCGAGCCAAACTTCGTCGAGCAGCCGCAGAAGAGCTTCGTCTGCGTCTGCAACTGAACGTGCACCTCCAACCCAATCACGGTGATGTAGGGCTCGGACGCGGCGGTGGCGGGCTGCTTCGACATGGGTGTGGCGTCAGGTGGCCAGCTTCGGGCGGCGGGTGTGCCAGTCGGTGAGCTTCTGATAACGGTCGGCGGCCCGCAGCAGCAGCGGTTCGGACAGTGCCGGCCCCTGGAGTTGGAAGCCGATCGGCAGGCCACCCTTGGTGAAGCCGCAGGGGAACGAGATCCCGCCGATGCCGGCGAGGTTGGTGCCCACCGTGTACATGTCGACGAGGTACATCGCCAGCGGATCGCTCGTCTTCTCGCCCAGCGGGAAGGCGGGCGTGGGCGACACCGGGCCGCCGATCAGATCGACCTGCTGGAAGGCGTCGAGGTAGTCCTGGCGGATCAGCCGGCGGACGCGAAGCGCCTTCGCGTAGAAGGCGTCGTAGTAGCCGGCCGAGAGGGCGTAGGTGCCGAGCATGATTCGCCGCTTCACTTCTGGCCCAAAGCCCTCAGCGCGGCTGCGGCAATACATCTCGACGAGCGGCGACTCGAACTCGCCGGTCAGGCGGGCTGAAGACCGGTGACCATAGTGCGCGCCATCGTAGCGCGCCAGATTGCTCGACGCCTCGCACGGGGCCACGAGGTAGTAGGTGGCGATGCCATACTTCGCGTGCGGCAACTCGACGTCGTGGATCGTCGCGCCCGCCGCCTTGAACGCCGCGAAGGCCTCCTCCACGCCGTGGGCCACCTCGGGGTCGAGGCCGGGGCCGAAGTGCTCGGCAACGCGGCCGATCCGCAGGCCGGTGAGCGGCTTCTCGAGCATCTCGGTGTACCGGGGCACATCGTCGGTGAGGCTCGTGGCGTCGCCGGGGTCGTGGCCGGCGATCGTCTCCATGAGGAGCGCGCAGTCGGCCGCTGAGCGGGTCATCGGGCCGATCTGGTCGAGGCTCGACGCGAAGGCCACGAGGCCGCGGCGGCTGACGCGGCCGTAGGTCGGCTTGAGGCCCGTGATTCCGCAGAGGCCGGCGGGCTGACGGATTGAGCCACCGGTGTCGGAGCCGATTGCCGCTGGTGCCATGTCGGCCGCCACGCACGCGGCCGAGCCACCCGAGGAGCCGCCCGGTGCTCGCGTGAGGTCCCACGGGTTGTGGACGGCGCCGAAGGCGGAGTTCTCGTTGGAGCCCCCCATCGCGAACTCGTCCATGTTCGTCTTGCCGACGAGCACAGCATCGGCCTGCCGCAGTTTTGCCACGACGTGCGCGTCGTAGGGCGGCCGGAATCCGGCGAGCATCTTCGACGCGCAGGTGGTCGGCTGGTCGCTCGTGCAGAGGGCGTCTTTCACCGCCACGGGCAGGCCGGCGAGGGCCCCGAGCGTCTTGCCGGCCTTGCGGCGGGCGTCGATCTCGGCGGCGCGGGCCAGGGCAGCTTCGCGATCGACGTGAAGAAAGGCGTTGATCGAGCCGTTGGCTTTCTCGATCCGGCCCAGGAAGGCCTCGGCCACCTGCACGGCCGACGCCTCGCCCCGGCGGATCGCGGTCACGAGATCGACGGCAGAGAGTTCGAGCGGCTGCATGGGAAGGCGGGAGGCGGACGGAGGCCTGAAAGGGGCGGGCGGGAACCTAGGCGGCGCCGGAATCTCCGAGCACGGCGGGAACGAGGAAGCAGGAGCCGTCGTGGCGGGGGGCCGACTGCAGGGCCTCCGCGGTGGTGAGCGAGGGCTTTGGTTCGTCGGCCCGAAAGACGTTTTGCGTGTCGAGCGGGTGGGCCAGCGGAGCCACGTCGTTCGTGTCGAGTTGCTCGAGTTGAGAAACAAAGCCGACGATCTTGGTGAGTTCGCCGGTCATCCGCTCGACGTCGTCGCCGGAAAGCGCCAGCCGCGCGAGCAGCCCGACCTTCGCGACATCCTGCCGGGTGAGTGCCATGACCGCGTGCCCTGGTCAGCGAGGATCAGGGACGGGCCCGCGGACCCGACGGCACCGCTTCCTCGGTGGACGGCTTGGCCGCCTTGTCCACCTTGGGAAGACGGAACGGCTGCTGCTTGACGAGCTTCGTGACCTTGCCGCTCTTGATGCACTGCGTGCAGACCAGCAGGCTCGTGTTGGTGCCGCGGCCGACCGTGACGCGGATCCGCTGCAGGTTGGGCTTGAACTTTCGCTTGGTGATGCCGGTGACCTTGGTGCCGACGCCGCCGAGGTACTTGGCCTTACCGCGGATGGTGACCTGGTTGCCGACCGAAAAACCCTTGCTGCAAACCTGACAGGAGCGTGCCACGGGAAACTCGCAAAATACGGGGGAAGTTGAGCCCTGTATGGTACCGACCGGGCGGTTTCCCGCAACCCCGCCCAGTGAGACGCCCCACGGCGTACGCCATTGGGCTTTCCGGGCGCCAACGCCTACGATCACCGTATGCCCGTTTTTGACTACGCGTTCGTCGTGGATGCCCCGCTGGAGGCGGTTCGCGACTTCCACCGCGACACGTCGGCCCTCAAGATCCTCACGCCGCCGCCGACGATCGTGAGAATCCACGACGTCGAACCGCTCGCCGAGGGCTCTGTCTCGCGGTTCACGCTCTGGGTCGGTCCCCTGCCCCTCCGCTGGAAGGCGGTGCACCGGGGTGTGACCGACCGCGGCTTCACCGACGTGCAGGCGTCTGGGCCGGCGGCGAAGTGGGAACACACCCATTCGTTCGTGCCGCTTTCCGACCGGCGAACGGAAATCCGCGAGCACATCGAGTATGAGCACAAGCGTGGGCCGTGGGGCCTCGTTACCAGGCTGCTTTTTTCCTGGCCCAACCTGCGGATGATGTTTGCCTATCGGGCCTGGATCACCCGCCGCTGCCTTCGGAGCGTCGCCGCTTCTTCCGCGGATTCGGGCTCTCGATCGTGAAGGGCTTTGACTCCGCGGTGTTTCGCGCTCAGGTGCTCGGTACAGGCACCGCGGTGCACGACGCAGACGCCGCGGCGGCGCCAGTAGTTGGCCAGCAGCGACCCGGAGATGTTCATCCAGGGGATGAAGACGGCTGCGGCCAGGCCCACGGTGTCGATCTTGCCCATCTCGTTGGCCAGGCCCGACGCCATGCCGCCGTTTTGGATGCCTACCTCCATCGCGATCGTCCGCGACGACCGCTCGTCTACCCGGGAGACCTTGCAGATCGCGTAGCCGAGCGCGAGGCCGATCACGTTGTGCAGCACCGAGGCGATGAAGAGTTCCACGCCGAGGTCCATCAGCTGGCCCCGGCCCTTCGCGATCGTGATCAGCGTGACAAACAGAATCCCGAACATCGCCGCCGCCGGCATCCAGCGATCGACTCCCGGCCAGATCCGCCAGAGGGCGTGATAGCCGATGCCGATGAGCACCGCGCCGGCAGAGTAGATCGCGAGCAGCGCGGGCCGCGTCGGCTCGCCGCCTGCGGTGAGCGGCAGCGACCAGAGCCCAGCGAGCCAGGTGCCGAAGGTCGCCGCAATCGCGAGGAGGCAGGCGGCTGTCAGCGTTTGCCGCCGGCCGGCTGGGGCGTGCCGGAGCCAGTCGTGGAGCAACGCTGCCCCAACCGGCACGATCACGATCTTGATGATGTCCATCATCATTCCGAACACGTCGATCGCGGTCCACTTCCCTGCGAGCATCCACATCCAGAAGGGCGTGGTGAGCGGCGCGGTCACCGTGCCGATTGCGGTGAGCGTGAGCGAGAGCGGGAGGTTGGCCTCGGCGATGTACGACATCACGTTCGACGCCAGGCCGCTGGAGCAGGCGCCGATGAGGACGACCCCGGCGGCGATCTCGGGCGGCATATCCATCGCCCTCGCGATCCCCCAGCCCACGACCGGCATCACGCTGAACTGCAGCAGGATCCCGATGAACACGGGGTAGCTCATGTTCTTCACCGTCTTGAGCTCCGCGATCGTCATCTGCGTGCCCATGCCGAACATCACCAGCTGGATCATGGCCGTCAGCAGGTGCTTGTTCTTCATGTCGAGGCCGCCGAGGCTGAGGCACCGCTCCGGGTAGAGCATCCCGAGCACCACCGTCACGAGCACCCAGACCGTGAACTGGTAGGTGACGAGCGCGGGAATCGCCCGGCAGCCGACCGCCGCGGCGACGCTGGCCACGACCGCGGCCGGCTGCCAGATGTCGCTGCTGCCTGCAGCCCAGCCGGTCACGGCCACGAGTCCGGTGATGGCCGCGACGGCGAGGCCCAGGCGGGAGGCGAGTTTCAGCAGGTCGGGCACGAACTCTCCTTCGTGGTCGATGATGCCACGGCAAGTCGTTCGGCCATCTCAGCGCGGCGCCGGCGCGTCGGTCGCGGGCGACGGCGGGGTGCACGTCGGCTCGAGGACTTCGAGCGTGCCGGCG
>JBAXOU010000163.1:0-7559 GCA_037133115.1 Planctomycetota bacterium | reverse complement strand
GTTGCCGGTTCGCCCACCAGGGCCTGCTGCCATTCCTGACGCACCCTGTCGAGGTCGACGTCGTCGTCGAGCAGGCGATGGACGCCGAGGAAGATGCCGTTCGATGGCCGTGGATCGCCGTCGTACCAGGCTTTCAGAATCGCCCGCTCCACCACCCGCGGCAGGTTTGCCCGCGGGCCTCGCCTCGTCGCCCCCGCCTCCTTGTAGGCATAGCCCTGCGGCCCGATCTCGATGATCGCGATCGTACGGTCGCCGATCGTGTACTCGCGGCCTTCATTCGCCGACGCGAGCGCCTTGGCCACGTGATCGTCGAGTTGCCTGGCATAGTCGAGGAGCAGTTGCCAGCGTTCGACGCGCATCGCCGGTTCGGCCTCTTCACCGGCAGACTCCTGCGCCGCCTGGAGGGCCTTCTCGGCCGCCGCATAGTCATGGCTGCGAAATGCCTTGGCGGCATCGGTGATCGTGCGAGCCACGTCTTCAGTCACTCGGTCGTCGGCCTGATCGGCCTCTGGCGGTGGCACACTGGTCTCGGCCGCCGTCGCGGCCTTCTCCCTCTCAGCCGGTTCGCGGTCTCGTGCGGCGAGAGCCGGAGGGGCCGGAATCAGCGGCTCCTTCACCCGGGCCGGCTCCTGCCGCTGTTTCTGCTCCCGGACAGGTTGGCGAACGCGGGGTGATTGACCGCGGTCGACGACGGCCGCGACCTGCTTCTTGCTCGCCACTCGCTTCCCGGGACGAAGCGTCGGCTGGAGATACGGCCAGGCCACCAAGGCGGCGACCACCGCGGCCGTGGCCAGAAGCATCCATACCGCCGCGGCAGCGGTCCCGCCCCGGGCTCGGCGTTTGGCGGGCCGTCTGGTGGTGACGATGACGACGGGCGCGTGATCGGTGCCGACGGCGGGTGGCACCGGCGGTGGCGTGGGGCGGTGCATGGCCGGCAACTGAGGGGTGCGTGGTGGCCTGGAGCAGCCTGCGGCGCCACCCCCGAAAAGGCTAGCAGATCACCCGCCCAGTCGTCGCCAGACCGTCATCTCGGCGACCGTGTGCTGATGCTTGCGGGCGGTCTCGCGGATCACAAACGGCACGTCCTGCCTGTGGAGGAGATCGAACCGTCCTGCGAGGGCCCGTGAAAGCCCCGCGAGCGTGGAGAGTGGCTCCCCTGCCTCGCGGCGGCCGCCCAGCCACTTCGGCTTCTGCGTGTATTCCTCGAGCCAGGTGTAAGGCGACGTGATCACGAACAGGCCATCCGGCCGGACGCGTTCCACGATCGCGTCGAGAAACAGGGCGGGATCGTAGAGCCGGTCGATCAGGTTCCCCGCGAACACGAGGTCGTAGTCGCTAAAGAGTTCCTTCAGGTTGCAGGCGTCTCCCTGCATGAAGTTCACGCGGCGGCCCGCGTCGCCAAGCCCCAGTCGGTCGAGTGAAATCGCCCGCCCGGTGGTCAGTTCGCCCTCGGTCGGGATCTCGTAGAAGAGCTCGTCGCCGTGCTGGAGCCTGACGCCCGACTGGATGAAGCGGGCCGAGAAGTCGATCGCATCGACGTGCCTGAAAAATCGGGCGAACTCGAAGGCGGAGCGGCCCACCGAGCAGCCGATGTCGAGGCAGCGGTCGCGGCGGCTGTTTGGAACGTGCCGCATGGTCGCCTCGACGCAGGCCTTGGGGAAGTTGGGGACCCCGAGCGGATCACCCGCGCCGCCAGACGTGGCGTCGTAGTAATGGAACTCGAGGTACTGCGTCACCAGTTGGTCAGTCTCATAGAGCCGCGCGCCGACGGTCAGCGCCTCGTTGCCCGGCTCCTCGACGACCGTGCGGAAGCCGGCGTGCTGAAAGAAGTGACGACGGAAGGCGTAGCGGGCGCTGGCGAGCGCCTCGTTACCCGTCGAAATCCACGATCCGCCCTTGATGAGATTGTGGCGGCCGTCGAACGTCGGCACCGAGAAGTCGTCGTACAGCGGATGCACCTCGAATCCCTTGAAGGGCATGATCGGCGTCCGCGTCCACTGCCAGACGTTGCCGACGATGTCGCAGAACTCACCCTGCGGAAAGGCGTCGACCGGACAACTCGAGGCGTGATGCTCGAGGTTGATGTTACCGGGCGCCTTCTCCCAGGTGGGCTGATCCCCGGAGACCATGTGGCGAAGAGCCTGCCAATGGGCCTCGGTAGGCAGGAGCACGTTCTCCCCCGTCTTCGCGGCCAGCCAGGCACAGTAGGCCTGCGCCTCGAGGCAGTTGACCTCCACCGGCCAGTTCGCCGGCAGCGGGATCTCATCGAGGAGGTTTCGCTGGTCGTACGACGGGCCCCGCTTCAGCCAGAACTTGGGATGCTCGGCCCGGGTGTATTTCAGCCAGCCGCGGCCCTCCTCCGTCCACCACGACTCGTCGCGGTAGCCGCCGTCGGCCACGAACTGCATGAACTCCGCATTCGACACCAGCCGCCGGCCGGCGCGGAAGGCGGGTAATTCGGCCTCCTCGATCCCGTACTCGTTGTCCCAGCCGTAGGTGCGATCTGTTTCGGGCTTGCCGAGCCGGACGTGCGTGGCGGCGACCGGCAGCCATTCGTTGGCGGGGGCGGGACCGGCCGCCGGGCAGGACGCCCAGAGTCGCCGCTCTTCCGCGGTGAGTTTATCGCCATGCCGGAGTTCGTCGAGCGGCATCTGCCGCATGATCACGCTCGATGTTTCGAGGTGGATCCGCTCGTGCTCGATGCCCATCAGGATCAGCCACGCCGGCGAGTTCCAGCGGATCGGCAACTCGAGCGGCATCGTCTGGATGAACTCATCCACGAGTTTCCGCATGTCGGCGCGGTACCGCTTCACCGCCGCGACCGAGGGCCAGTCGTAGTGGGCGGTATTGAGATCGTCCCACGACATCTCGTCCACGCCCACCGCCATCATCGCTTCGAGCACGGGGTCGAGCCGCGCAGGAATGAAGCGACCGGCCGTGAGTTTGTTGAGGTAGAAGACCGCCGGATGCGCGTAGTAGAAAATCAGCGGGTGGCGGAGCGGTTCGTGCCGCTCGTAGTACGACGCATCGTCGCGAATGAGCGCGAAGAGGCGTTCGTAGATCTCGCATGTCTGGTGGAAGTAGCGGCGGATCTCGGCCCGCTTGGCGGCCACCGGGTCGGTCGCCGTGGGGTCGGCGTCGAGGATCGTCGTCCGGGTCGGGGTGACGGGGTTCGAAAGCGAGGCAAACTCCACGGTGGGCGGCGTGGCCTCCGGGCTGAGTGAACCGACCGATGACGACATGATTCCCCTTGCGACGAGACAGATTTTACGATGACGTAACTTTAGCACCGCACGCAAGGCCGGCCAGGAATGGGGCTGGAATCGGGGCCGTCGCCCCGAGCAGACCGCCGACCACGGCACCGCGGTGGCAGTTGTCGCCCCCGCACATCGCGTTGGCACACACGCCCTCCGCCAGGTTTCCGGCATGCCGCCAGGCGAGGGCCAGGGACGCGGGAAAGGCCTCCTCGATGTAGCAGGCACTCGAGAGCGTACCGCCGACCAGTTGCCGGTCGGAGAGGCCCTCCCAGGAGCGGAGTTTTGCGGCCGAGATCCAGTCGCGGCCGTGCTCGAGGATCGACTCCCGCAGCACCGCCGCGGCCTCGGCGGCGGTCCTCGGGCTGGCCTCGGGGCGCGGGATGGCGTCGACGAGGATCCGCACGAAGGCGTCGGCGGCGGCGAGCACCTCGTCGTCTTTATGGGTGAGCCCTACGTGCACCCGCACGATCCGGCGGAGGTCTGGGTTGCGGGGGCCGAGGGCGGCGACGAGGGCGGGCACCGGCACGAGGCCGCCGATGTGGACATCGCGCACGCCGCAGTTGATCGGCTTGCGGCCCGCGCCGAGGTTGGTGAAGAAGTGGCGGTGGTATTCCTCCAGGTACGTGTCGCGGTGCCAGCCCGGCTCGAGCATCACCGCCACGTAGCGGTCGAGCCACCGCTCGGGGTCCTCGTCGCCATGCCGGCGAACGAACTCGTAGAGCTCGACCGCGAGGCGGAAGTTGAGCGTGTTCTCGCCGGCGGCAAGAAACTGGTGGTAGTGGACGCCCCTCTTTCCCCAGTGCGCCGCCTGCTCGCGGAGGATGTCGAACTTCGCCGACGGCGGTGTCCACTGCGAACGCCAGAGGATGCTGTCGGGGTGCGGACTGCGCGGCGCGCGATACCCCTCGATCGGGCCGTAGTCGCGGTCGAGGGCCCGCTGGTCGTAGTACCAGTGGACCGGCATCGCCACCGCATCGGCGACCAGCGCGCCGAGCAGCGCGGAACGGGGGGCATCGTCAGGGCCTGGGGCGTTGGCATTCATGCGCGATGGACTCGCTCGAGGAAGGACACGACTCGCGGCTCACGACAGACCGAAAAGAATTCACCCGGCGGCGCCCGGGCTGGGCATTCGCCGTCGGCGATGAACGCGATCTCGTCGGCGACGCGGCGGGCAAAGCCCATCTCGTGGGTGACGAGGACGAACTGGGTGCCTGCGGCCTTCAGTTCACCGATCATGTCGAGCACCTCGCCCGACATCTCCGGATCGAGGGCGGAGGTGGGCTCATCGAGGAACAGTCGCTGCGGCCTGACCACCAGCGCCCTCAGGATCGCTACCCGCTGCTTCTGCCCGCCGGAGAGCTCGGCCGGCCGCTTCTGGGCGTGGGCCGCCAGGCCGAATCGATCGAGCGGCTCCCGCACGCGGTCATAGGCCTCGGCCTCGGAGAGGCCGTGCACGTGGACGAGCGGGAGCAGGAGGTTCTGCATCGCGGTGAGGTGGGGGAACAGGTTGTATGCCTGAAAGACCGTCCCCACGGTCCGGCGATAACTGATCAGGCCGTGCTCGTCTCGCGGCAGCGGCACGCCGTTGAAGGCGACGGTGCCCGCGGTGGGCACGTCGAGTCCGGCGAGGATTCGCAGGAGCGTCGACTTGCCGCCCCCCGACGGCCCGATGAGCACGAGCGCCTGGATGGTGCCCGTCACGAGGTCGAGCCCGTCAAGCACGGTGGCCTGCGTTCCCGAACGCGGGTCGGTGAACCGCTGCACGAGGCCGTGGATCGCAAGATTCATGCGGCCTCGTAGCGAAACCGCCGCTCCAGCCAGCGGGACAGAGCCGACAGGGGGAGCGTGAGGGCGAGATAGCCGGCAGCGAGTGGCAGGTAGCTCTCGAGCGTCGAGTAGGTGGCAGAATTGACGTTGCGGGCGGCGAATGTGAACTCCCCGATCGAAAGCACGGAGAGCAGTGAGGAATCCTTGATCAGCGACACGAGTTGGCCGGCCACAGCCGGAAGCACGATCCGCACCGCCTGCGGGAAGATGACGAGCCTGAATGCCTGCCACCTGGTGAGCCCGATGGCCCGGGCGCTGTCGACCTGGGCCTTCGGGATCGCATCGAGACCGCCGCGAAAGATCTCGGCCATGTAGGCGCCGCTGAACATCGCAAGCACGAGCACGCCGACGGCCGTCCGATACCCCGTGCCCACGTGCAGCGCCGCCGCCACCACGTACCAGCCGACGAGCAACTGCACGAGCAGGGGCGTGCCGCGGATCAGTTCCACGTAAACGCGGGCGACAGCTTCCACGATCGCGAACCGCGACCGGAGCATGACTGCGGCGGCGAGGCCGATCAGGCTGCTGGCCAGAAGAGCGGCCAGCGCCAGGCCGAGCGTGGTCCACCAGCCCTTCCAGAACGCCTGGCGATACTCCCAGACGACCCCCCAGTTCCAGGTCATATCGAGGCTCGCGCACGCCCAGCCGCAGGCGGCGGCCAGCAACGCGATCACGATCAGGTGGGCGAGCCAACGGGACATGCTCAAAGTGTAGCCGCTGGCGGGGAGCCCGCAGCCTTACGGCCGGTCGGCTTGAACCACGCTCCGTACAAGCCCAACGCCGTAAGGCGTGGGGTGAGGCCAAATCAAACGTCGCTCCCAACGAGAACAGCCCGCGGCCTCACGGCCGGTCGGCTTGAACCACGCTCCGTACAAGCCCAACGCCGTAAGGCGTGGGGTGAGGCCAAATCAAACGTCGCTCCCAACGAGAACAGCCCGCGGCCTCACGGCCGGTCGGCTTTCATGAGATCCGGCTGAGCGAGGAGAGTCAGGCTAGAAGTAGAAGGGGATGGCGTGTTCCTTGAAATACGCCTTCTGCTCCGCGAGGAAGTCGTCGCCGAGCTTCTCGAAGCCGCCGTCAGCGCGGAATTTCTCCAGGAACTCGTTCACCTGCCGACGAAGCCCGTCGTTGCCCTGCCGGAGACCCACCGCCCACGATTCCTCGCGAAACGGCGCGAGCTCCGCGCGCGTCTTGCCTGGATGCTTCTGGTGGTTGGTGTAGACCGACATCGAGTCGTAGATGAAGGCGTCGGCCCGGCCCTGAAGCACCTCCAGAACGGCGGCCGCTTCCGTATCAAGCACGAGCACGCTGGCCTGCTTCAGCGCCGCGGCGGCCCACTGCTGGCCCGTTGTTCCCTGCTTCACCGCCACGACCCGTCCGACGGCATCGAGATCGGCGGCCGACTGCACCGGTGACCGCTCCGCGATCAAGAGAGCGAGGCCGGTCTTGAGATAGGGCTCTGAAAAGGCGATCGATTTTGCCCGTTCAGGCGTGGCCGTCATCGACGAGATCACGCAGTCGACGTGGCCGGCCTTGAGGGCGGGAATCAGCCCGTCGAAGGCGATGTTTTCGATGATGACGGGCCGACCGAGATGCGCGCCGAATGCCTCGGCCAGCCTGACGCTCACGCCCGCCGGCCGGCCTTGCGGATCGGTCATCTCAAAGGGCGGATACGAGAGTTCCATGCCGACCCGCAGCGGTTCCGCCGCATGAGCCACGGCGCCGGCGACGACCACACCGAGCAGCCATGCGGCAAGAACGATCGAGGCTCTTCCCGGAACCATGTGGATCAATCGCCTTGCGTTCAAGCGGTTTGAGAGAAAAGCCTGGGCTACCCGCGGCGGCTCGGAGGCAGGCCGAGTTGCGTCCGTCGCTCATCGACGGCGCGCCGATATTCCGTTCGCTGGGCCCGCTCCTCGGCTGACGATTGGTCGATCCGACGCTTGGCCCAATCATTGCGGCTTTGCTCGGTACCGCCGCTACGGCCACCGCCGCCGCCACCGGGACCACCACCACCACCGGGACCACCGCCACCACCACCGGGACCGCCGCCGCCACCTGGGCCGCCACGGCCACCGCCGTCGCTCGCCTGCTCGCCACGCGCCGCCCGCTGCTGATCGCGTTTCTCCCGCTCGGCCTGCCAGGCGTTCCGGCGTTCTTCATCGGCCTTAATCCGACGGTCAAGCTCGGCCTGCCGTTTCTCAGGCAGCATCGCGAAATACGATGCCATCTCGGCACGTTCACGGGCTTCCCAGAGCCGCCCCATCTGCGGGCCGATCTGTTCCCGATATTCCCGGGGCATGTCTCGCATCTTCTCGTAGATCGCGCCGGAACTCGGCGAGGCCCCGTACGGGACCTCACCGCGAGCGACCCGGTCGTATTCGGCGACCTGCTGGTCGACCAACTGCTTGACCTCGACGACGGCCTTCGGGCTGGAGAAGAACCCGAATGCCCAGAGGGTCGGCATGGCGAAGA
>JBAXOU010000162.1:0-7583 GCA_037133115.1 Planctomycetota bacterium | reverse complement strand
GACGGGCATGGGCAGCCCCGAGCCTGATACACGCGCGAGCATCACGTGTGAGCCGCTTTATACGGTTTCACCATGACCATCGCGCGTGTGCGACCACACGCTCGTGGAAGCGTCAGCCCCTCACGCCGAGGGCGACGGACCAGACCTTCGAAGTCGGCCAGGCGCCAACCTTCGTGGACGTGAAGGACGAGCCGGTGCTGGCCAGGAGCCGCCAGAAGCCGTTGCTTGAGTTCCGGACGAGAATGTCGGCCTTGCCATCACCGTTGAAGTCGCCGACGGTAGCAAACTGCGTGCTGGTGAGCGAGGCCCAGACGGACGTCGTCAGGGAGCTGCCGTTGCTCAGCGAGACCGACCAACTGCCGTCGCGGGTGTTTTGACTGACGAGGTCAGTCTTGCCGTCGCCGTTGAAGTCGCCCGCCCGGACGTTGTCCCAGGCGATCCCCGTGGCCCACGTGCCGGCCTTCACCGACGAAAATGCCGATCCCGTGCTGGTGAGAAACCGCAACGACCCGTTGGTCGGATTGCGGACGAAGAGGTCAGCCTTGCCGTCGCCGTTGAAGTCGCCGACGGTGGTGAACTGCGAGACCGGAAGATTCGCCCACACAGAGGTCGCGAGCGTGCTTCCGTTGCTCAGCGACACCGACCAGTTACCGTCGCCGGTGTTCAGGCCGACGAGGTCGGTCTTGCCATCGCCGTTGAAGTCGCCCGCCCGAACGCCGTCCCAGACGACGCCCGTGGCCCACGTACCAGCCTTCACCGACGAGAATGCCGATCCGTTGCTGGTGAGGAACCGCCAGGAACCGTTGGTCGCGTTGCGAACGGCGATGTCGGCCTTGCCGTCGCCGTTGAAGTCGCCAACCGAGGGAAACTGAAAGATCGGCAGGTTCGCCCACACCGTCGGCGTGGCCGTGCCCGACGCCGGCGTGAGCGTCACCCACCAGTCGCCGGTGGACGAAGCCGCGGCGAAGTCGCCCCGTCCGTCACCGTTGAAGTCCCCGGCGACCTGCGCCGCCCACGTGTTGCCGGCCGGCAGGGTGGCGAGCGCATTGGTGGTGAAACCGCCGCTGGGAAATCGGCTGATGACCAACTCATCGCCCGACATTCCGATGATGGCGTTGGCTGGCGGCGGAAGGGGCGGAGCGACCGTCACGGAGAACGCGTCTTCGACGAACTTCGTGGCATCGAAGACGGAAGTCGCCCGCACCGTCACCACACCCGTGCCGACGGCACCCGGGGCGTATGTCAGCTTGAGGCTGCCGTCTGTCTGGATCACCGGAGTGACAAGGGTCGGCGACGAGGATGTCGCCGTGTAGACCAGTTCACCTACGCGCACGATCTGCGCGAACTTCACGAACTGGTCGGCGGTCAGCGTGTTGGTGTCAACCGCAGCGTTGGTGAAGTTGGGATTGGTGCTCGGGTTGGCCCCCGGCACGTTGCGGAGCGGAATCGTGTCGACGGGCGAGGCATAGCCAAACCGAGGCACCGCGGCCATCGCATCGACCGCCGCCATGCCGTTGCCCAGCACACGGCCAAAGGCGGTGAAGCCGCCGTTTTGGTTGTCGAGGTTCGCTGAGTTATCGGCGAGGTTGAAGAACCACTGGTTGGTCGCGCTGTTGGGGTCGCTGCCAAGTTTTGCCATCGCGATCGTGCCGCGAACGTTGTTGGGGGCGGTGGTTCCCGACGGCTTGGGCTCGTTGACGACAGCGGCGAACTGGGTGACGTTATCGATCTTGATCGGGCTGCCAGCGGTGACTTTGAACCCGCCACCCTGGACCACGAAGCCCGGCACGGAGCGGTGGATGAACGTGTTTTGGTAGTGGCCGCCGTCGACGTAGGAAAGGAAGTTCGCCGCGGTCGCCGGCGTCGTCCGCAGCCGCCCCGGGCCTTCCTTGTCGAAGAGTTCGACGTAGACCTTATCGAGCGGTGCCGGGCTGTTGACGTCGAACCGCACGATGGTGCCGGTGACGTCGGTGTCGTCGTAGCGTCCGGCCAGCGAGATCACCGCCGGCGCGGCTCCTGGGGCCACCGCCTGGTCGGGCAGGGCGCTGAGCACGTCCACGGCCATGAGCCGCCGGTTCTCGAGCTTTTCGATCCTGCCGAGACGGCCAAATGGCTTCCGCTTCATGGTTGCACCCGAAATGCGTTTCGTGCCGTCCACGCCTTGAGTATGACCGGGAAACCGGCCTCGACAAAGGCCATACGCACCCCGGAGGCCGATGGTTCGCCCCGGCCCGGCTCACTCAACGCTTTCGGGCCGAAACAGCCGGCGAAACCACCGACGTGGGCCTTCGGATGAACTGGCCATGGATTCGCATGGGAGATGTACTCTAACGCGGGAAACGTTTGGGAGCCCCCACATGAACTGGCGAATCGACCGCATCTTCTGGGGACTGGTGCGTCCCCTGCTCCACCTTCGCTATCGCGTGAGCACCGACGGCATGGAGCAGGTCTGCTCCGTTCGCGGACCCACGCTCGTACTTCCCAACCACCCCGCCTACGTCGATCCGCCCACCGTGCTCGCGCACGTGCCGCTCTCGGCGCCGCTGCGGCCGCTCGTCTACTCCGGCACCTACCGGCTCCTGCCGCTGCTGCCCTTGATGAAGCTCGTCCGCGCCTTCGAGGTGCCCGACCTGTCAGCGCAGAGCCGCGACGCTGCCGCGCGAACGAGGGACCTCATCGACGCCGTCGCGGCTCGGCTCCAAGCAGGAGAAAGCTTCCTCATCTATCCCTCAGGCCGCCTCCAGCGTGGCGACCGCGAGATCGTGGGCTCCGCCCGCGTGGTTCACGAACTGCTCACCCGCTGCCCGGACGTGAACGTCGTCCTCATCCGCAGCCGCGGCCTGTGGGGAAGCATGTTCAGTTGCGCCAGGCGGGGAACGCTGCCCGACCTCGGCCGCCAGGCGATCGCCGCCATCGGCTGGGGGCTCGCCAGCCTCGTCTTCTTCCTGCCGCGGCGGCCCGTGCACCTGCATGCCGAGGTCGTTCCGCGTGACCGCCTGCCACTCGGCTCGCGGGAGGAGTTCAATGCGTTTCTCGAGTCGTGGTACGAGGCCGACGGCGGCCAGAAGCCGTTGTTCGTCCGCTACAACGCCCTCTTCGGCCCCTCCTCGGGCCACTTCGAGGCCGCCTCAACTGGCGTGGCCATCGATCCGGCCACGATCTCGCCAAAGACGATCCGGCTGGTCAACGAACTGCTCGCCGCGCACCTCAGGCGGGATCTCGCACCGGACGAACTGCAGGCCGAGACGCGGTTTGACTCCATCGGCCTCGACAGCCTCGACCGCATGGAACTCGCGCTCACCATTGAGCAGCAGTTTGGCTTCCGGAGCGACGCGGTGGTCGACACGCTCGGCGGCCTCTGGGCCCTTGCCGATGGCAAGCTGGCCGCCACCTCAGCGACGAGCCAGCCGGCCTCGGCCCCGCCCGCCTGGAGCCGGCCGGCTGGCCGCAGCGATCGACGTGTGCTCGCTGACACCGTCGCCGAGGCCTTCGTCCGCCGCGTGCTCACCGAGCCCGATGCCGTCGCCGTCGCCGATGCCACGTCGGGCGTGCTCTCCGCGCGGCGGCTGCTCGTGGCCGCGGCCCTGATGGCCCGCCGGTTCGCCGCCTATCCCGAACCGCACGTGGGCGTAATGCTGCCCGCGAGCGCCGCGGCCGACATCGTGTTCTACGCGCTCCACCTCGCCGGCAAGGTGCCCGTGATGATGAACTGGACCACCGGGCCCGCCAACCTCGCCCACGGCATCCGCATCACCGACACGCAACGAATCCTCACGTCACGGAAGCTCGTCGACCGGCTGGGCATCGAGGTGGAGGGGGCGGAGTATGAGTTTCTCGAGGATCTCAAGCAGGGAATCGGGCGACTGGAGGCCGCCAGCACCATGCTCGCCGCGCGACTGGCTCCCAGCAGGTTTCTTCGCCGACTGCCGAAGCAGCGGCCCGACGACCCAGCGGTGTTTCTCTTCACCTCCGGTTCGGAGAGCGCCCCGAAAACTGTGCCGCTCACCCACGACAACCTGCTCGCCAACGTGGCGGCGAGTCTCGAGGTGCTCGAGCCCGACGCCGATGATTCCCTGCTCGGGTTCCTACCCCCGTTCCACAGTTTTGGGCTCACGGGCAATGTGCTGCTGCCGATCGTGGCCGGGATCCGCTCCGTGCGGCACGCCGACCCAACCGACGCCCGGGGGCTGGTGCGGCTGATCGAGACCTACCGGCCGACGATGCTCTTCACCACGCCCACGTTCCTCGGCTACATCCTGGCCGCCTGCTCGGGCGACGAACTGCGGAGCCTCAAAAAGATCATCACGGGCGCGGAGCGCTGCCCCGACGCAACCTTCGCCGCCTGCCGGCGGCTCGCCCCCTATGCCACGATCCTCGAGGGCTACGGAATCACCGAGTGCTCGCCCGTCGTGGCGGCAAACCGCCTCAACCGCGTGAAGGCCGGCTCGATCGGCGGCCCCGTGAGGCACGTCGAGACGATCATCGTCGACCCCGACACGCACGAGCCCGTGGCCGCAGGCGGCACGGGCATGCTGCTCGTCCGCGGCCGCTCAGTCTTCAAGGGGTATCACCGCCACGACGGCCCGTCGCCATTCGTGGAGGCCGTTGGCCACACGTGGTATCGCACGGGCGACCTCGTCTCTGCCGACGCCGACGGCTCCTTCACGTTCCGCGGTCGGCTCAAGCGGTTCCTCAAGGCCGCGGGTGAGATGATCTCGCTGCCGGCGCTCGAAGAACCGTTTCAGAAGCGGTTTCCACCGGACGACAATGGTCCGCAGGTCGCGGTCGAAGGCATCGAGACTCCCGACGGCCGGCATGTGGTCCTGTTCACCACATTCGACCTGCCGCTGCGCGACGCCTCCGAAATCCTGCTCACCGATGGCCTGCGGGGCGTGATGCGACTGGATCAGGTCCGCCGGATCGACACGATCCCCGTGCTCGGGACCGGCAAGACCGACTACACCTCGCTCCGCCGACTGGTCACCGAGTTGCATGACGCGGGCTGACTTTCGCCGGCCTCGTGGATGCTCGGTGTGGCTCGACCGCGGCAGGCGATCAGGAGCCGGCCCGCGCGCCCGTCGTGCCGCCGAAGCGGTCTTCGATACAGCTCATGATGCTCGCGAGGTGAGGCTCCGCGATCGTGTAATACGCGCGGCGTCCATCCTTGTCGACGTTCAGAAACCCGCAACGCCGCATCAGCCGCAGGTGCTCCGACGCCATGTGGCTCGGAATGCCGCATGCCTCGGCCAGTTCGCCGACGGTGTAGCGTCCGCCAAGCAGCATCTCGACGATGCGGAGCCGATGGGGGTGAGCCAGCGTCTTCAGGCACTCGGCGGCCTGACCGAGGCACTCGAGGGTCATAAGCTGCGGCGGGCGAACTGACTTACGGCTCACATCGACCATGTCGTCACCTCGCACGGCCCACTCCGATCGCCGACTTCGTGATTATATCGGAACATGGCGACACGACACTGAATCGTTTCCCACGTCGGTGCCATGAGGGCTCTCCAAGGGCCTTCCGCGGCGGTTTGTCCCAGCCCAACGCCGTAAGCGTGGGGCGAATCACTACGAGTAGCGAAAAGCGTAGTCTGGGCCCCTTCCCCGGTGCCACCACGGAGCCACGCATGCGCGCGGCCGCCTTCATCGCCGTTGAACTCGCGTTCCTCGCCATCGCACACCTGCTCGGCGGGCCAGCGTGGACGGTGCTTGGCGTGATTGCCTGCGTGGCGCACGCCACCGTTGGCCTGCGGCCGGCAGCCTTGGCCACCCTCGTTCCCGCACTCGCCTGGGCGGTCGCGGCGAAGGCCACCGGCAACCGCGAACTCTACTTCCCCTTCGCGATGCACCTCGCCGCCGTCACAGCGGCCATCCCGCCGGCCACGCAGCAGCTCAGATCGCTCGCGGCGGGCGGAGCGGTCGTGGCAACATTCCTGGCGATCCGCTGGCTGCAGGCGGCCACACCCCGAGTGCTCGCCGTCGAAGCCGGGGCTGCTGCGGCGGTCTTGGTGGCCGCGGTGGCCGCCCAACGCCACTTCGCGGGCGCGGCAGGCCGGTGGTGGATTCCTGCGGCGGCCTCGCTGCTCGCCTACGCGTGCCTGGCGCTCTGACCGGACGGCCTCAACGGCCGGCCGGGGTGTGCGCATTGATCGACTCGGCCACCGATCTGGCGATCTCATCGGCCAGCCGTTGCTGCTGCGTGATGTCGGCGACGCCGCTGTTGGAGGCGACGACCTTGCCAACCACCACGGCGGGATTGAAACCCGCCACCGCGCCCACCGCCACCGTCCCCGGCGTCATGCGGCCTTTGTCGGAGCTGTCGAGGATGAAAAACGGCGTGCCGCCCGCCGTGGCGGGATCCGACATCGCGATGTCGATGCCGATCTGCTTGTTGCCCACGCCAAAGCCGATCGCGTTGCGGGCCGCCGCGCTGCCCTCGTCGAGTTGGGCCACCTGCCCCGCGAGCCGCCAGCCGTTGGCCGGCGGCGGTGACGCCTCGGTCCAAAACACGGTCGGCCAGCCAGCCTGCTTGAGTTCGTCGGCCACGAGCCGCGCAATGCTCACGCCGGGCGGCTCGCTGCGGTCATGGCCGGTCACCATGTCCACGACGCGGGGCCGTGAGGCCATCAGCTGTCGGACGGGCCCCTGCGGCACGAGTCCACCGGCGGCCTGCTGCCGCAGTTCCTCCTGGAGCGCGGGGTCCATGGTGAACGGCAGGACGTAGATGCGGGTCGGCCGCGCGGCCGGCCAGACGGCGGCCGTCGGCACTGCCGTGGCGGCCGTCGGGCCGAACGACTGAGCCCGGGCGGAGGCCAGAGGACCGGCGCTGACGAGCAGCGCCGCGAGGACTCCGCAGCGAACGATGGCTGTCTGCATCGCGACGCACCTCCACAAAAGAACGAAGCCGGAATGATGGGGGGAGAGGGTAGGCCTGGATGATCGGGAGTGAAAGGCCGATTCGGCCGCTCGATCGCCGAGGCTCAGACCTGATCAGACCGCAGTCATTCCGGCGTGTCGTCCTCGCGGCCGGCCTTGCCGCGGCGCCGGGGCTGCGGGTCGTCGTGCCGGCGGAACACCGCCACCACGTCCTCGATTGGCACCACATACAGGAGGTTGTCCTGCTCGAAGTCCACGGGGATCGAGTTCTTCGGATGGAAGAGCACCTTGTCGTACTTCTCGATCGGGAAGTCGGCGTCGCGCTCGATTTGGAGGCTGACCTCGACCACCCGGCCCGTGATCGTGGGGATCTCGGCCTGGTCGGGCAGCACGATCCCGCCGCGGGTCGTCGTCCGGCTCTCGTCCTTGCGAATCAACACCCGCATCCCGAGCGGCTCGACGAACTCTGTCACCGTGAGGTCCTCCTCCGCCGGCCGGCGGAGACGACACGATGACAGGCCGGGGCGAAGGCGGCAACCGCAGCCAGCCCTGGTCGGACAACTCCCGCCCCGTTGATAGCCTCCACTTGATCCTCGCGCTCGAGTGCACGGCACGTGAAAGCCGACCGGCCGTGAGGCCGCGGGCGAATCACGCTGGACGCAGCATCGTGTGGCGGTTCGCCCCACGCCTCACGGCGTTGGGCTTGGACG
>JBAXOU010000161.1:0-7622 GCA_037133115.1 Planctomycetota bacterium | reverse complement strand
AGACAGCGAGGGGCTGCCCATGCCCTCGAGCGGGCTATGGAAGCAAGCGTAGCCACGACCAATCCGCCTGCGGCGGATCGGTGCCCGGCGAAGCGCAGCGGACATGCAGAGAGTCGAGGCCTGGAGGGCCGAGACGAACGTCCAGCGAGAGGGCGTGGGCAGCTCCGAGCCGACGCTGCTTCATATCAGTGGCCGCCGGAACGGCTGGCCGACGCGGAGCGCACCGGCCCCGCGCCTGGATTCGACGGGCCGGCCCTCTCCAGAGCCTCGAGCACCTGCGACTCGGTAATCAGGTCGCGGAGCACGATCGGCTCCGGACACTCTCCGCCAGGCGTCGCCGCCGGATAGATCGCCAGCACCGGAATCGAGCGGCTCTGCAAACCCTCGAGCGCCACCTTGATCTCGTTCGAGCCGTCGGTCCAGTCGGCGAGCAGCGGGACGACGCGATTCTTCTCGACCGCCGCCTTCACCCGGTTGGTTTCGATCGCATAGGCCAGATTGAACTTGCAGGTCGGGCACCAGTCGGCGGAGAAGTCGACCATCACGGTCGCGCCGCTCCGCCGCAGTTCGGCGATCCGCTCGCGACTGAAAGGCTGCTGCCATTCGATCAACGAATCTCCCGGCGCGAGCAGCGTGAACGCGCCCCAGCCGATCAACGCGGCCGCCGAGGCTGCCTGCACCCACCGACCGAAGCCAACGGTGCCCGTCATCTCCTGCCCCTTGCCCACCCACCAGCAGGCCGCCCAGATGCCCACGAGGAGCGCGAGGGTCGGCACAAACCACTCGTGGTGCAGGATCGTGAAGAGGTAAACCACCGTGCCAAGCATCACGAAGCCGAGCAGCTCCTTGAACGTGGCCATCCACGCGCCTGGCTTGGGCAGGAACTTCACCAGCCCCGGAATGAGCCCGACGAGCACGTACGGCAGGCACATGCCAGTGGCGATCGCCCCGAACACCGCGTAGGTGACCGCCGTCGGCTGCGTGAGCGTGAAGCCGAAGACCGGCCCGAGGAAGGGGCCGCTGCAGGGCGTGGCGAGCACCGTGCTAAGCACTCCCTTGAGGAACGATCCGGCCGGCCCCTCCTGCGACTGCACGTGGCCTGCCTTCTCGCCGATGAACCCCGGAATCGGCAGCTCCCAGATCCCCAGAAACGACAGCGCGAATGCAAACACCACCGCAATCATCGCGATGTTGAAGCCGGCAGAGGTGAACTGCTCGCCCCAGGCGAGGTTGGCGTTCCCGAGGCCGATGTTGGCCGCCACGCTCGCCGTGGCCAGCGCGAAGAACACGGCGAACACCCCCGCGCAGTACCAGAGATTCATCTGAAACACCTCGCGGCGGTCGCGGCCCGACTGCTGGGCGAACGACATCAGTTTCAGGCCGAGCACCGGCAGCACGCAGGGCATGAGGTTGAGGAGCAGGCCGCCGGCGAGGCCCATCAACAACGCCAGTGGCAGCGAAATCGACGCGGCCGGCGCGGGGCCAACCGCGGGCATCGAGGCCGTCGCCGGAGCCGCTCCCATCGCAGGCACGCCCGGCGCGGCGGCCGCGGTGGTCACCGGTGCTGACGCTGGCGATACAGTCGCCGCAGCCACCAACGGCTGCACACCCTTGGCGGCCTCCGCGTACTTTGCCCCGGCAAACTCGACGCTCCCGCCCGATCGTCCGGCGGCAGGCGGCGAGACCGTCAAGCGGACGGCCGTCGGCGGATCGCAGGTCTGATCGCTACAGGTCTGAAAACCGATCACCGCCTCTAGCGGGCCCGTGGCGTCGGCCGGCCGCGAGAGCACGATCTCGAGCGCGATCGGGCCGTCGACCGCGCCGGCCTCCACGAGTTCCGCGTGCGTGGTCGGAGTGGCCTTCGTCACGCTGGCCCTGGCCACCGCGGAGTCGGTAGCCGTGCCCGACGAGACGATCGTGGGTTTGCCCTGACCTACGGCACTTTTCGCCGTGTCAGCGGGCCGGTAGAGGTGCCAGCCGTCGTCCGGCACCAGTTCTACGACCACCGGCAGCGATCCATCGGCTGCCGTGCCCACTGCCGCTCGGATCGTGGCGTGCGCGCGTTCTGGCACATGCTCCACGAAGTCCAGGATTGGCGGAGGAGTGCCACCGCCGGAGGCCGCTCCGGAAACGGCCGTAAAAGGAATCGTCTGCGGAGGAAGGCACGTGGTGTCCTGGCAGAGTTGGAGGCTCACCGACCCACGAACATCGCCGGAGCCAGGTTGCAGCGGCGCCCGCCAGGTAACCTTGCCCGAATGCTCCTCGATCACGAGGCCCTTCCACGCGGGCACGTCGTCGACCGTCCGCTTGTGCGGCTCTGAATCCGGGGCGAAACCGCCAGCCACCGTGCGGGGCGAGTCGTCGGCAAGCTTGATGCGGGTGGCAATCGGGCCGCCGGGCTTCTGGGTGATGGCATAGAGATGCCAGCCATCTTCCAACGTGGCGGTCACGGCCAACGCGTCGGGCTTGCCATCTCGCCCCGGTTCAATGGCCGCCCAGATGGTTACCGGCTCACCCAGGGCCGCGGTCACGTCGGCCAGCGGGTTCGCTGCCAGCGGCTGAGAGGCACCAAGCCGGCCGGCGAGGTCGCCGGCCACCGCAAAGGCGGCCGAGGCCAAGGCAATCGCTCCGAGCAGCACAACGGCTCCCCGGACCAAGATGCGAGCTTGAAAAGGCATGCGATCCGTCGGGGAGGAGGGAGAGGCGAGAGCCGGGAACGACTCCCGCAACTGGACAACCCAATATCCTTGGGTGTTTCGACGAGAAAAGTCTACAAACTGCACTTTTCGAAGGTCAAACTGGGCCCTGCTGGCCCCCGAGCCAGACCACCGCCTCAGGCAGCCTTTTGACGAGCCGATCGACCCGCTGGAAAACCCGCGCAGAACACTCAAATTGCCTACCTTCCACGAGAACCCAGCGAAACCAGTTGTCGAGGCCGAAGATCGTGGCGGTGGCGTCGAGCCAGGGGACGAGGCGATGCTCTTCCGCGGTGAGCGGCCGAATCGACTCGTAGGCTGCGAGGGCTTCGCGGCACACGTCGTCCAGAGGAATCGCAGGCCCGCGACACCAGCTCCCGAGCAACCTGGCGAGATCGGTCGCCGGCGTGTCGACCGCCGCTGCATGAAAGTCGACAAGTCCCGCCACCCGCGTCCGCTCGTCGGTGGCGAACAGCACATGGCTCGACCAGAGGTCGCGAACCACCGCCTGCAGCATTGACGGCGTGGCACGCTCCGCCATGACCCGCTGCAACGCTCCTGAGAGCCCCGTCTCTCGGGCAATCGCCGTCGCCTGCACGAGCCGGGCCGCCATGGCGTCGCCAAGCGAGGTGACTGCGCCGCCCGGCGTCGCGACGGAGTGCCACGGCTCCGAGAGCATCCGCCCCGCCTGCTCGATTCGCCGCGTCACCGCCGCCGGCACCGCGCCCCGGGGCGGGGCGGCTGGCCACGCGGCCGCCGCAAGGTGAAGCCGCGCGACCGCTGCGGCGGCCGCTCTCGCCTGACCGACGGAAGGCTCGTCGGTCGCCACGCCAGAAACGAATCGCACCGCCTCCCACGCCCGTCCGTTCCCATCCTCGATGATGGTGCCGCCCGATCGGGCAGTCACCACCGCGGGAACCTCATGACACCCTGCCGCTCGGAGGCTGGCCATCAGGCCATGCACCCACGCGATCCGTGGCCGCGCCTTCGCCGGGAATGACTTGAGCACAAGGTCGGCCTCAGGATCGCCGTCGCAGACGCGGACGATCGCTGAACCGCTGAAGGCGTCCCTCGCGAGCCACTCGACAACGGCGTCGCGGTCGCCCAGCCACGCCGTGCAAGCCGACCGGAGACCGCCGTTGTTGACTTCCGAGAGCAGCATCACGTCGCCGCCATACCTGGAATTGGTCTGCGAAACACCGCGATGCTACGCTTCGGATATCGTGGCCGTCGACGTTTTTCGCACTTTCGGGAGATTCCTGATGCAGGTGGATGACGCACGATCGCTCCGGTCGCGCACGGGCTGGCTCGGGGTCGCGTGCGTCGCGATCGCGGTTGCCTGGGGCGGTGGTGGGGGCACGACGCGCGGCCAAGATGCCGCCAAGCCCGAGCCGGCGAAGACCGACACTCCCGCCCCCGCGACGCCTCCGCCCACCCCGGCGGCGGCCGCCACGCCGGCCCCGCAGCCGTCCGACAAACCCGCCAAGCCGACGTTCGCGGTCGCCTTCAAGGACGCGCGGAAAACGGACGGCCTGATCCCGCTGTGGCGCAAGGACGACAAGGTCTATGCCGAGGTGCCGGAGGCGCTGCTCGGCAAGGAACTCTTCGTGCTGATCTCGATCGCTCGCGGCATCGGAGACCGCTCGATCCTCGGCGGCATGAGCGTCGGCTCCGGCGACGACTGGATCTGGACGCTCCGCAAGGTGGATGACACCATCCATGTCGTCCGCAAGAACGTCCGCTTCTTCGCCGACAAGGGAAGCCCCGAGGAGAGGGCCGTCGGACTGGCCTACACCGACAGCGTGCTGTTCAGCGTGCCGATCATCACCACCGGGCCTGCCGGCGGCCATGTGATCGACCTCGCCAAGATTTTCTTCAGCGACCTGCCGCAGATCTCGCGATCGCTGCCGGGCTTCTCGTTCGCCGCCGACCGCTCGACGTGGGCAAGCGCGAAGGGCTTTCCCGACAACATCGAACTTCAAGTCGCAGCCACGTACGGCTCCGGGGGCACCGCCGAGTTCGACACCGTGCCCGACTCCCGCGGCGCCACGGTCAACGTGCACTACTCGGTCAGTCTTCTCCCGCAAAACTCCTACAAGCCGCGGCTCGCCGATGACCGCGTGGGCTACTTCGTCACGGCCCTCAAGGACTTCTCCCAGCAGGTCGACGAGGACCGCTTCGTCCGCTACATCAACCGCTGGCAACTCGAGAAGGCCGATCCGTCCGCCGCCATCTCCCCGCCGAAGAAGCCAATCGTATTCTGGATCGAGCGGACGGTGCCCTTCCGCCACCGGCAGCCGATCCGCGAGGGGATCGAGGCCTGGAACGAGGCGTTCGAGAAGGCGGGCTTCGCGACCGCCATCGAAGTCCGCCAGCAGCCCGATGCCGCCGACTGGGATCCGGAGGACGTCAACTACAACACCTTCCGCTGGATCACGGCGGGACAGAGCTTTGCCATGGGGCCGTCGCGGGTGAATCCGCGAACCGGACAGATTCTTGACGCCGACATCATCTTCGACGGCGACTTCCTCCAGTTTTGGCGGCAGCAGTACGAAACGTTCACGCCCGAGTCGATCGCCCAGCTCACTGGCGGCGTGTCGTCAGGCCCCGCCGGCCTCGGCGATGCCGCCTGCGGCTGCCGCCTCTTCGACGGCCATGCCCGCGAGACCGCGTTGGCCGCCACCGCGCTGGCGGTGAGTGCCGGCGGGGGGCTCACCGAGCAGGAGAAAGACAAGCTCGTCACCCAGGGCCTGAAGTTGGTCGCCATGCACGAGGTGGGCCACACGCTTGGCCTGCGGCACAACTTCAAGGGTTCGGCATTCCGGTCGCTGGCCGACATCAATGACGTCGCGAAGACCTCGCAGTCGGGCGGCAGCACGAGCGTGATGGACTATCTGCCCGCGAACATCATGCCGAAGGGCCAGACGCAGGGTGAGTATTACGCCGCTCACCTCGGCTCCTACGACGTCTGGGCGATCGAGTATGGCTACAAGCCGCTGCCTGGCGGTTCGCCCGAGGCGGAACGTGGCGAACTCGGGAAGATCGCCGCGCGGAGCGGTGAGCCCGCGCTTGCCTACGCCACCGACGAAGACACCGAGGCGGGCGATCCCGATCCATTCTCGAACCGTTTCGACCTCGGCAGCGACCCGGTCGAGTTCGCCCGCACGCGGGCCGAACTCGTCGCTCAGCTGATGCCCCAGATCGCCGAACGGCTCACCGCCAAGCAGGCCGACGGCGACTCGCCCGGCTATGAGCGGGTGCGGCAGGCGTTTGGCGTGCTCCTCTCGGCGCACGGCCAGGCGATGGCCTTCGCCTCGCGGCTCGTCGGCGGTGTGGCCACATCGCGCAGCCACAAGGGAGATCCCAACGCCACGCCGCCGTTCGCCGTGATCGACGCGGCGAAGCAGCGGGAGGCGCTCGACCTGCTCGAAAAGCAGATGTTCGCCGCCGAGCCGTTCACGTTCCCGCCAGAGCTCCTCAACCAGCTCGTGGCGACGAAGTGGTCTCACTGGGGCAGCCCCGAGGTGGACCGTGAGGATTATCCCGTTCACGACGTGGTGCTGATGTGGCAGGACCGCGTGCTCGGCAGGTTGCTCGACCCTGTCACGCTCGACCGGATCAGTGACGGTGAGCTGAAGGTCGTCGCCAACCAAGACGCCTTCACCGTGGCGGAGCTCTTTGCACGGCTCTCCAAGGCGGTGATGGCCGAGGTGGATGCGACCGGCCCCGGTGACTACACCGTCCGTAAGCCGGCGATCTCGAGCCTCCGCCGCGGACTCCAGCGGGCGTATGTCTCCCGGCTCTGCGGGATCATGCTCGGCACCGCCGCGTCAACCGACGCCCAGGCGATTGCGGCGGCACGACTGCGCGACCTGTCGTCCTCGCTCAAGGGCCTGCTCGCGAAGGGCGACGTGAAACTCGACGAGTACTCGCGGGCCCATCTCGTCGATCTCGACGCGCGGATCACCAAGGCGCTGGACGCGAGCGTCATGATGCCGCGTCCCTGATCCGGTCGCCAGGAGGCCGCATGCGTCTCGTTGTCGCAGTGATCAAGCCGGCCGAAGTGGAGAGCGTCCGCCAGGCGCTCGATGCCGTCCAGGTGACCAGGATGACCGTCTGCGACGCCCACGGCTATGACTTGGCAACGCCGGAACCGCTCGCCCAGCAGACGATGCTCGAGATCGCTGTCAACGACGACTTCCTCGACCGCACCGTGGCGGTGATCTCGGAGGTGCTGGCGGCGGGGGGCGATGCGACCAGCCGGGTGTTCGTGCTGCCGATGCACGAAGCCGTGCAGGTCTACCGCGTGGTCCGCGGTCCCGAGGCAGTGTGAGGAACGAAATGCACAGCCGTCGAATTCTGCTGGTGTCGTCCGACCTGCTGGCGTCGAGCCGCCTCGCGGGCGTGGCCCGTGGCCTCGGCGACACGCTCGACGTGCGGGCGTCGGTCGCCACCGTGGCAGCCGATGCCCCCTACGACGTAGTGCTGATCGACGTGCAATCGTGCCCCGATCCGACTGCCGCGATCGCTCGCGGACGGGAGGCGGCCGGTGCGGCCGGGAAGGTCGTGGCATTCGGGCCGCACGTCTGGAAGGAGCGGCTCGAGGCGGCGGTCGCCGCCGGCGCCGACGCGGCTGCGACCCGTGGCGAAGTGATGGAGGGTCTGGCAACGCTGCTCGACCGCGTGTCGCCGAAGTAGCCCCAAATGAATCAGCGGTGCGATCCACGCGGCACGCGTAGCCGCAGGTTGGCAACCTGCAGTGAACCCGCGTCGGTCATGCTGCCTGGTGCAGGTTAACAACCTGCACCTACGTAGGAATTGGGAATCTGCGTCGCAACGTTCCACACGTAGCCGCAGGTTGGCAACCTGCGGTGAACCCGCGTCGGTCATGCTGCCTGGTGCAGGTTAACAACCTGCACCTACGTC
>JBAXOU010000160.1:0-7623 GCA_037133115.1 Planctomycetota bacterium | reverse complement strand
TTACCCAGATTTGGTGGCTGGCACCTTTTTTCTACCGCTGGAGATGGCGGCGGTAGGCGTCGTCGAGGTCGGCGTAGCTCCGCTTGCAGAGACGCGCGAGCGTGTCAGGATCGGCTGTGCCCTGGTAGACGCGGGCGAGGTACTCCACGAACGACTCCCGGTAGCGGCCTCCTTCGCCGTTCATGAGGAAGTCGGCCTGGCCGGCGATCTGGCTGTAGACCTGCTGGAGCCGCTCATGGGCCTGGAACGCTTTGCGTCCCAGGCCGCAGAGTTCGGCGAACGGCACGTAGAACTCCTCGTCGAGCCGATCCTTCGCGGCGGGGGCACGGCCGGCGTCGCGGCCGCCCACGGTCCAGCCGAAGCCGGTCGCCTGCAAAGACTCCATGTAGCAGGCCGCCGCCTCGATCGCCCAGAAACCGCATCGCTCACCCGCCTGCTGCCGCGCCTTCTCGGCATCGGCGCGGCCCTCGGTAAACAGCTGGTGCGTGGCCTCGTGATGAATCGTGATCGGATCGGGCTCCGGCGGATCGGCTGCCTCGTCCGCGAAACACCAGATCGTCTTCGTCGGTGTCCAGTAGATGCCGTTGGTCATGCCGACCCGCGGTTCGAGCGGCTCGAGTTCTGAAACGTATTGGCCGCGGCCGGCGCAGAGAATCGCGGAGTGGGGTGTGTGCACGGGCGTGCGGCCACGGCCCGCCAGCCGCTTCTCGAGGTCAGCTGGCTCGAAGGCATACGCGCCGAAGACCTGCCGCCAGGCGTCGCGGGTCTCCTGCAGTTTCTCCGCGAGCACGGCGGCATCGGCAAGACTGGCGGCGGTCACGATCTCCCAGTGGTCGGAGTGGAACTCGCGGCCGTGCTTCACGTCGCGGGGCTTGGCCTCGTCGTCCGCGGCCGACACCCAGCGGCCCCGGTCGGAACGCTCGCCGCCGCGATACCGCTCGAGCCTGGCCTTTGGCATCCAGCCGAATGCCGGATCGTAGGCTTCGCCGCGATCAAGCCGCTTCGCGGCCTCCGGCCAGAGCCAGTCGTCACCCCTCTTCACCCATCCGCCGGCCTCGCGGGCCCGCTCATGGTGCGGGTCATCGCGGAGCGCCTCGTGCAGCAGTCGCAGGGCTTCGCACGAGCGCTGGGCCAGTGGCGGGGCATCGGCAGCGGGCTTCGCCAGTTCGTCGCGGGTGGGCGTGCGGTCGTGGCCGCCGGCCGCGAACATCGCATGCTCGAACAGGCCCGCGGCGCGGGTTCGTCGCGCTGCCATGAAGTCGTTCCAGACCGCCTCCTCGTCGGGCGTGTCCACCGTCTCGGGCTTCTCGATCCGCGACGGGATTCGCACGATGAGTTGGCGTTCGCCGGCGGCAGGAAGGTGCCAGTTGGTGATCACCTCCGCGAGCGAGGGATCACCAGCCTCGGTGGCGCGGCGGGCGAGGGTGCGGGCTGCGGCGGCGAATGTCTCGTCGAGTTCGGCGAGGCTGCGGGCCGGCGGCTTGTCGGCCGCCGTGCCGGGCGTTGCCGCCAGCAGCATCGCCACGCCGGCCGCCAGAGCGCCCATGAGTGCTCGGTGCCGGCGGCTCCGCATCGACCGCCTCTCGCTCGATGGCACGTCAGGATTCGGCAAACGCCGAGTCGAACTGCCGGTGGCTTGGTGCGAAGTCAAGGTTCTTCACGAACCGGGCCGCCTCGGCGGCGCCGTGCTCGCGGTCCATGCCGCAGTCTTCCCACTCGACCGACAGCGGGCCTTCGTAGCCGACCTGGTTGAGCGCCCGGATGATCTCCTCGAAATCGACACCACCGCGGCCCGGCGAGCGGAAGTCCCAGCCGCGGCGGGGATCGCCGAAGTTGATGTGGCTGCCGAGGATGCCCGTGCGGCCGTTGAGCGTGACGATCGCGTCCTTCACGTGAACGTGGTAGATCCGATCGGGGAAAGACCGGATGAACTCCACCGAACTGACGCCCTGCCAATGGAGGTGGCTGGGATCGAAGTTAAATCCAAACTCCTCGCGTCGGCCGAGGGCGTCGAGCGCCCGCTGGGCCGTGAAGATGTCGAAGGCGATCTCGGTCGGGTGCACCTCGAGCGCAAACCGCACACCGCACTCGGCGAACACGTCGAGGATCGGATTCCACCGCTCGGCGAACTCAGCGAAGCCGGCGTCGATCATCGCGTCGGTCACGGGCGGGAACGAATAGAGGAGGTGCCAGATCGACGAGCCGGTGAAGCCGTTGACGACCGAGACCCCGAGTTTCTGGGCGGCGCGGGCGGTGTTCTTCATTTCTTCCGCAGCCCGCCGATTGACGCCCGCGGGGTCACCGTCGCCCCAGACGTGTGGCGGAAGAATCGACTTGTGCCGCTCGTCGATTCGGTCGCAGACGGCCTGGCCGACGAGGTGGTTTGAGATCGCGTACACCGAGAGGTCGTGCCGCTCGAGCGTGTCTCGCTTGGCGGCGCAGTAGCCGCTCTCCTTCAGCGCCCGGGAGACGTCGAAGTGGTCGCCCCAGCAGGCGAGTTCCAAGCCCTGGTAGCCAAACTCGCGTCCCTTGCGGGCGAGGTCTTCCAGCGGCAGGTCTGCCCACTGGCCGGTGAACAGCGTGACGGGACGGGGCATGCGACGAACTCCGTGGCGAAGGGTGGCCGGAACCTGAGCCCGTGATTGTGCCACATCCCCGCGGACGGGCAACAGTCATGCAGGCCGCGGCTCGGGGCTGCCCACGCCCTCTCGCTGGACGTTCGCCTCGGGCATCCAGGCTCGTCTACTGCCGGACGACGCGGCGGAGTAGCCACCAGCCCCAGAGCGTGATCAGCACGTTCCCCATCCAGACGGCCATCGGCGGCACGCTGCCCCGCTTCGCCTGGTCGACGCCGAGCATGAAGACGGGGTAGTAGACGATCAGGATCGGCAGGAAACAGAGGAAGAAGCTGGTGAGGAAGTCGGCGTTCCGCATCCGGATCGCCATCGGGGCCCCGACGAGCACGAAGCAGAGGCAACTGAATCCATTGGCCCAGCGTCTCCAGGGCTCCATCACGATCCGGTGGAGCCGGTTGCGTTCGTTCTTGAGGAGTTCGCGTTCGTTTCCGGTGAACTGAGGAAGGGTGGTCTCGGCTCGGCCGGTGAGCATGCCCATCGCGGTCTTGCCGGCGACGAGCTGCTCGATGCGGTCGATCTTCTTCGTCTGTTCGACGCGGGCCGTGGTGAACTGGGCCATGGGAATCTCGGAAGGGCTCGTCGAGGCGGTGCCCTTGCGGCTCACGGCGTCGAGGGGCACCTCGCGGACGATCGAGTCGGGAAACGACGCGGTGTAGTCGCCCATGTGGAGCGTGCCGTCGCGGAAGATGACCACCAGATTGCCGTTGGTCGGGTTGGCCCGGAGCTCGGCCTCGGCCGCCGACACGGTGGCGGGAGGTCCGCCGCTGCCCCCCGACTGGAACGAGAGCGTGGGGCGGATGAGCCGCCTGCCATCGACCGCCTTCACGTTGATCGAGATCTGCGGCGTGCTGTACGACCGCTGCTGCCGCAGCCGGCCGTAGATGATCTGCTCCACGCTGTTGACGACCACACGGCGGACGCCGTCGCGGCCCCACGACACGGCCACGTCGTTGAGCCACACCGAGACGAAACTGACCACCAGGGCGAGCATGGCCGCCGGCCAGACGATCGCCATCGGAGAGACACCGGCAGCCTTCAGGGCGATCACCTCGTTGGAGGCCGACATCCGCCCGAACACGCTGGCAACCGCGAACAGCATCGTGCCGGGCACGGCGAAGCGCATCGCCTCGGGAAGCACGTAGGGGACGAGCATCAGGATCTGGATGAGCCCGAGCCCCTGCTGCTGGGCCTCGCGGACGAGACCCACCACGAGCATGAACAGCGTGAGCGCAGTGAGCGCCACCAGGAACACCTGGAGCAGTTCCCAGAGCACGTATCGAGAGATGATCCGCATGGCGGCGGGAGTGTAGCCGCGGCCTCGCCGCCGGCGGCAGGCCGATTTGAGGCGGAAACCTCGGGCGTTTCGGGGGTGCCTGGGTATGCGGGGTGGCCCGGGGCTTGTCGGGACGGAAGGGCTGGGCGACCATGAGCGGCCCGTGCTGGGGCGTTTGGGGGATCTCCCAGCCCCTCGCCGAGCGTTCGCCTGTCGTCACCATCTGGAGTCCACGATGTCGCTGCGTCGCCTGAGTCTCGTTCTCGTCGCCCTGTGTGCGGCGGCCGCCGGCCCCGTCGCCACCGCCCAGCAACCCGCCGCGGGGGCGAAGAAGCCCAACATCCTCGTGATCTGGGGCGACGACATCGGCACCTGGAACGTCAGCCACAACAGCCGCGGGATGATGGGCTACCGCACGCCCAACATCGACCGCATCGCCCGCGAGGGAGTTTCGTTCACCGACTACTACGGCCAGCAGAGCTGCACCGCGGGCCGGGCCGCGTTTCTCGGCGGCAACTGCCCGGTTCGCACGGGCATGACGAAGGTGGGGCTGCCGGGGGCCAAAGAGGGCTGGCAGAAGACCGATGCGACGATCGCGACGGTGCTCAAGAGCCTCGGCTACGGGACCGCGCAGTTCGGCAAGAACCATCAGGGCGACCGCGACGACCACCTGCCGACGATGAACGGCTTCGACGAGTTCTTCGGCAACCTGTATCACCTGAACGCCGAGGAGGAGCCGGAGCACCGCGACTATCCCGGCGACATGAAGCTCCCCAGCGGCAAGACCTTCCGCGAGACCTACGGCCCCCGCGGCGTGCTCAAGTGCAAGGCCGACGGCAAGGGGGGGCAGACGATCGAAAACACCGGGCCGCTCACGAAGAAGCGGATGGAGACGATCGACGAGGAGACGCTCGCCGCCGCCAAGGACTACATCCAGCGGCAGGTGAAGTCTGACACGCCGTTCTTCTGCTGGTGGAACGCCACGCGGATGCACTTCCGCACGCACATGAAGCAGGAGAGCCTGGGGAAGAGCGGCCAGGACGAGTACAGCGACGGAATGGTCGAGCACGACGGCCACGTCGGCGTGTTGCTCGCGGCCCTCGACGACCTCGGCATCGCCGACGATACGATCGTCCTCTACTCCACCGACAACGGCCCCCACTACAACACCTGGCCCGACGCCGGCACCACGCCTTTCCGCAGCGAGAAGAACTCCAACTGGGAGGGCGCCTACCGCGTGCCGGCGTTCGTCCGCTGGCCCGGAAAGTTCCCTGCCGGCACGACACTCAACGGCCTCGTGGCCCACGAAGACTGGCTGCCGACCTTCGCCGCCGCCGCGGGCGACGCCACGATCAAAGACAAACTCGCCAAGGGCGTGTCGCTCGGCGGCCGGCAGTACCGCAACTTCATCGACGGCTACAACCAGCTCGATCACCTGTCGGGCAAGGTGCCGCAGTCGCCGCGGAATGAGTTCTTCTATGTCAACGACGACGGCCAGATCGTGGCCATCCGCTACTCCGACTGGAAGGCGGTGTTTCTGGAAAACCGCGGCGAGGCGTTCGAGGTCTGGCGGGAGCCGTTCACCGAACTCCGCGTCCCGCTGCTCTTCAATCTCCGCCGCGACCCCTTCGAGAAGGCGCAGCACAACGCCTCGGTCTACAACGACTGGTTTCTCGACCATGCCTTCGTGGCGGTGCCCCTCCAGCAGATCGCCGGCCGGTTCTTGATGAGCATGAAGGAGTATCCGCCGAGCCAGACGCCCGGCTCCTTCAACCTCGACAAGATCCAGAAGCAGATCGAGGCCGCCGCCGCGGGACGGTAGGCGTCACGCCGCCCGGCGGTGGGCCACCTCGGGAAACGCCTCGCTGAAGGCGTGGCCGCTCTTGGAGCGAATGCCGAGGGCCGTGAGCAGCCGGCGGCGGCACGTGCGGAAGGGGATGGCCACGCAGCGGTGGGCGCGGATCCACCAGGGCCGCAGCCGCTGCATGTCGCTCAGGCTCAAGCCCACCTGGTCGGGCCGGTGCTTCACGCGGTGCTTGAGCAGGTGATAGTCGTCGCACCGCTGGAGCAGGCGGAGCACGCCGCCGAGCAGCGTCCGGGCCAGCCGGCTTCTCGTCGGAATTCCAAACGAGATCTGGTAGTCGATCAGGCACGGCCGGCCGTTGTCATCGACCAGGATGTTTTCCCGCTTGTGGAGGTCGACGTGGGCGACGCCCCGGCGATGGACCTCGTCGAGAATCGCCTCGAGCTGCGGGAAAAACCAGTCGTCGACGTGCTCGCCCTCCGCAAGCGCGTGGCCCTCGATCCATTCGTGGGCGATGGCTGTTGCCACTGCGTCGCCTCCCACGCGGATGTCGCCAAGCGACAATGGCGTGCCTTCGATGCCGGCGAGGCGGTCCATGAACCATCGCTCGCGGGCGGCGAGGGCTCGGCCCAGCCATCGCATCGGCACGAGGCCGATTCGCTGTGTGCGGTTGAACTTGCATTTTGCGGTGCGGGTGGCCGACCGGTAGACGGCCGTCGCGGCCCACGAGTCGTGCTTGAGGATCTCAACGCGGCGAAACGTCTCACCGTCGAGCGTGATCGTGGCCGGCGGGTCGGCGGCGCCGAGAGCCCGGAAGGTGGCCGGCCTTGGGCGGGCGGCGGCATGGCCGCCAGCCGAAACGTGGGAACACACCACCGCACCATTCGACATCGTTCCGCCCCCGCCAGCCGCGGGTCGGTCACGACGACCCGTGGCATGGCGATCGACCGTGGCGGTGGCACCGCTTGATCGAGTTTAGGGGGGCTGTTCGGTCCACCGTGGAGGCCGCGGCTTCGTCAGGCCGCAGGGTCGCCCCGTCTTGCCGAGTGTGGCGGCAGGGGCGGGCCTCAGGCTTGCCGGTACCGCCGACGAACTGCGTAGGCCATGGCTCCGAGGCCTGCGGCAGCGAGCGCGATCACGGTCGGCTCTGGCACCACGATCACGTCGCCGGTGGTTTGGGAGAAGGTGAGGGTCTGGGAACCCGAGAGCAGCTGGTAGGTGCCGCTGCCCAGAGAAGTCCACGTGCCCGCGTAGTAGCCGGACGATTCGATCGCGGCGAGCGAACCGGTTGACGACCCGGTAGAGAAGATGTTGAACGTGGTGTTGTCGGCGATCGCACTGCTCCCGAACACGATCGACATGGTGCCGCCGTACGTCAGGCCGCCCGCACCGAGGATGCTGACGCCGTCGTAGGCGGAGCCACGGGTGCCGGCGGAGGCGATCTCGATCACCGTGCTGCTCGTCGGCGTGAGCACGAGCGAGGCGAGCGTGATCACGCCCGGGCCGGCACCGCCGGGGGTGAGGGTGCCACTGACGGTGACCGGGCCGTTGATCGTGCCGGTGCCCATCAGCCAGGCGGACGCGGCGACCGAGAGGCTTCCGGAGCCGAGCACGCCGTTGACTTTGAGCCCGCCAGCCGAGACCGTGGTGGCTCCGGTGTAGGTGTTGTTGCCGGTCACGGTGAGGATGCCGCTGCCGAGCTTTTGGAATCCACCCGCGCCGCTGATCGCGGTCGAGAGTGAGGAGTCGACCGACTTGTTGACGATAAACGTCCCCGCGTTGGAGAGGCTCGCCTGCGAGAGCGATCCGCCGTTGCCGAGCGTCGCGCCGCCCCCCGCCGCGATCGACATCGTGCCCGTGACGGCGCCGGTGAGGGTGGCACTGCCGCCGTTGATCACGGAGAGCGTGCC
>JBAXOU010000159.1:0-7790 GCA_037133115.1 Planctomycetota bacterium | reverse complement strand
AGCGGTTTCGGCACCGGCCATAGCGGTTTCGGCACCGGCCATAGCGGTTTCGGCACCGGCGCCGAGCGGATGGCGGCGCCGATGTCGCGACCGCTCTGGCCGGCCGAACCGGTGGCAGGCGATCGGGCGTTTGCGTCGCGGGTCGCCGGCGATGCGGTTGCTGCCCCGCCGGCCTGGGAGGTGGACGACGTCTCCCGGTCCGTGGCGGGGGAGGAACGCGCCGTGCAGATGCACGACCGCTACATCGTGGTGGAGACGGCGGCTGGCATCGAGGTGATCGACCAGCACGCGCTCCACGAGCGGCTGCTCTACGAGAAGTTCAAGGCGGCGGTGGAGGTAGGCGGGCTCGAGGTGCAGCCGCTGCTCGTGCCCGAGAAGGTCGATCTCGCCCCGGCCGAGTTGGAACTCGTGCACGAGCACATGGGTACGCTCGAGCGGGCGGGCATGAAGATCGAGCCATTCGGCGGCAGCACCGTGATCGTGACCTCGAAGCCGGCGCTCGCCGGTGACACGCCCGCCGCCGCGATCGTCCGGGAGGTGCTCGACCGACTCTCCGCGACGGCGGCCTCGGGAGGCGGCACCAGCGTGCTGGTGGACGAGGTGCTCCACGGCCTCGCCTGCCGCGCCGCGATCAAGGCGGGTGACCGGCTCTCCCAGGCGGAGGTCGACGCCCTCGTGCGGGATCGACGGATTGTTCCAGAGGCCCACCACTGCCCGCATGGCCGGCCTACGTCGCTGACGCTCTCGCGGCAGGACCTCGACCGTCAGTTTCGTCGAACCTGAGCCCCGGCACCCATGCTCAAGACTTTCACTTCCGAGGACCTGCGATGATCTGCGTGAGCATTGGCCGCGGCCGGCATCGGCACATGATCGCCGAGCACAAGCATCTGGTGGAAAACGGTATCCGCCTCGTCGAATTGCGGCTCGACTACATCCAGGGCGAGGTGCAGGTGAGGCGGCTGCTCAGGGATCGCCCCTGTCCGGTGATCGTGACCTGCCGGCGGAAGAGCGATGGTGGCCGCTGGGAGCATTCGGAGGAGGCCCGGCAGACGCTGCTGCGGACCGCGATCGTGGAGGGAGCCGACTACGTCGACCTCGAGGACGACATCGCCGCCGGCGTCCCGCGGTACGGGGCGACGAAGCGGATCGTCAGCCACCACGACTTCCAGAAGACTCCCGCCGACCTGACGCTGCTGCATAAGCGGCTGGCCTCGATGGACGCCGACGTCGTCAAGATCGCGGGGATGGCGAACCATCCCACTGACAACCTCCGGATTTTGCAGATGGTGCATGCGAGTAAGCTGCCGACGGTCGGCATCGGCATGGGCGACATCGGCGTTCCGACCCGGATCCTCGGCGGCCGGTGCGGCGCCCCCTTCACCTTCGCCACGTTCAACGACGACCGCGTTCTCGCCCCCGGCCAGATCGGCTGGCGGCAGATGCGGGAGATGTATCGCTATGACTCGATCACCGCGGCGACGAGGATCTACGGCGTGGTCGCCGATCCGGTGGCCCACAGCCTGTCGCCCGTGGTCCACAACGCCGCCTTGGCTGCCGCCGGCATCGACGCGGTCTATATTCCCTTTCGCGTGCCGGCCGAGCAGCTTGACGAGTTTCTCTCGGCTGCCTCGCGGTGGCCGCTGGCGGGCCTGAGCGTGACGATCCCGCACAAGGAGGCGGTGCTCAAGCACGCGGCGCACACGGATGATCTCGTGAAGTCGATCGGCGCCGCCAACACGCTGTCGTTCGCCGCCGATGGGATCACGGCCGCCAACACCGACGCGATTGCCGCCGTGGAGAGCCTCGTCGCGGCCCTGCAGGGAGACGAGCGGGCGAAGAACGACGGGCTCGGCCTCAAGACCACCCTCGTGCTCGGCGCGGGCGGGGCCGCGCGGGCCGTGGCGTTCGGCCTCAAGAAGAAGGGCGTGGAGGTGACGGTGACCTCTCGCACGGCCGAGCGGGCCAAGAAGATCGCGGCCGAGGTGGGCTGCAAGTCGGTGGAGTGGGCCGCCCGGCACCGGATGCCCTACGACGGTATCGTCAATGCCACGCCGGTGGGCATGCATCCCAACGTGGACGAGAGCCCCTACGACAAGGAGCACCTCAGGCCGTACATGGTGGTCTTCGACACCGTCTACAATCCTGAGAACACGCTGCTCATCAAGGAGGCGCGAAGTGCCGGCTGTCGCACCGTCACCGGCGTGGAGATGTTCGTGCGGCAGGCGGCGATCCAGTATCGCATCTGGCACGGTGCGGAACCGCCGCCGCAGGTGATGCGCGAGGCGCTCAAGCGGGCCACGGCGTCGGCCAAGCAGCCGTTGTGAGCGGCCCGGCGATCGCGAAGGATGGAGAGGCGACGATGCGGCTAACACTCATCGGCTATCGCGGCTGCGGCAAATCGACGGTGGCGGCACTGCTCGTGCCGCGGCTGGGAATCCCCGCGGTGGATGCCGACGAGGTGGTCGAGCAGCGGGCCGGCGTGTCGATCGCGGCCCTGATCGCTGGCCGTGGCGAGCCGGCTTTTCGCGATCTTGAGGCCGTCGTCCTCGCCGACCTGCTCGCCGGTCCGCCCGTGATCCTCGCCACTGGTGGAGGCGTGGTGCTCCGCCAGGCCAATCGCGAACTGCTCCGGGACCGCGGTCGCCCCATCGTTTGGCTCGACGCCGCTGCCGACGTGGTGCGGAAGCGACTGGTGGCCGACCCGATGACGTCCGTTCGGCGACCGGGACTTTCGGGGGTCGATCCGCTCGCAGAGGTCGCCGACACGCTGGCGGCCCGCGAGCCGCACTATCGATCCTGCGCCGACGTGCGCTTCGACACGGGGGCCGAGCCCGCGGGCCGGATCGCCGAGCGGATCGTCGAGTGGCTCGCCACCTGGGATCGCTCCGTCGCGGCGTCACCGGAGCATGTGCGATGATTCCTGAGGTGACATCGCTCTCCGGGATGGCGACAGTCATGGGATCGATCCTCGTGGTGGCCGCCGGTCTTGTCGGCGGTCGCCTGCTCGCAGCCGGGGTGGGGCGGCTCGTGGAGCCGCGGATCACTGCCGGTTCGCGGGCCATGCTCTGGGCTCCCGTGGTGGTCGCTGCGGCGGCGCTGGCCCTCTGGTGGTGGGAGGTGCTCTGCCGTGGCATCGTGCCTGAGGGAGCGGATGCCTCGTTTGCGATGCTCGCCACGCGGTGCGGCCTTCACGGAATCCTGTTTCTGCTCCTGGCCGCCGCCACCTGGATCGATCTCCGGCATCGCATCATCCCCGACGCGATCACCGTTCCGGGGGTGCTGGCCGGTTTGGCGGCGCTCGCCACGTGGCCCGACGGGCTCCTGCCGGTGATCCGAGAGGTGCCCCGCTCGTTCGCACCGCCACTGCGTGAGGCCGACGTGCTCGGGTTCGTCGGTCCGCTACGAGGCCCGTGGCCAGCGTGGCTCGAGCCGGCGCCCACGCTTGCAGGCTTGGCTATCGCGGCAGTCGCGTTCACCGTGTGGTGGCTCGTGGGCACAGAGCCCGGAGTGTCTGACACGAGGATGGGGGCGTGGTGGCGGCGGCTGGTCGCTCCCCGGCCGCTTGTCGCGATCTCGGGCGCGGCGGTCGTGGTGACCGCATGGCTGGTTGGTGGCGACCACTGGCGGGGCTTGGTGTCGTCGCTCGGTGGGCTCGCCGTCTCCGCTGGAATGGTCTGGCTCACCCGTGCCGGTGCGTCGCGGGCACTGGGCCGGGAGGCGATGGGGCTTGGCGATGTGACGCTGATGGCGATGGTCGGTGCGTGGCTCGGCTGGCAGCCCTGTGTGCTCGCCTGCTTCCTTGCGGTCTTCATCGGGCTGGCACACGGCGTCGCGCAGCTCGTGCTCCACAGTGAGACGGAGCTCCCCTTCGGCCCGAGCCTGTGTCTCGGCGCGGTGCTGGTGGTGGTGGGGTGGCGGCCCCTCTGGGGCCGGACCGAGCCGTTCTTCGAGCGTCCGCTCGAGATGGCCGCGGTGGTCGTCGCTGTGATCGTCCTGACGGCGGTGACCCTCTGGGCCTGGCATCGGCTGAGGCCGATTTCCACGGGCTGAACGCCTGCCGGCCGGCCTTGCCTCCCCCGCCCCGGCTCCCTACGATCCCACCCCCTTCGGAGGCTCGCTCGCCGTGATGCCGTCGCGCGCCCAGTTCATGCCGCTTCTCGTCGCGCTCCTTGCGGCGGTTGTGTGCGGCTGCGCGAGCAACCCCTTCAAGAAGCAGGCGGTGCCGCCGCCGAGCCTCGAGCCGCCGCCGGGCGTCGCCGCGCCGGCCCACACGATGCCGCAGGCGTCGTTGTCTTCACTCCCTCCTTCCTACGCCGACGTCGACGGCCGGCAGCTGGAGGCGGCGCTGGTGCGGAATCGGCAAGAGTCTCAGGTGATGCAGGATGAGATTGCGGCGCTCCGCGACCAGCTCGCGAGCACGTCGTCGCAGCTCGCGCAGACGCGGGCCGCCGGCCTGCCGCCCGGCGCCGACAAGCCGCCGCGGGTCGGCAACGACGGCGGAGTGCCCACCACCCCAGTGGTCATGCAGTCGGCGATGACCCAACTCAAGCTTCCCGATCTCCAGCCGCGGTTCGACGGCGCGGTGATCCGGATCGACATCCCCGCCGAACGGCTGTTCGACGGCGGCACCGCCAATCTCCTGCCCGAGGGGGCGGCCGTGCTCACACAGGTCTCGGCCGAGTTGGAGCGGGTCTATTCCGGCCACTTCGTCGGCATTGAAGGACACGTCGACACGGAGCCCCTCCAGAACGCCTCGTGGACATCCCCCCACCAGCTCACGGCCGCGCGGTCGGCGGCTGTCTTCGATTTCCTCACGACGCGGACCTCGATGCATGAGAACCAGCTCTTTCTCGTGGCCCACGGCGCGAATCACCCACTGGTCTCCAATGCCACGGCGGCGGGGCGGTCGCGCAACCGGCGGGTCGAACTCGTCGTCTACCCCGACCGCGCCGCGGTCGACATCGCCGCGAAGTGACCCGCCGGCTTCCGGTTGCTACACTCCGCCGCATGGTGACGATCGTCGACTATGGCAGCGGCAATCTGCGGAGCGTGCAGAAGGCGTTTGAAAAGCTGGGCGTGGCGGCACGCATCACCGACGATCCCCAGGTGGTGGCCGAGGCGGAGCGGGTGGTGTTGCCCGGTGTCGGTGCCTTCGGCGACGCGATGCGGGCGCTCCGCGAGCGTGGGCTCGTCGAGCCGATCGTGGCCCACGTGCGGGCCGAGAAACCATTCTTTGGTATTTGCATGGGGCTGCAGCTGCTCTTCGAGACCGGCCTCGAGGGCGGGCGTCACGAGGGGCTTGGCCTCCTCCCTGGCGAAGTCGTGCGGTTCGACCTGCCCGCGGGGATGAAGGTGCCCCACATGGGCTGGAACACCGTCCGGTGGCGCGACGGGGCGTCGCCCGTGGAGGGCCCCGACTGGTACTACTTCGTGCATTCCTATCACGCGCGGCCGCGTGACGAGTCGCTGGTGGCTGCGGTCACCGACTACGGTGGCGAGTTTGTCTCGGCGGTCGCCCGGGGCCGACTGTTCGCGACGCAGTTTCATCCCGAGAAGAGTCAGGCCGTCGGGCTGCGGTTGCTCTCCTCGTTCATCGGCCGCGGCTGACCCCTCTACCCTTTTGCGGAGCCTGTCGATGGAACTCTGGCCGGCGATCGACCTGCGTGGCGGCAACTGCGTGCGACTCCTTCAGGGCGACTACGCTAAGGAGACCGTTTTCGGAAGCGATCCCGTGGCGATGGTCTCGCGATTTCTTGCGGGCGGTGCGCGGAGGCTCCACATCGTCGACTTGGATGGTGCCAAGGCAGGCTCGGCCGTGCAGGCCGACCTCGTGCGTCGGATGGCCGCGGCTGCAGGCATCCCCTGCCAGATCGGCGGCGGCATCCGCACGTTCGAGACGGCGGAGGCCTACCTCGACGCGGGGCTCGCCCGCGTGATCCTCGGGAGCGTGGCGGTCGAGGATCCGGCGTTGCTCGAGCGACTCGCCACCGCCCATCCCGGCAGGATTGTCCTTGGTCTCGACGCTCGCGATGGTCGGGTGGCCACTCGTGGCTGGATCGACACGAGCCCGCTCCTCGCGGTTGATGTCGCGCGGCGGCATGCTGATTTGCCGCTGGCAGGGATCGTTTATACCGATATCGCCACTGACGGAACGCTCGCCGGTCCCAACGTCGCGGCGCTCGAGGAGATGCTTGCGGTGGCAACGGCGCCGGTGATCGCATCCGGCGGCATCGCCACGCTCGACGACATCCGCCGCGTGGCAGCGATCGGCTGTGCGGGTTGCATCGTGGGCCGGGCGCTCTACGACGACGCCTTCACCCTCCCCGACGCGATTGTCGCGGCCGGCGAGGAGCCGCGACGTCGATCAACGTCGCCGCAGGTTGGTAACCTGCGGTAGCAGTCGGGCACAGGTTGCCAACCTGTGCTACTCCATGAGGCCGGGTCACCGATCCCGTAGCCGCAGGTTGGTAACCTGCGGTGAAACGGAACCGAGCGCAGTTCGGTGCAGGTTGCCAACCTGCACCTCCGGTGCGAGGCATGAGCCCCGGCTGGGCTTGGCGGCATATCCTTCCAGGATTCCCCCGACGCGGGCTGGATCACGGTTTTTTCGCAGGATTCGCGGGGAAGCCTCAATATCCAGGGCCGGCCGGGCCGACCGTACGAGTGACCCGTTTGCCCGGCCCGGTTTCCCGCCTCTACGATCGAATCTCATGGCCACCGACGTGCGAATCAAGGAGCAGTTGCCCGAGCTGACGCGACGGATCATCGAGACGTACCAGGAAGTACCCACGATCCACTACCTCGGCCACTGCCCGCTGCCGAACTATGAGTCGATCATCTCCGCCTGTGAGGATCTCAAGGAGATTCTCTACCCAGGCTATCGGCGGCGGGAGAACCTCCACCTCGGCAACGTCACCTACCACGTCGGCGATCTGATCGACGGCTTGCACGACAAACTCACCACGCAGATTGGCCGGGCGCTGCGGCACAGCGTCTCCGCCCAGCGGGCCGCCGCCGAGCAGGGCGTCGAACTGCCGGTCGCATCGGAGGCGGCGAAGCACTGCACCGAGGAGGGCGACTTCGAGGCGCTTGGCCAGGCGAAGGCGGTCGAGTTTCTCGAACGGATCCCCGACGTCCGACGCATTCTGGCGACCGACGTTCAGGCGGCGTTCGACGGCGATCCCGCCGTGCGGACGCTCGACGAGATCATCTTCTGCTATCCAGGTCTCGAGGCGGTGACGATCCACCGGCTCGCCCATCTGCTCCATCGGCTCGAGGTGCCACTCATCCCGCGGATGATGGCAGAGTGGTCCCACAGGCGGACCGGCATCGACATCCACCCGGGGGCCACGATCGGTGATCATTTTTTCATCGACCACGGCACCGGCGTGGTGATCGGCGAGACGTGTGAGATCGGCAGCCACGTGAAGATCTACCAGGGCGTCACGCTGGGCGCGCTCTCTTTCCAGACCGACGCCGAGGGCCATCTTGTGCGCGGCACCAAGCGGCATCCGACGATCGAAGACCGCGTCGTGATCTATGCCAACGCCACCGTGCTTGGCGGGGCCACGCGGATTGGCCACGACTCAGTGATCGGTTCGAGCGTGTGGCTCACGCGGTCGGTCGACCCGCACACGACGGTGGTGCTGGAAAAGCCGAAGCTCCGCATGCGTGGCGAGGTGCCCGAGCAGGACCCGGGCAACGACTGGCAGATCTGAATTGAGCGCCCGCGGGGCCATCCCTGGCCCCCGCGGGCTTGGCCCGGCGATGGTGAAGCCAAGGTTCACCAT
>JBAXOU010000158.1:0-7856 GCA_037133115.1 Planctomycetota bacterium | reverse complement strand
CGGCCCCGGGGATCGACCCGTCGCTCGAAGGCCTCGCCGTAGCGGGCGATGCTCATCGGCACCACCCGCAACTCCGGGGTGCCGGCAAGGGCCCGCGTGGGGATATTGATGTTGAACAGGCTTCCGGCCGAAGGCCGTCGGTCGAGCAGGCCGCGGATGACGTCGACCGCGATCTCCGCGGCCCGGGCGAAGTTGGCGTGGTCGTCCCATTCGAGCGAGACGGCAATGCTCGTGATCCCGAAGAACGCCCCCTCGATCGCCGCGGCAACGGTGCCCGAATAGAGCACGTTGATGCCAGCATTGAGGCCGCTGTTGATTCCGCTGACGACGAGGTCGGGGCGGCGGGGACAGAACGCGGAGATCCCGAGCTTCACGGCATCCGCCGGGCTGCCGTCGACGGCCCAGCCGCGGCGGCGGTCTCCGTCGAACACCTCCTTGGCAGTCAGCGGTGTGAGGAACGTGATGGCGTGGCCCACGCCGCTCTGCTCGGTTGAGGGAGCCACCACGCTCACCTCCCCGAGGCCGCGGAGGCCGCGTTCCATGGCCGCGATGCCGGGCGCGAAGATGCCGTCGTCGTTGGTCAGCAGGATGTGCATGGGCGGCACTATAGCAGGGTGCTCGGGGCGCCAAACACGCCGCGGCCGGGCCCGGCGGCCGTGCGTCGCGGCGGCGGGGCAACCGCCCTATACTCAGCCGCTTTTCCAGACCCTTCCCGCCATGACACCCACCGCGTCCTCTCCCGCCCGCCCCGAGCAGCCCGCCACCGGCCAGCAGGCCGAGCGCGTGCTCGTGCTCGACTTCGGCTCGCAGTATGCCCAACTGATCGCCCGCCGCGTCCGCGAGCAGCACGTCTACTGCGAGATCGTCCGCCACGACATCACCGCGGCGCGGATCCGCGAGTTGGCCCCGCGGGGCATCATCCTCTCCGGCGGCCCGGCGAGTGTGTACGACGAAGGCGCGCCGCGGTGCGATCCGGCGATCTTCCGCCTCGGCATCCCGGTGCTCGGCATCTGCTACGGCATGCAGCTCGCCTGCGACGCACTCGGCGGCCGCGTCGGCCGGGCCGCGGCCCGCGAATACGGGCGGTCGGAATGCGAGGTCGTGGAGGCCGACTCGCTGTTTGCGGGGGTGCCAGGGCGGACCGAGGTCTGGATGAGCCACGGTGATCAGGTCGACGGCATCGCCGCGGAGTTCGTGCCGCTGGCCCGCACGGCCACCTGCCCGTTCGCCGCAGTCCGCCACAAGTCGCTCCCCGTCTTCGGGCTGCAGTTCCATCCCGAGGTGACCCACACGCCGGCGGGCGGCACGATCCTCGCCAACTTCCTCAGCAAGACCTGCGGCTGCCACGGCACCTGGCGGCTCGACGATTTCGCGGAGTCGATGATCGCCGCTGTTCGCCGCCGCGTGGGTGGCGACCGTGTGATCTGCGGCCTGTCGGGAGGCGTCGACTCGGCGGTTGTCGCCGCCCTGCTCAGCCGTGCGATCGGCGACCAGCTCTCCTGCATCCTCGTCGACAACGGCCTCTTGCGCAAGGGCGAAGCCGCGACGGTGATCGACGAGTTCACCGGCCACTTCAAGACCGACCTCCACGTGGTGGCGGCCGAGGAGCTGTTTCTGGGCGTGCTCGCGGGCGTGACCGATCCGCAGGAGAAGCGGCGGCGGATCGGCAAGGCGTTCGTCGATTGCTTCGCGGCGGAGGCGGCCAAGGTGAAAGACGCCCGGTTCCTGGCCCAGGGCACGCTCTACCCCGACGTGATCGAGAGCGGCGCGGCGGCCGACGGCCCCGCCGCCACCATCAAGCTCCACCACAACGTCGGCGGCCTGCCCGACGACCTGCAGTTCGAACTCATCGAGCCGCTTCGCGACCTGTTCAAGGACGAGGTGCGGCAACTCGGGCTGCAGCTCGGCCTGCCGGAGCGGATCGTCTGGCGACATCCATTCCCGGGCCCCGGCCTTGCCGTTCGCTGCCTCGGCGAGGTCACAAAACCCCGGCTCGACACACTCCGCGACGCCGATGCCATCGTGCTGGAGGAGCTCGACCGGGCCGGGCTCATGCGGCAGGTGTCGCAGGCCTTCGCCGTGCTGCTGCCCGTCCAGAGTGTCGGTGTGATGGGCGACGCCCGCACCTACGACGACACCCTCGCCGTCCGCGCAGTCGAAACGGAGGATTTCATGACGGCCGACTGGAGCCACCTTCCCTATGAGGTGCTCGCCCGGATCTCGACTCGCGTGATCAACGAGGTTCGGGGCGTGAACCGCGTGGTCTACGACATTTCCTCGAAGCCACCAGCCACGATCGAATGGGAATAAGGCCCAGGCGGCCGGCAGACGGTATCCTGGAGGGGTCGAGGAGGTGAGGGCGGCAGATGGCCCTCACGCGGAGAAACCGGATGCAAGTTGCCATCGTCGAGGACGACCCGATCATCGCCAAGGCGGTCAGTGCGGCGGTCTCGGCCGCCGGCCACCAGTGCCGATGGATTCCAGACGGCTCCGTGGCAGGCAAAGAGGCGCTGATCGCCAGCGACCTGGTGATCCTCGACCTCATGCTGCCGGGGGAAGACGGCCTCTCGATACTCAAGGCGGCACGGGCCGGCGGGGTCCGCACCCCCGTGATCGTGCTCACGGCGCGAGGCCTCGTCAGCGAGAAACTGCAGGCCTTCGAGGCGGGGGCCGACGACTACCTCGTCAAGCCATTCGCCATGGACGAGTTGCTGGCGCGGATCGAGGCCGTCCATCGCCGGGCCGGAGACAAGCCGGCCATGACGCTCGTCGCGGGAAGTCTCCATCTGAGCCTCGCCAACCGCCGGGCGACCCTCGATGACAGGCCCATCGATCTCACGCCGACGGAGTTCAACATCCTGGAACTGCTGATGCGGTTTCAAGGACAGGTCGTGACCCGCAAGATGCTCTGCGAGCACGTCTGGGGCTTCGACTGGGATGGGCCCACCAACGTGATCGAGGTTCATATCAACCGGCTTCGCGGCAAGGTCGACAAGGGCCGCGACGCATCGCTGATCCAAACGATCCGGGGCCGCGGCTATGCACTGGCGACTGGTTGAGCGACTTCGCGCCACGTCCCTCCGCACCAGGCTGACGCTCTGGAATACGGCGGTCGTGATCCTGCTCACGGCGATCACGCTGTTCATCGTGCGGTTCACCGCCCGCTCGGCACTCTACGCCGACTGCGATGCGGAACTCCGTGCCGCCTCGCGCGAGATCGCTCTGGCCGTGCAGGAGCTCAGCGGAGATGAGGCACGGCTCGTGGCGGAGATGCGGCGAAAGGTGGTCAGCCATGAGGAGCGAGGCTGGTTCCTCCATCTCCTCACCGCCGACGGTACGACGGTCTGGAAGAGCGACCACTGCCCCGCGGATGTCGTGAACTACCCACCCGTGGACGTCGAGAAAGTGGAGGTGGTCGGCCAGGTCGGCCACTACCACTACGCCCGCACCCGCATCGACCGCCCCTCCGGGCAGTCCTATCTGGTGCGGGTGGGCACCTACACGACCGGCCTCGATGAGAGTCTCGCCGGTCTGATGCGCCTCCTGACGGCGATGGGCCTCGGGCTGTCGCTGATCACCCCGTTCGCCGCCCACTGGCTCGCCGGCCGGGCCACGAAGCCGGTGGGGTCAATGCTCCGCACCGCCGAGCGGCTCAGTCCAAACCGCCTGAGCGACCGCCTTCCGGTCCGCGGCACAGGCGATGAACTCGACCTGCTCGCCCGGACCATCAACGGCCTGCTCGACTCGGTGGCTCAGCACGTTGACAGGCAGGAGCAGTTCGTCGCCGACGCCGCACACGAACTCCGCGGCCCCCTCACCGCCCTGCAGAGTTCGATGGAGGTGGCGTTGGCCCACGACGACCTGCCGCCCGAGCAGCAGGAAACGCTCACCGACATGCTGGAGGCGGCGAGGCACCTCTCGAAGGTCGCCAACGACATGCTCCTGCTGGCGGAGTCGGGCGATCGCACAGGACAGCGGCATCGTCTCGTCGTCGATCTCCAGGCGGTCTCCCGGCAGGCGGTGGCGATGTTCTCGGGCGTCGCCGAGGAGCGGGGGATCGCGCTCCACATCCATACCGACGGGCCCGCCGAGGCCCGCGCCAACCCCGTCGATCTGCGTCGCCTGCTGAGTAACCTGCTCGATAACGCCATCCGCTTCACGCCCTCGGGTGGCGCCATCGAGGTACGGACTGGCGCCGCCGGTGAGACGGCGACGCTCACGGTATCTGATACCGGCGCGGGGATCGCTGCCCGCGATCTCGACCACGTCTTCGATCGATTCTTCAAGGCCGACCCGGCGCGGACTCACGGGGCCGGGATGAGGAGCGGGGGCCTGGGCCTCTCGATCTGCCGGTCGATCGCGGAGTCGTGCGGAGGCACGATTGGGATCGCCAGCCGGATCGGCGAGGGAACCACGGTCACCGTGCGGCTTCCCGCCGCTCTCGGGCCAGGATCAAGCTCCACTCCACCTGCGCGACCCACCTCCGCCCTCCAGGCCGCCCAGCCTGCCGCCAACTGACTGCTTGCGGAACCGCAACAGTCATGTGGTCCGTGGATCTTGCCGATGAAGAGTCATGTACCGATCGCGCAAGGACGAACGGATCCAGCGATCCGGAAACTGGGCAAGGTAGGTGGCCCCATGAATGGCTCCCGTCTGAGACGGCTCACACTTCTACTGGCCAGCATCGCCGCCGCCGTACCGCCGACCATCGGATGGTCCGCGGATGCGATCTTTATCGCGGCCGACGCGAGCGATGCGGCTCCGCTCGCCATCCCGAGCGTGGCGGCAGAGTTCGGCTCATTGGCCGACGTCTCCGAGGCCGTCGAGGCCGACCGCCAGCGGATGACGGCGCTCGAGCGGCGAATCCAGGAACTTGAAACCCAAAAGGCCGCCGGATTGCTGCCCGCTCCTTCCGTGGACGCAGCCACAGGTGCCGAGGCCACGAAGCCCGACAAAGAGCCCGACAAGAAGGATTCGAAGGCGGACAAGAACGCGAAGACAGACGAAAAGAAGCCGGCTGATCCCTACGAGATCGGGAGCGATACCAACCTGGGCTCGAAGTGGTCGAACGGCTATCAGGCGGAGTCGAAGCAGAAAGACTTCAAGGTCAAGATCGGCGGCCGCACGCAGGTTGATGCCGTCGCCTTTACGGCCGGCCCTGGCCCCGAACAGCAACCGAACAAGGGCGGCCTCGACCCGGCACTCGCCGACACCGTCGCCTTCCGCCGGGCCCGGCTCCGCATGGAGGGGCGGATGTACGAGTTCTACGACTGGGCGGCGGAATTCGACTTCGTCAATCAGATCAATGTCAACAACGAGACCTACCCCACCGAACGCGACGCCGGACCGCTGACCGCCGTCACCGACCTCTGGCTCCAGGTTCGGGAGCTCCCCATCCTCGGCACGGTCCGCGTCGGAAACCAGAAAGATCCCTTCGGCTACGAACACCTCACAAGCAGCCGCTGGCTCAACTTCATGGAGCGGTCGTTCTGCCAAGACGCGTTCGAGGGCCCCTTCAATAACGGCTTCCTTCCCGGCATTCAGGTTCTGAACAGCAACGAGGAGGGGAACGTCGCCTGGCAGGTTGGCGAATTCAAGAACACCACCAATCCGTTCGGCTTCAACAACTCCACCGGCGGCAGCATGACGGTCGGCCGGCTGATCTATCTTCCCTACTACGAAGACGAGGGGCGGAAGCTGTTGCACCTGGCCATCTCCGGCCGGACGATGGAGCCACGGCGGCAGTACACGGCATTCGACAACGAGACGGGCCTGCCCACCGGCGACCCGATCAACGCGGTGCGGTTCCGGAGCCGCGGTTCGCTTCGCAACGGCCCACCCGGCCCGCTCAACTCGATCTACGCCGACTCCGGACTGCTGCAGGGCTCGTGGCAGAACATGATCGGCCTCGAGTTCGTGGGCAACAATGGGCCGTGGTCGTTCCAGTCGGAGTACATGGGCTCCTGGCTCTACAACGCCAGCACCACCAGCGCCGGCCCACTGGCGACCAACGGGTACCAGCCGCCTCCGGGCACCAAGGTGGGCACCGTCTACTTTCAGGGGGGCTACGCGGAAGTCCTCTACTTCCTCACCGGCGAGAGCCGCACCTACTCGAAGATCGAGTACCGCTTCGACCGCCCTGTTCCGCACAACAACTTCTACGCCATTCGCGGCGGTGGCTCGGGGCGGAGGCTGAGCGTGAGCGAAGGTGCCTGGCAGCTGGGCGTGCGCTACAACTATCTCTGCCTGAGCGACGGCGAGGTGAATGGCGGCGTGCTCAACGGCTGCACGCTCGGCCTCAACTGGCTGCTCAACCCCAACGCCCGCGTCTACTTCAACTACGACTTCACCTACCGCGACTTCTCGAGCACGCCGTTCAAAAAGCAAAAAGATGGGAGCGTCGTTCCGTCGCCCAGCTACGACGGCAGCGGCTGCATCCACGGCTTTGGCACCCGGCTCGCGTTCGACTTTTGACCCCTCGGCCGCACGGAGACATTCCCATGCGACGCACCACGAACCACGTTCTCGCCATCGCCCTGCTCGCCACGCTCGCCGCGGCGGCCGTGGCGACGAGCCGCGCCCGCGCCGGCTGCACGGGATGCACCGGCGGCTGTCAGGAGTGCATCCCGGCCTGCAGCGGCACCTGGGACGAGAAGAAGTCGACGAAGCCCGTCTACTCGATGAAGTGCGAATACGCCTGCGTCCGTGGCCGCGACGCGTGGCACGCGCCGCCGCCAGAGTGCCGCTGCCATCCGCCTTGCGGCGACGTGATCGTCAAGAAGAAGTTCTACAAGGTCGACGGGCCCGAGAAGGTCGAGCGGGTGCCGAAGTACGAGGTGAAGATGGTGCCCGTCGAGCCCTGCGACTGCACCGGCCACGACGAATCACGGCTATGCTGGTGGAATCCGGTCGCCTTCCTGCATCGCTGCGCCTCGTGGTGGTGAGCGGGGCGAGGACTCCGTCGCCATGCCTCCTCCGGCCGTCAGTGACACTGCTCGCGTGCCGTCGCTCACAGCCGACGTGGGCATCGTCTTCGCCCTGTCTGTGGAGGCCGATGCCTTCGAGCGGCTGGTCGAAGAACGCCGCGAGACCCGCGGGGCGCAGTTCGCATTTTCCACCGGCGTCGCCGCCGGCAGGCGGGTCGCCTGGTGCATCTCCGGCGTGGGCAAGGCCGCGGCCGCCGCGGCCGCCCGCCAACTCATCGACGGCCACCATCCGAGGCGGATCGTCTCGGCCGGGTTCGCTGGCGGCCTCGATCCCGAGTTGCAGCGGGGCGTCGCAGTCCGCCCCAACGTGGCGGTGCTGGACCACGCATCCCAACCGATCACTCTTGCTGCGCCGTCTCGCCCGACGGCGAGCGCGCCGCTGACGATCGTGACGGTGGATGCCGTGGCCGCCACCGTCGAGATGAAGCGCAGTCTGGCAGCGCGAACCGGCGGCCAGCTCGTTGACATGGAGACCTTCGCAGTCGCCGAGGTGGCGGCCGAGGCTGGGCTGCCCTGCCTAGCGGTCCGCGTGATCTCCGACGATGCCCACGAGACGCTGCCCGGCGAGGTGGCGTCGCTCTCGGCACCGCAGTCACCCCTGCGTCGTCTCGGTACCGTGGTCGGTGCGGTCGGCCGGCGGCCGGCCGCCGCCGTCGATCTCTGGCGACTCTGGGAGCGGTCGGTCGTCGACTCCCGCACGCTCGCCGATGCGGTCGCTGACGCGATCCGCGTCTGGCCTGCCTCGGAGCTCCCCACATAGGTGCAGGTTGTCAACCTGCACATGGGATCCCGCGCCGGCTCCCGGTCTCTCGTAGCACAGGTTTTCAACCTGTGTGTCTTAGTAGCACAGGTTGGCAACCTGTGTGTCTT
>JBAXOU010000157.1:0-7907 GCA_037133115.1 Planctomycetota bacterium | reverse complement strand
GGAGCCCGCAGCGAGCGTCCGGCGACGGGCACGGGCAGCCCCGAGCCTCGTGAACTCGCGAGGTTCACGTGTGACCCGTACGAGCCTTGCCACCCCGAGCGCCGGGAGACATCGTGGCCTTTGGGGCCTCGTGGTCGCGATCATGATGGCTGCCTCCACGATCGCCAGCGGCGTCGAGGTCGATCCCGCCGTCCTCGAGGCCCAGCAGGCCAGGATCGACGCGATCCGCCGGGTCACGCCTGCGGCCGTATCGATCTTCGCCGGCGACTCCGGAGGAGGCTCCGGCGTGCTGCTCACCCGCGACGGATATGCCGCCACCAACTTTCACGTCGTGCAGGCGGCGGGCCCGGCGGTCACCTGCGGGCTCGCTGACGGACGGCTCTACGACGCGGCGCTCGTGGGCATCGATCCCACCGGCGACCTCGCGATCGTGAAGCTGCTCGGTCGCGACGATTTTCCAGTCGCCGAGTTGGCCGACAGTGATCGCGTGCAGATTGGCGACGAATGCTTTGCGATCGGCAACCCCTTCCTGCTCGGCACCGATCTGCAGCCCTCGATCAGCGCGGGCATCGTCTCGGGGGTGCACCGCTACCAGTTTCCCGCGGGCACGATTCTGGAATACACCGACTGCATCCAGGTCGACGCCGCGATCAATCCGGGCAACTCCGGCGGCGGCCTCTTCGATGCGGTTGGAAGGCTGATCGGCATCAACGGCCGGGCGTCGTTCGAAAAGCGGGGGCGGGTGAACGTCGGTGCCGGGTATGCGATCTCGGCGAACCAACTGCGGAACTTCGTTGGGGCGCTCCGGTCGGGTCGCATCTGCGACCATGCAACGCTCGGCGCGACGGTCTCGACCGCCGTGGATGGCCGCGTGGTGGTGGCGGACATTCTCGAATCGTCCGACGCCTGGCGGCGCGGGCTGCGGTATGATGATGAGATCGTGTCGCTCGCTGGCCGGCCGGTGCGGACTGTCAACGCGTTCAAGAACGTGCTCGGCATCCTGCCCGCGGAGTGGCAGGTGCCGCTCGTGATCCGCAGGGACGGCCGCCGGCAGGACCTACTCGTGCGACTGCACGCGGTGCACTCACCGGCAAAACTCGCGGAACTCGCCAGCGGTGACGCCGCCGAAGAGTCGCGAGCTGGCAGCGATGGGCCGGAGGTGCCGGCGGCGGTTCGCCACGTCTACGAGCGGCGGGCCGGATTCGCCAACCATCACTTCAATGTGGTCGAGCGGGAGCGCGTCGCGGCAGGGCTTGCCGCCATCCGTGACGCGCGGCCGGAAGGGCCGTGGGTGTTGGCCGGCCAGCTTGCGGCTGGCGGCGAGTTTCGCATCGAACTCTCCGACGCCACGGCGACGATCGACCTACCCACCGGTACCTCGACGCTCGCAGGTGAGGACGAGTTCGACCGCCAGCCAGTGCCTCCGGGAAGTGGCGGTCTCCTGCCGGCGCTCGTGCTCTGGCGACGGCTCGTCGTCGAGGGCCCGGCGGCGGTGGGGCGGACCATCTTCTGGGGAACCGCCCCGCGGCAGCCCGCCACGTTTGCGGCCGGCGCGGCGGGGGAACTCGTCGACGTGCTCGAATCGGCGGTGGCCGGCGTGGTGGCCCGGTTTGGCGTCGACGCCGCCGGCCGCGTTGTCTGGATCGACCTCTGGACATCGCCCGACGCCGACCCGTGCGAGGTGAGGCTCACGTGGCCGGAGAAGGGCACCGCAGGCGGGATGCCGTTATCGATCGAGGCCAGCTTTGGTAGCGAGCCCTTCGCCACGTTCGTGATGGACGCGCCCGCTTCAGCGGAGGCATCGCGATGACCCCGTGCCGTGCGGCCGCCGTCCTTGTCGCGCTGCTGACTGCCCGCGTGGTTGGCGCCGCGACCGAGTCGTCGCCGCAGTTCGTGGCCGCCAGCGCGGCGCGCAGCGTCGTCAAGATCTATGGCGCGGGCGGGCTTCGCGGCCTCGAGGCCTACCAGTCGGGGATCATCCTTTCGCCTGACGGCCTGATCGCCACAGCCATGAGCACGGTGCTCGATTCGGACGGCATCGACTGCGTGCTCGATGACGGCCGCCGCTTCGAGGCCACGCTGCTGGGGGTCGATCCGCGACGGGAGCTGGCGGTGCTCTCGATCGACGCCACCGACCTGCCGGCGGCCGTGCCCGCGGAGGGGCGTGCGGTGGCGGGCACGCGGGTGCTGGCGGTGTCGAACATGTTCGGCGTCGCCGTCGGCGATGAGCGGGCGAGCGTGCAGCGGGGCGTGATCGCGTCGGTCGTGCCGCTCGAGGCGCGGCGCGGCGCCGCCGATGCCCCATACACCGGCACGGTCTACGTGCTCGACTTCACGACCAACAATCCCGGCTCACCGGGCGGTGCGATTGTCGACTCCCGCGGGCTGCTGCTCGGGATGATCGGCAAGGAACTGCGGTCGTCGACCGGCGGCATCTGGCTCAACTACGCCTTGCCCGTGGACGAACTCATGCTCGGCTGCGAGGCGCTCGTCGCGGGCCGCGGCGTGGCGGCTCCTGCGGCCGCCGCGACACCATTCGATCTCGGGCTCCTCGGGATCGTGCTCGTGCCGGATCTCCTTGACCGCACGCCCCCATTCGTCGAGACGGTGCTCCCGGGATCGGCGGCGGCGCGGGCCGGGCTCGCCGCGGACGACCTGTTGATCGCTGTCGGCGCTCGGGCGGTCGGTTCGCATGCCGCTGCGGAGCGGGCCGTGGGGGCGATTCCTTCCGGCGATCCGGTGCGGCTCTCAGTCATCCGCACGGGGACGGTCGTGGACTGTGAACTCGGCCCGAGGCCGGCGGTGGCGGAAGGTCGAGCGCCGCAGGGAGCCGCACCATGAAAAGGCCGCACGGCATGCTGACGCTCGTGGTGGCGTCGATGGTTTCCGCGGTGGGCGGTGCCGCGACCGCGGGCGAGCCGACGCTCGCCGAAGAGGCGGCGTTTGGCGCGGCGGTGAGGCAGGTTGCCGGCGCCGTGGTGCGGATCGAGCCCGTCGCCGGCGCAGCCGTGGCGGGGGCGGCCGGCGAGGAGGCGGGCGTGGCCTCGGGGCCATCGACGGGGCTCGTGGTCGATCCGGCGGGGCTCGTGCTCGCCACGTCGTTTGCCGTGCCCGAGACCGCCCGCGAGGCGGTGGTGGTGCTGCCCGACGGCCGCCGCGTGGCGGCCAAGCCTCTCGGCCGCGACGTGCCACGGGGCATCGTGCTCCTGAAGACCGAACCCATTCCGGCCGCGCCCGTGATCGAGCCCGTGCCTCGCGGCAGTCTTGCGCCGGGCCAGTGGACGATCGCTGTCGGCCGCGGCTGGTCGGCTGCCGAGCCGAGCGTGTCGGTGGGCATCCTGTCCGCGGTGGAACGCGGCTGGGGACTCGCCGTGCAGACCGACGCGGCGGTCTCGCCAATGAACTACGGAGGTCCACTCGTCGACATCGCTGGTCGGGTGATCGGCATCGTGGCGCCGCTCCCCGCCGAGCCCGCGAAGATGATGCGGGGCACGGAACTCTACGACGCCGGCATCGGCTTCGCGGTGCCGCTCGAGGACCTACTCGCCGTGCTTCCGCGGCTCGCCGCAGGGGAGTCGCTCGCGAGCGGCATCCTCGGCATCGGTTATCGATCGCGGGATGCGATCAACGGCTCCCCGGTGATCGCAACGGTTCGGCAGGGCTCACCCGCCGCCCGTGCCGGCCTCCGGCCGGGTGATCGAATCGTTGCCGTAGACGGTCGGCCGGTCCGGCGGATCGCCGACGTGCGGCATGCGGTCGCGCCGCGGCATGCGGGTGATGTGATCTCAGTCGAGGTCGAGCGCGGCCGGGGCGACACGATGAACCGCGTCGCGATGCAGCCCGCACTCACCGCCACGCTGCCGCCGTGGCGGCGGGCCATGCTCGGTGTCGTCGTCGCGGCCGGCGACGAGGATGACGATGAGCCGGCACGGATCGATTGGGTGCTGCCCGGCGGGCCCGCCGACCGTGCGGGCATCGCCGCCGGTTGCCGTGTGGCCTCGCTCGCGCCGCTCGACGACGCTTCGGCCGGCGGCGATGCCGTTGAGGCGCCGTCGAATGCGGCACTCGCGGGGGCGCTCGCTGGCCTGGAGCCCGGGCGGAAGGTCCGCCTCGCGCTGCGACGCGGCGACGACGTGACGGCCACCGACATCGTCCTCGACGAGATGATCCGAGAGGTGCCCGATGAGGCGCCGCCGCCTCCGGCCGGCGGCGCACCAGGTGGCGCTGGAGCAGGTGGCGGTGTCGATGCCGTGCGGGTGGCGCGGCTGGGCGGCGCCGATGTCGCCGTGCCGCCGCTGGCGATCATTCCTGCTGGCCGGAGCCCGGCGCCTCTTCTGATCTGGTTCGGCTCGCCCCACGGCACCGTCGACGACGCGGAGGCGACTGCGTGGAAGGGGGCGGCTGCGGCCGCGGGTGTGGCGGTCATCCTGCCGGGATCGCGCGACCGTCGCGAGTGGAGTGGCGACGACATCGGCGGCGTGGCGCGGGCGATCGAATCGCTGCACGCCCAGCGACCGCTCGACGCAGCCCGCGTCGCCGTCGCCGGCCGTGGCCCGGGAGGCGTGTTTGCCTGGCTCGTTGCGGAGCGGCTGGGCACCGCATGCCGCGGGGTGGCTGTGCTCGATGCGCCGCTCCCGCGCCGGTTTGAGATCGACGATGCCGAACCAGGGGCGGCCAGGTGGATACTGCTGGGTGGAAGTCGCGACGAGGATGCCGCCCGGAGGCGCGCGACCGACCGCGACCGACTCGCCCGCGCCGGCCACACGGTGGGCACGCTGCCGGAGTCGGGTGACGCCGGGCCGCCGGCAGCTCTCCTCTGCCGCTGGGCGGCCATGCTTGGGTTGCTCTGACATGCCCGCAGCGCTGCGGATCGTGATGTCGGACGACGACCTCGTCGTGGTGGACAAGCCGTCGGGCATGCCAAGCGTGCCGGCGCGGACGCCGCTCGACCCGCCCGACGTGGTCGCCGTGCTGGCAGGGCGTTTTGGTCCGCTCGAAGCGGCGCATCGACTCGATCGTGACACCTCCGGGCTGCTCGTGCTCGCGCGGTCGCGGGAAGCACGATCGGGGCTCAGCCGGGCCTTTGAGGAGGGGCTCGTGGAAAAGCGTTATCTGGCAGTTGTGCATGGCATGCCTCCAGAACGAGCCGGCGAGATTCACCTGCCGCTGGCCGACGACGTGGCGAGCCCGCCACGCAAGCGAGTCGATCCGATCATGGGCCGCCGGTCGGTGACGCGATGGCGGGCGCTCGACGCGAGTGCCTGGGATGGCGACCCGCTGACGCTCGTGGAACTCGAGCCGCTCACTGGCCGGTCGCACCAGCTTCGCGTGCATCTCGCCTGGCTGGGCTGCCCGATCGTGGGCGACCGGCTCTACGGACCGACCGACCGGCCGCAGTTTCAACTGGCTCTACACGCCACGGCGATCACGCTGCCCCATCCGCGCGACGCCGGCCGAGTGTCGCTGACCAGCCCGCCGCCCGACGCGCCGCCGTGGCGAACCTTCGCCCCGCCGGTGGGTCATGCGTAGAATCCGCCGATGGTCTTTGGATGCCTCGGTCCCATCGTGCGGCGGAACCGGCTCACGAAGCGGTCGGCCTGAGGGCCGACGTCGAGACCTGCTGCCAGTAGCGGGAGAACCGGCCAAGGTCGCGGACCCGCGAGCGGTCGCAGAACGGCGGCCAGAGAACCGTGGCGACGTGCTGCGTCGCCGCGATCGCGGCGACGGTTCGGCGGGTTCGTGGGCAAGGTGTTTCACTGATCGCGACGCCGTCGCAGCCGAGCGCCGCCGCGCGGGCGGGCACGACGGTGCGCGGATCACCGAGAAGCATCTCGGTGCCTGGCACGTCGGCGAGGCATTCGCAGAGGAATACCAGCCTCTTGAGCGACGGCCGCTCGGCGGCAAGCCAGGCGGGGTCGAGCACGAAGAGCCGCTGGGCGTCGGGAAAGGCCGCTGCCGCGGGGCTCGCTGCCGATACCGAGTCGAGCGTGAGCCAGACGAGCGGTCGCGTCGGGGCAGGCGAGGTTGGTGATGGAGCAACGGGGCGGATCCGCAGTGGCGGCCGCGCCGCTGGCTCGCTCGCGTCAACGAACAGCCGAGCCGCGAGATTGTCGTAGCTGCCTTCGACGTCGCAGTGGCCGAGCACAGGGCAGTCGCGGCAGTGGATGCCGGAGGTAAAGGTTTCCAGGTTCTCGCGATTGAACAGATAGGGCTTGGCGGAAAACGTGCCGGCGACCCACTGCCACGAGAGGTGGTTGCTCGCCGGATCACCGTCGAGGAGATGCTCGAGAAACCAGTCGGCGCCCGCCCGCCAATGAACGCCGCGGATGTGAACCAGCCACGAGGCGAGCCACATCCGCTCGTGGTTGTGGAGCCAGCCCGTGTCGTGCAGTCTGCGGACGAAGGCGTCGATGCAGGCCATCCCGGTCCGGGCTTCGCGGACGTCGTCGGGGACCACGTCGAGCCGCGGCCGTCGCGAGCGCGCCGCCGGAGCTTCAAGGTCTTCGTGGATGCCATCGCCGACCGCGAGATACACCTGTCCCCAGTAGTCGCGCCAGCCGAGTTCGGAAACGAGCTTCACCGCCTGCGCGGGATCGGCCACGCGGGCCACCGCCGCGTCGCGAACCTCCGCGAGCGAAAGCACGCCGTGACGGATCCACGGCGAAAGTCTGGTGACGGCGCCGGCAACGTGGTTGCGGGTCTGACCGTAGGCAAGCGGGTCGATCGCCTCGAGGCGTTGCACCGCGGCGACCCGCCCGCCGGCATGAGAGCCATCGGGCACCACGCCGCGGCCTGGCCCACTGGCCACCTCTGGAAGCAACTGGCGAAGTTCGCGGATCAGGTCGTGCCGCGGACGTGACAGCAGGTGGGTGAGGTGTTTCATGGGGGCTCCCGATCCGCGTTGCGATGTCCTCGGAACACGGTAGCCACTGCCGCGGCGGTGGGCAGTGCCGTGCCATAAAAACGCGCTCGGCGACAAAACGGCCGCGACGCGAGATCGCTCCCGCGGCGCTCGTGCCCGCTTTTTCGCGGTGAAACAGCATGAACGCGGTATGGCATGAGAGTTGACCCCGCTGCGGCACGGCCTTTGCTGTGAGTTCCTGCCGAATACCGTTCATTGCCGGGCAGCCCGACATTCGAGGCCGCCGCCGCTGTCTTGCGCGCCGCGCCGGCACACCGTCCGGAAGGATGCCCCACCACGGCTTGGGTGAGTACTCCGCCTACACTCGCCCAGGCCGGGGCATGCGCGGGCGTCGCCCGCCCGTATCCATTCGGGCCCATCCTTGTAGACGCGGCTCCCAAGGGGGTAGCCTTGCAGATCTTCGCGTTCACCCCTCGCCGGAAGGCCCCCCGTGAAGCTGATCATCGCCATCATCCAGCCGGCCAAACTCGAGGCGGTGAAGCAGACACTCTCCGAGGTGGAGGTCTTTCGGCTCACGGTGCTCGATGTCCAGGGCTTCGGCCGGCAGCGCGGCCACGCGGAGACCTACCGCGGCCACGAGATCTCGGTGAACCTGATCCGCAAGGTCCAGTTGCAGATCGCTGTCAATGATGACTTCGTCGAGCCGACGATCGCTGCGATCGTGAAGGGGAGCCGCTCTGGCGAGCACGGCGAGATCGGCGACGGCAAGATCTTCGTGCTGCCGATGGACGAGTGCGTCCGCATCCGCACCGGCGAGCGGGGCGGCGAGGCGATCTGAATGTCACGGCTGCCGGGCCATCCATGGCCCGCCGTAGCACAGGTTTTCAAACTGTGTGCCACACCGCTCGGGGCTGCCCATGCCCATCGCCGGACGCTTGCTACGGGCTCCGGCCCTCCGCTCGCTCGATGCTGACTTCGCTCCGCCATCCTGGCTGCGCTCGTCAGCAACGCCGGCTCTCGGGCACGGGCAGCCCCTCGCTGCATC
>JBAXOU010000156.1:0-8017 GCA_037133115.1 Planctomycetota bacterium | reverse complement strand
CCCACGTAGGTGCAGGTTGTCAACCTGCACTAGCATCCCGCGGCGGCTCGGGGCTGCCAATGCCCCATCGCCGGACGTTCGCGTCGGGCATCCTGCCCAACGCTCACTCCATGTCCGCTGCGCTTCGCCGGGCACCGATCCGCCGCAGGCGGATTGGTCGTGGCTACGCTTGCTCCCATAGCCCGGCTCCTGGGGCACTGGCAGCCCCTCGCTGAGGCCTCTCCCAGTAGCATAGGTTTTCAACCTGTGTGTCTCCCCAGTCCTCGATGGCCTCGGGCTGCCACGCTCTGGCTTCCGGTGTGCGCCGCTACCGCCGCTGGCCGACGATCGTGCCGAGCTTCTCGCCCGCCACGGCCCGCTCGATCATGCCCTCGCGGCGGTAGTTGAATACCAAAATCGGCATCCCGTGATCCATGCACTGCGAGATGGCGGTGCCGTCCATGACCCGCAGGTTCTGCTGGATTACCTGCTGGTACGTGAGCTCGTTGTAGAGGACGGCGTGGGGATTCTTCTCGGGGTCGTCGGAGTAGACGCCGTCAACCCGCGTGGCCTTCATGAGGATGTCGGCACCGAGTTCGAGGGCCCGCTGGGCGGCGGCGGTATCGGTGGTCACGAAGGGGCTGCCGGTGCCCGCCGCGAGGATCACGATTCGCCCCTTCTCGAGGTGTCGTCGGGCGCGGCGGCGGATGTAGGGCTCGGCCACGCCGTCCATGCGGATGGCGGTCATCAGCCGCGTCTGGGCACCGAGGCTCTCGAGCGCATCCTGAAGGGCCAGACCGTTGATCACCGTGGCGAGCATGCCCATATAGTGGGCCGTGGCCTCCTGGATCGCCGTGTTACCCGCCGTGAACGAGCCACCGCGGAGGATGTTGCCGCCGCCGATGACGATGGCAAGCTGGGTGCCCTTCGATGCTGCCTGCACCGTCTGGCGAGCGATGTGGACGACCTCGTCCATCGAGATGCCCCGCTCCCCCTGCCGGACGAAGCTTTCGCCGGAGAGTTTCAGGAGCACGCGGCGGTAGGGAACGGAATCCATAATTGACCTGTCCTCCGATGATCGCCCCGTCTTCGTACCGGGTGGCGAACGCTCAGCGGCCGTAGGCCCGCTGCAGCGGGCGGAAGTGATGCCGCTCCGAACCGGTCAGCCACCCAACTTCCAGTTCTCCACCGACTTCACCTCGAGGCCCGCCGCCTTCGCCAACTGGCCGACGGTTTGCTTGTCGTCCTTCACGAACGGCTGCTCGAGGAGCACGCACTGGCTGAAGAAGTTCCGCAGCCGGCCCTCGATCATCTTGGCGATGATGTTCTCGGGCTTGCCCTCCTTGCGGGCCGCCTCTGACAGGATCTCCCGTTCCTTGTCGACGATCGCCGGATCGAGATCCTCCTTGCGGATCGCCTGGGGAGCGAGGGCCACGACGTGCATGGCAATGTCCTTGGCCACTTCGGCCGCCTGGGGGCCTGAGACATTGCCCGTGATCTCGATCAGCGCGGCCTTCGAGCCGTCATGGTGGGCATAGCCGCCGCAGGCACCGTCGATCCGCTTGATGCGCGACAGTTCGAACACCTCGCGCATGCGGTTGAAGAGCTCGTCCTTCAGTTCGCCGAGCGTGTGCGCGGGGTTGGACGTGCTCTTCTGTGCGAGCAGGTCGTCCGGGGTGGCGGCACCCGGCCCGAGGGCGAGAGTCTTGGCGATGTCGTTGGCCAGATCCTTGAAATCCTGGCTGCCGGCCACGGGCGGACTCTCGCACTTGAACTCAATGATGGTGCCCACGCCCTTGGCGGGATCGGAATACACGGCAAGACGGCCGCAGGAGGTCTCGCGGTCGGCCCGCATCGACTGGGTCTTGATGCCCTGTTTCCGCAGCCATTCAACGGCCTCATCGGTGTTGCCGCCGCATTCCTGAAGCGCCTTCTTGCACTCCATCATCGGCAGGCCGGTCTTCTCTCTCAGAGCCATCACGGCGGCGGCGGTGATCTCAGCCATCGAAGAATCTCCTGAACGAGGCTCGGAAACGAAAGATGTTGCTACCACGGGCGTCCGCCACTGCCGGCGGGCCGCACGCTGGGGGTCGATAGGTCGAAACCGATCGGCAGCCAGGGAGGATCGAAGGCTGGTCAGGCCTTGGGCTTCTGCGGGACCGACCGCTTGGCAACCATCGGCCTGGCCTTGGGCTTCGGCTTGCCCTCGACCTCGCCCTCTGCGCCCTCGGCCGAGACCTGGGCCTCGGTCGCGGAATGCGACTTGCCCTCGAGGATCGCGTCAGCCAGTCGGGCCGCGACCAACTCGATCGAACGGATCGAGTCGTCGTTGCCCGGGATCGGCAGGTCGACCATGTCGGGATCGCAGTCGGTGTCGATCAGCGAAACGGTGGTGATGCCCATCTTCCGGGCCTCGTTCACCGCGTTCTTCTCCTTCTTCGGATCGAACACGACGAGGCACTCGGGGAGGCGGGACAGGGTGCGGATGCCGCCCAGGTTGCGAAGCATCTTGCGGTGCTCGCGGCGGAGCGACGATTGCATCTTCTTCGAGTAGGACCCGAACGCGTCCGACGGAATCAGCGTCTCGAGTTCCTCGAGCCGGGCCAGCCGGTTGCGGATGGTACGGAAGTTGGTGAGCGTGCCGCCAAGCCAGCGGTCGCTGACGTAGGGCATGCCGCAGCGGGCTGCCTCGCGGGCCACAGCCTCGGCTCCCTGCCGCTTCGTGCCCACGAAGAGAATCAGGCTGCCGGTCGACGACACCTGCTTGAGGTACTTCTTGGCACGGAGGAGCCCGCGGATCGTTTCGCGGACGTCGATGATGTGGATGAGGTTCCGACGGCCGTGGATGTAGGGCCGCATCTTCGGGTTCCATCGGCTGGCACGGTGGCCGAAGTGGACGCCGGCTTCAATCAGTTCCTGGGCCAAGACGTTCGACACGCTTACACGCTCGCTGGGGTCGCGGGGACGAAAACAGGGGATAGGGCCGCACGGTGCGGAGCACCGCAAACTATCGGCTTTTTTCGGGCCATGTCAACGTGCCTCGGTGGGCAGCGGCCGACAGGGGGGGGCGGGGGCCCTGTCAGGCCCCTGCGGACGGGCCAAGGCTTGAATGCCTGGGTTTAGGCTTACTAGACTCCGCCCTGCCCCGCAGCGACGGCCCGTCCGCCGACCCGCCTGCCCGTCCCGGTCCGGAATCCGTTGCGAGCCCCCCCATGCGTCACGTCCTTTCCGCCACCGTTCAGAACGTGCCCGGTGTGCTTGCCCACGTGTCGGGCATGCTGGCCTCGCGGGGCTACAACATCGACAGCCTCGCCGTTGGCGAGACCGAAGATCCGCGTTTCTCGCGGATGACGTTCGTGCTCCGCGGCGACGATCGCGTTCTCGATCAGGTTCGCCGACAACTCGAGAAGATCGTCACGGTCGTCCGGGTCGATGACATCAGCAGCCGCAACTACGTGGAGCGGGATTTGATGCTCATCAAGATCGCGGCCGTGCCAGGCCCCGACCGCACCGAGGTCAAGGAACTCGCCGAGATCTTCCGCGGCCGGATCGTCGACATTGCCGCCGACAGCGTGATCGTCGAGATCTCAGGCACCGAAAAGAAACTCGAGGGCTTCATCGAACTGATGCGACCCAAGGGCATTTTGGAACTCGTCCGCACCGGCCGGATCGCCATGGTGCGGGGAAGCTCTCCGACCCGCGAACTCACCGAGGCCGCCGACGGCGTCCGCGCCGCCGATGCGGCCCCGGGCGAGTCGCTCGCCTGACAACCATCCTGCACAACGAATCCACGTTCCTCGTCCACGCACCCGTTCGAATCACCACCCCCGGAGCGATCCCTTGGCCGCCACGATCTACTACGACGCCGATGCAGACCTCAAGGCCCTCGAAGGCAAGACCATCGCCATCATCGGCTATGGCTCTCAGGGCCACGCCCAGGCGCAGAACCTCCGCGACAGCGGCCTGAAGGTGGTCGTCGCCCAGCGTCCGGGCGGCCCCAACTACGACCTTGCCAAGAAGCACGGCTTCGAGCCGATGAGCGTCGAGGATGCCGTCAAGCAGGCCGACCTGATCAACATCCTCCTGCCAGACGAACTCCAGGGCGATGTCTACAAGACCTCGATCAAGCCCAACCTCAAGAAGGGCGCCGTGCTGATGGCCAGCCACGGCTTCAACTTCCACTTCGGCCAGGTCGAGCCGCCAGCGGGCCACGACATCATGCTTGTCGCCCCCAAGGGCCCCGGTCATCTGGTTCGCAGCGAGTACGTGAAGGGGGGCGGCGTGCCCTGCCTGATCGCGCTCGGCCCCGGCGCCAGCCCTGAGACGAAGAAGATGGGCCTCGCCTATGCCAAGGGCGTCGGCGGCACGCGTGGCGGCGTGATCGAGACCACGATCGCGGAGGAGACGGAAACCGATCTCTTCGGTGAGCAGGCCGTGCTCTGTGGCGGCGTCTCAGAACTGATCAAGGCGGGCTTCGACACGCTCGTCGAGGCGGGCTACCAGCCGGAGATGGCCTACTTCGAGTGCCTCCACGAGATGAAGCTGATCGTGGATCTCTTCTATCAGGGTGGCCTGGAGTACATGCGGTACAGCGTGTCGAACACGGCCGAGTACGGCGACTACACCCGCGGCAAGCGGATCATCACCGAAGAGACCCGCAAGGAAATGAAGAAGATCCTCGAGGAGATCCGTTCAGGCGAGTTCGCCCGCGATTGGATCCTCGAGAACCGTGGCGGCGCCGCGATGTTCAAGAGCACGCGTCGTCGTGAGCGGGAGCACAAGCTCACGGAGACCGGCCGTGGGCTCCGAAAGATGATGAAGTGGATCGAGTCCAAGGAAGTGTGAGCCACGCCATGACGCCCGAGGAATACGAGGCCCGCAGCCTCTACGAGCAACTCCAGCCCGGTGACGCGGTGGAGGTGATTCACGGCGTGCAGGTCGGGTCGTCCGCCAACTGGACGACGAAGACCACGGGCAAGGTGCTCCGCCGGGAGCGGCGGCGGCATGGGCTGCACTTCCGCCGCAATGCCGATGACAAGGTCTACAGCGACGTCCTGATCCTCGCCCGCGACGACGGCGAACTGACGACGGTGACCATCGACGAGTTCACCCGCCTGCGTCGCCTTTAGAACGCGTTCGGCAGCCCGCTGTCAGCGGTCGGCATCGAGAAGTTGTTTGGCCTCCCTGACCTGCTCGGCGCATCCCGGATCGTCGGCGAAGGTGTCTTCGACTTGCTCGAGCAAGGCATGACGCTGGACGCGCGCAATGACTTGCTCTGTGGCATGGGTCGTTGGGTCGTCGACGTGTTTCCGGAGTTCAGCGGCTTGCCGGAGCATCGCGGCTGCTTTCGTGGTGTTCGCGAGTGCCTCACCTCGTGCTTCGGCGAGTTCGTTATCGATCAGTTTGAGCTGCCGGCGCGCCAACTCATGCCACGCGGCTGGATCCGGGTTTTCGGTGACGTCGCAGGGTGACGCATTCGCGGGTGGCCCACTGTTGCCGGGTGCCGCGATGAGGCCACGGAATTCCTCAGAAGCGGCTTCGAGATCTTTTTGCACAAGCCAGAGCCGGAGGCCCTCCAGGTATGAGTCCCGAAGCTTGTCTACCGCGTTGGGTTTTCCTGGGAGCCCGAACTTGAGTTTCAGGATACTGCGACGCGTCTTCTTCTGAAGCCGATCGAGACCGATCTCGCGGCCGATCTGACGAAGGCCGACGACGCGTGGGTCGTCCGGGAAGCGAGCCAGAAAGCTCTCGATCTTGTCGCAGGGAGGATACTCGAGCCTGTTCTCGTTGGGGTCCCGGGCAATCTGGATGATCCGAGCGTGTACGGCGTCGGCACTTGGAAAGAACACCTGCTTTCCGACGAACCATCCCCCGGCGAGGACCAAGGCGATGATGGCCAAGGCCATCGCTGTCATCAGCCAGGATCTTGGCCAGTGTGCACGAGATTTTCGTTCATGCTCGATCCAGGCAGCGCGGGCATCTTCTTCGCGTGTGGTGAAGGTGGATGGGCCACCTCGTGACGAGGCATGCGTGGCCTTGGCGGTGTGACTGCTGGATTGGGCGGTGTTGCCCGCCGTATCGGTCACGATGGTGGTCGGCAGTCCGTCAGGGACTTCGGGCATCGCGGAGGAAGGCGCAAACGGTTCGCTGGGCTTCGATGCCGCAGACGCTACGTCGGCCAGCATCCGCGCCACGATGGTCGCATTATTCGGCCGTCGGCCCGGTGACTTCTCCAGCAATCGTTCGATGAGGTCTGCAAGTGGCTTCGGAACGTCGTGCACGAGCGTGGTGATTCTCGGCGGCTCGCGCGAGCGCTGCGACTCGAGCACGTCTGCGACGGCTCCTTGGAACGGAGGTTTGCCAGCAAGCATGGCAAACATGACGAGTCCGAGGCTGTAGAGGTCGCCGCGGCGATCGACGTGCTGGCTCGCCGCCTGCTCTGGGGCCATGTACTCCGGGGTTCCAACAACGCTGCCAGACCGCGTCAGGCCCGTTTCGCCGAAGAGTTTTGCGATTCCGAAGTCGGCGAGCTTGACGTGAAATCCGCCTCCTGCAGCCGGTGGGAAAATCAGATTGGCAGGCTTGAGATCGCGATGCACCACCCCCAGGTCGTGCGCCGATTTGAGAGCGCGGACGATCTCCTGCGAGATGCTTACGGTGTCCCGCCACGCGAATCGCTTTCCCGAGCGAAGCAGCGCCTCGAGCGTCAGCCCCGGCACATAATCCATGACGAAGAACGGCAGGCCTTCCTCCTCGCCCCAGGCGAGCATCGGCACGATGCACGGATGCCGGAGCCTCTTGAGCGCGTCGATCTCCGACTGGAATCGCCGACGAATCGTGTCGTCATTCGCGAGGTGGAGAGGCAGCGTTTTGATGGCGACCGTTCGCCCGGTGGCCGGATCGGTCGCCTCATAGACCGTCCCCATACCGCCTTGCCCGATCAACCGGACGACGCGATACGGACCGAACGTGGAAGGGTGCACGGTATGGATCCCGGACGGGCGGGAATCTCCACCTTGGTCCTGAAGCGATTATGCTAAATGAGCTGAATCCGCACGCCAAGCCGTGGCATGAGCGATTCTGCGACCGCGCCATGAGTCCTGGCAGCCGGAAAGAGGGGGCATTCGATGGGCGACGACGACGACCATGGCGGTCATCCACCTCCCGAGATGGAGGATCGCAGTGACTCCGGTTGGCGGCCGGCAGCCGCTGCGACGTACTCGAAGGAGGACGCGCAGGACTTTCGCCCCATTCTCCGCCCCGCCGTACCGGTGGTGACCGTGCTGGATGACGGCTCGCAGCTCGGGGAGGCGGTGCGATTACGAGGCGACACCGTCACGATCGGCCGTACCTCAGGAGACCTGGTTCTTCCCAATGATCAGGCGATCTCGGGGATGCACGCAGAGATTCTACGGCGACCATGGAAGGGAAGCTTTCAGTGGACGCTTCGCGATCTACGCAGCGTCAACGGCACCTTTGTCCGCGCCGCGCGGGCAGTCTTCCACGAGGAGGCGATCGTGATTCTCGGCTCCCGCCGCTTTCGCCTGCGAAACCCGCTCCTGGCTCGCCGCGGAGCCTCTCCTTCGTCGGCCACCCTGTTCGACTCCGCGGCACTCCCGTCGACGGTCTGGCCCGTTCTCGTGGAAGCCACGCAACGTGGGCAAGGCATCGAGGTGCCGCTGCGGAGCGACTCGGTGTCGATCGGCCGTACCGGCGGAGGTGCCGATCTCGAACTCGATGATCCATTGGTCGCCAATCGTCATGCGCAGCTCGAGCGGCAGCGTGATGGGACGTGGCTGATCGTGGCAGAGACCACCCGCAACGGCGTCTGGGTGTCGATCACCGAAGTGACACTGAAGCCGTACTGCCACTTCCGGTGCGGCGAGCAACTCTTCCGGTTTGAAATCCCCTGATCAGCCGGCGGGGAGCAGCTCGCCTCAGGCCACGCGGGCGATCACGCAGGTGAGATACTCGCCCTCGAGGCAGCTGGCGTTCACCGGGTGGTCGGCGGCGGCCCCACGGCTCTCGAGGATCTGGA
>JBAXOU010000155.1:0-8022 GCA_037133115.1 Planctomycetota bacterium | reverse complement strand
AGACACACAGGTTGCCAACCTGTGCTACGTGAGTCACACAGGTTGCCAACCTGTGCTACGAGTGGCGGTCACCACTTGCGGTGTTCGAGCCGATCCACGAGCGTCGGCTTGCGGAGCACGATCAGCGGGTCGGTCTCTTCGCGGGCCCAGGCGAAGCTCATCGGCTTGGCGAGGATCATGCCCGCCACGAAGCCGGCGATGTGGGCCGAGTAGGCCACGCCACCGCCGCCTCCCTGATCCACGAATCCGCTCACGAGCTGGAACAGGAACCAGATGCCGACGGCGATGTAGCCCGGCACGTCGACCATCATCCGCAGCAGGATCACGCTCACCCGCCGATGCGGATGGAGCACGAGGTAGGCGCCGAGCACGCCAGAGATCGCGCCCGAGGCGCCGAGGCAGGGCGTGAGCGACGCTTCGCCGGAGGCGTTGAGGACCACGAAGGTGAGCGAGGCGATGATGCCGGTGGCGAGATAGAAGAGCAGGTACTTCACGTGGCCCATGTCGTCTTCGATGTTGTCGCCGAAGATCCACAGAAACCACATGTTGCCGAGCAGATGCATGATGCTGCCGTGCATGAAGATCGCCGTGAACAGCGTCATCCACGGCGGGATCGGCGTCTGCATGAGCCCCGGATCGGTGATCTGGATGTCGCCCTGCGGGGTGTGGATCGTCTTCAGCGACGGCTCGGTGACGATGTCCTGCCCGGTGAGGATCTCCTTCGGCACCTGCACGTAGGCCATCGTGAAGGCCTCGTTGGCACCCATGCCCTGGAGAACGACGAACACGAATACGTTGAGCGCAATCAGCGCGATCGTTACGAACGGAAATGTCCGGCGATCGGAGTTGTCGTCACCGACTGGAAAAACCATGGTTGTCGCCGCCCCGGGAGGAGGACTTGAGGATCTGATGCCGATGGAAGGATAGCCAGAGGCCGGGGTTCCCGCGAACCCACACCTTCCAGACTGCCATGCACCACCGTTCATCCCGGGCCCAGCGCCGCCGCACGCCGCCGCTACGAATCGACTGCGAGCGGCTCGAGCCGCGGAGGTGCCTGGCCACCGCGGCCGGCGGTCCGCAGCGGATCGACTGGCACGGCGAGCAGGTCGATGTCCGCTGCGGAGCCTGGATCGTCCGCACCGAGCGGCCGCTGGCGGCGGCCGACCTTGCCGGCGGTCTCGGCTGGCGGACGACCCCGCTTGGCGATGGCTGCGAACTGCTCGTCGCCCCCGGCGTTTCCGCCGAGGGCATGCGCGCGTGGGCAGGCCGCACGCAGACGATCGTGTCGATCGAGCCCGACCGCGCCCTCTCGACCCTGGCGATCCCCAACGACGCCTCATTTGGCACGCTCTGGGGCCTGAATAATTCCGGGCGGTCGCCGGGCGTCGGCAACTCCGACATCAACGCTCCCGAGGCCTGGGAAACCACCACGGGTTCACGGAGTGTCGTCGTGGCCGTGATCGACAGCGGTGTCGACTACACCCATCCCGATCTCGCCGCCAACGTCTGGACCAATCCCCGCGAGGTCGCCGGTGACGGGATCGACAACGACGCCAACGGGTTTGTCGACGACGTCCGCGGCTGGGACTTCGCCAATGCCGACGCCGACCCGATGGACGACGATGGCCACGGCACGCACGTGTCGGGCACGATCGGTGCGGTGGGCAACAACGCCATCGGTGTGACCGGTGTGAACTGGCGGGTCTCGATCATGGGGCTCAAGTTCCTCGATGCCGAGGGGAACGGCTACACCAGCGACGCCGTCGCCGCCGTGAAATACGCCACGCGGATGCGCCGCGACTTCGGCGCGAACGTGGTGGCCATCAACGCCAGCTGGGGAGGCGAGACGCGGTCGACCGCGCTTGCCAACGCGATCGCAGCCGCCGGCCGGGCGGGCATCCTGTTCGTGACGGCGGCCGGCAACGAGTCGTCCAATAACGACCGCACCCCGTCCTATCCGGCCAACCTCAGCGATGACTCCGTGATCGCGGTCGCAGCCACGAACCACTCCAACCGGCTCGCCGCCTTCTCCAACTACGGATCCACCACCGTCGACCTCGCTGCACCGGGCGTGGGGATCCTCTCGACCGTGCCGGGCGGAGGCTATGCGAGCTTCAGCGGCACATCGATGGCCACGCCGTACGTGACCGGTACGGTCGCACTCATGGCGGCGGCCAACCCCCGGGCGACGGCGGCGGAAATTCGGTCGGCACTCCTCTCGACCGTCACACCGGTCGCCGCCCTCTCCGGCAAGGTGGCCACGGGCGGACTGCTCGACGCGGCCGCGGCGGTGCGGGCGATCACGCAGCCGGCACCGACGCCGGAGCGCGCGATCACTACGCTCCGGCGAGACGCCGGCGACACGCTGCCGCGTGCCCAGTCGGTGGTGGCGACGACGGGGAGCGTCACGCTCGCAAGCAGGATCGGCGACGGCCCACGCGGCCGCCGCGACGTCGATCTCTTTCGCGTGAGCCTCGCCGCCGGGCAGCGACTCACCATCGATGTGGCGGCCCGATCGCTGGCCACCCCCTCGACGCTCGACAGCTACCTGCGACTCTTTGACTCGAAGGGCCGTCAACTCGCCGCCAACGACGACACATCTGGCACGCCCGACAGTTCGCTCTCGTTCATGGCCCCGAAGGCCGGCGTCTACTACGTGGGCGTGTCGGGCTCCGGAAACGTCGCCTACAGACCTTCCCGGGCCGGTTCGGGCAGGACAGGCTCAACGGGCGCGTATCAGATCGAGTTCACGTTCGGCCCGTAGAGCAGGTTGGCAACCTGCTCCATGCTCGGCACAGGTTGACAACCTGTGCTACTTCTCTGGCAACCTGCGGTGCACATGCCGCGCGGCGCTCACCGCGTGAAGCGGTGCACCATCGTGTGCCGGTAGGTGTCGCCTGGGTCGAGCCGCGGGCTCGGCCAGTCGGCATGGTGGACGCTGTCGGGATACCGCTGCGTCTCCAGGCAGAGTCCGCCGTTGCGGACGTAGACCACCCCGCCCTTCCCCTTGAGCGTGCCGTCCAGAAACCCGCCCATGTAGACCTGCACGCCCGGCTGGTCGGAGAGCACTTCCAGCGCGCGGCCGCTGGCCGGATCGCGAAACATCGCCGCCGTGCGGAGTTTTCCGTCGGGCTGCCAGCCGCGGACGGCGTAGCAGTGGTCGACGCCCGTCGGCGTGTCGGGGCCGGCGTTTGGCGGGATCGCCTTGATCGCCGGACCGCAGCGGCCCCGGGGCGTCCGTTCGGGCCGAAAATCAAAGGGCGTGCCCTCGACGGCCGCAAACTCGCCGGTCGGAATCCCTCCGGCATCCACCGGCAGGTAGCGGTCGGCCTCGACGGCCAGTTCCTGGTCGGCGATCGACCCGGAACCGTGGCCTGCGAGGTTCCAGTAGGAGTGGTTCACGAGGTTCACGACGGTGGGAGCGTCGGTGGTGGCCGTCATCTCCACGATCAGTTCCCCTGCGGGCGTGAGCGTGTAGATCGTCTTGGCCACGAGCCGGCCCGGGTAACCCTCGTCGCCGTCTGGCGAGACGAGTTCAAACTCGACCGCCGGGCCCCGGTCGGTGGCCTTCGGCGTGCCCTTCCAGAGCTGCTTGTCAAAACCCTTCACGCCGCCGTGGAGATGGTTGGCGTCGTTGTTGGTGGCAAGCGTGTAGGCCTTGCCGTCGAGGTCGAAGCGACCGGCGGCGATGCGATTGGAATAGCGGCCGCAGGTCGCGCCAAAGTATGGATGGCCTGCGAGGTAGCCGTCGAGGGTGTCGAACCCGAGCACGACGTCGACGGGATCACCGGCGCTGCCGTCTTTCGGTGGCACGAGAAACGACGTCACGATCGCACCATAGTCGGTGATCGTCGCCTTCCAGCCACCCGGCACCGCGAGCGTGTAGAGGTTGGCAGGCTGGCCGTCGGGCAGCGTGCCGAAGGCTTTCACGGTGGGCACGTGCATCGTCGTCGCTCCCGAAGGTGTTCCTGACTGCTCGGCGGCGTGGCAGAGGGCCGTGCCGCAGACTATGGCGCAGACCGTCGCCAGCCGGATCATCGTCAAGGTGTTCATGATCTTCCCCTGGTGGTGCCGCCTGACCGCAGGCCTGCGGTGGCGGCAGTCTACCGTGCCCTGTCGCTAGGTCTTGGCCGCGGTCCGCTGCTTCGGCGTGCTCTCGGCTTCTTCCTGCTTCAGCGCGATCCAACCATCAACGCTCCAGGGGCCACCGCCGTAGGCAGCCAGCGTGAGCAGGCCACCGCCAATCGCGAGGTTCTTCATGAACTGGATCGTCTGGAGCTGGCGCTGGCCAGGGTCGACGAACTTCCAGAAGTCGTGGAAGTAGAACGTGGCTGCGGCGAGGAAGGCGAGCAGGAAGAGGGCACCGATTCTCGTCCACGCCCCCAGGGTCACAGAGAGGCAGCCGAGCAGGAGCAGGCCGATCGCGCCGAAGAGGGCGAACTTCGGCACAGGCACGCCCTCCGAGGCCATGTAGGCCGCGGTGGAAGAGAACTGCAGCACCTTGTTGGCCACGGCGCTGGCGAACACTGCGGCGATCATCAGTCGCGCGAGCAGCGTCACCGCTCCCTGCATCACGTCGGCCATCTGCTGCATCACACGACTCCACGCCCGGAACGAAAACCGTGTCATGGTCGCCCACGGACGGCGACGGGGCAAGGCCGAAAACCCGCGGGATTCAGGCGGTCTGGTCGCGGGTCACGCAGTGGATGGCACCCCGACCCCTCACGAGCGCCGTGCAGTCGAAGGGTTCCACCTGGCGGCCGGGAAACACGGATTGCATGGTCCGCAGGGCCGGTTCGTCGGTCGGGCCGCCGAACACGGGCACCGCCACGAAGCCGTTGCCCACCAGGAAGTTGAGATGGCTCGCGGGGAGTTGCGTGCCTTCGAAGGCGAATCGGGCCGGGATGTCGATGGGGATCACCTCGAGGCTCCGGCCACGGGCATCGGCCGCCGCACGCAGGATCGCGAGGTTGTCCTCGAGCGAGGCATGGTTTGGATCGTGCCGATCGGGCTGGCGGGCCACGAGCACGCGGCCCGGCGCGACGAACCGGGCGAGCTGGTCGATGTGCCCGTCGGTGTCGTCGCCGGCGAGATCGCCACCGACCCAGATCACGCGCTCCACATGCAGCCACTTCCGGAGCACATGCTCCATCGCATCGCGGTGGAGGTCAGGATTCCGCTTCGGGTCGACCACGCACCGCTCGTTGGCCATGAGCGTGCCGTCGCCGTCGGTCTCGATCGCGCCCCCTTCGAGCACGACGTGGGGCTCGATGGGCGTGACGCTCTCGTGCTTCGCGATCGCCCGCGACACGCCCGCGTCGGCGTCCCAGGGCGGATACTTACCGCCCCACGCATTCCATTCCCAGCAGACGGCGCGCAGCCGTCGGCTTTGGGAGGCGTCGCGCGGCACGAGAAACACGGGCCCCGTGTCACGGATCCACGAGTCGCTCGTGGGGATCTCGACGAACGCCACGTTGGCCGCGTCGGCGAGCGACGACCGTGGCGCCGCAAGCACCCCGCGCGAGCCGATGATCTGCACCGGTTCGTACCGCGCAATCAGCCGCGCGAGCCGTTCATACACCGGCGGGATTGCCTCGAAGGGCCCGAGGAACGTGGCCCGGCGGTGCGGCCACGCGATCCACGTGGCCGCGTGCGGCTCCCACTCGGCCGGCAGCCTGAACGCGGTCATGCAATCAGCCATGGGTTCACCCGCCCCACCGGCCAAGAAGACCGCCGTAGGCATCGATCCGCCGGTCGCGAAAGAAGGGCCACCGCGTCCGCGACCACTCGATCCGGGAGAGGTCGCAGTCCACAACGGTCGTGAGCGGCTCGTCGTGCGTCGCCTTGAGGAGGCACTCGCCATTGGGGGCGTAGACCACGCTCGCGCCCCAGAACCGCAGCGGCCCCTCGCGGCCGGTGCGATTCACCGCCACTACAAACACGCCGTTTGCGATCGCATGGCTGCGGAGCATCGTATCCCACGACTCATACTGCTCGCGGTGGAGCGGCTCCTCGCCGTCGAGCCAGCCGATCGCGGTGGGATAGAAGATCGCCTGGGCGCCGGCCATCGCGGTGAGCCGGGCGGCCTCGGGATACCACTGGTCCCAGCAGACGAGCGGCCCCACGGCGAGTCGGCTCGTGGCCACGCTCATGAAGCCCGTATCACCTGGGGCAAAATAAAACTTCTCGTAGTAGTGCGGGTCGTCGGGGATGTGCATCTTGCGATACACGCCGGCCGTGGAGCCATCGGCCTCGAAGATCACGGCGGTGTTGTGGAAGAGGCCGGCGCTCCGCCGCTCGAACACGCTCCCCACGAGCACCACGTCGTGCGCCTTCGCCGCGGCGGCGAGCCGGTCGGTGAGCGGCCCGGGCACCACCTCGGCCTCGGCAAACTTCCCGTGGTCCTCGGCCTGGCAGGGATACTCGCCGGCGAAGAGCTCCTGGAGGCAGACGACCTGGGCCCCCTGCTTCGCCGCCGCGGCGATGCCGGCGATGGCCTGAAGGATGTTGGCCTCGCGGTCGGCGGTGCAGGCCGACTGCACGAGCCCGATGCGGATGGTGGTGGACGTCGCAGACGCGGACCGGGCGGGGCTCTTCATACCCGCCATGGTACGTCAGGAATCCCGCGACGCGAGGACGTCGTTCCTGACCGAAGGAAGGCCAAGAATAGTCCGGTCGATCGGCCCTTCCACAACGGTCTTCCGGCTGAACGACTGCCCTTGATCTGCGCGGTCAGGACTTCCGGGCGATCGGCCCCGGCTTCGTGATCAACGCGATCAGCCGGATGGCACCGCCGCAACTCGGACATTCGAGCGGAAACTCCTCCCCCACCCGGGCCATCAGTTTCGCCAAAGCAATTCGCGATGTGTCGTGCGAGCGGAGTTTTGCATGCGTTATGCAGCAGCCTTCCGCGGCATGTCCGCCGACGGCCTGCCCGCCGGTGGCGGCGTCGCGCCGCTTGCCAATGTTCCCTTTTGGCAAGCGCTACCTCAACGTCGCGGGAACCTTCTCCTTCCTCTGCTCCGTGATCGACAGCTACAGCCGAGGCCTGGGGGCGTCGGTTGCCGGGAGTCACGCGGCCCTTTTTCGAAAGCTCGGTCGATTGCGAGAGGCAGTACAATGGGCGAGTGTTGTTGCTCGATGCCAGATGCCTCTCCCGAGAGCCGGTCATGGCGCACGCCGTCACCATTCCGCCCCAGTCTGCCGCCTCGTTCGAGCGGTCGCTTCGGCCGCTGCGCTCGGCAGGCTTGGTGCGGCTCGACGACGTCGAGGCCGCTGCGCTCGCGGCGGCCGTTGATGGGATCGTAGCGGAATCGGTCGAACTGTTCGGCTCACGGACCGACCCTGCGGGCCGGGGCGGCGACATCGACGTGCTCATCCTGACGAGTGCACCGCGGCTCGAGACGGCCCGGTGTGTGAGCAGCCGATTCTTTATGCACTGCGAGGAACGAATCGATGTCGTCGTGCTCGATCCCGACCGGCGCACGCCCGCCGAGGATGCGTTCCTGCAGTCGCTGCGACGCGTGAGGATCACATGACGGTCGAGCCGCTCCTTACCGACTCCCAAGCGAAGCTACGAGCCGCCCTCGAGCTCGTGTTCGCCTCAGATGCCGGCTATGCACCATTCGCTCCAGGCCGCATCTACTCTCCGCAGGAGCGGGAACCGTACGACGCCCTCAGCGACCGATTCCTGCGGGCGTTCGAGTCGAGCCTGAAGTTCTTTCGCACCTGGGAACGGGTTCAGGAGGCGAATGTGTCGGAAACATTTCGCGACCTGCTCTTGCGGATGGAAAAGATCGGCCTCATCAGCGATCTGGCCACGTGGATTGCCCTGCGAGATCTTCGCAATCGGGTGGTGCACGACTACCTGCCCGACGAGCTGGCCGCCCTCTATGCGGCGATCATCGGCGAAGCCGTGCCGGAATTCCGCCGCCTCGACGCGGCCATCGCCAATCGGCTGCGGTGAAGCCGGCCCCGACGTCTCACGCCTTCACCTCGAAGCCCGGCCGAAGGATAGCCCGG
>JBAXOU010000154.1:0-8158 GCA_037133115.1 Planctomycetota bacterium | reverse complement strand
CAGCTGGCCCTCGCCACGCCGGTCGTGCTCTGGGCCGGCTGGCCGTTCTTCGAGCGAGGCTTTCGCTCGATCGTGACGGGCCACCTCAACATGTTCACGCTGATCGCCATCGGCACCGGTGCCGCCTATCTCTACAGCCTCGTCGCCGTCCTGTTTCCCGCGGTCATCCCGCACCAGTTCCGGCACGACGGCGGCGTGCCGATGTACTTCGAGGCGGCGGCGGTGATCATCACGCTGGTGCTGCTCGGGCAGTTGCTCGAACTGCGGGCACGCCAACGCACCGGGGCCGCCATTCGCGAGCTGCTCTCACTCGCCCCGCCCGTGGCCCGCGTGGTTCGCGACGGCGAGGAACGCGAGGTGCCGCTCGATGAGGTGCATCAGGCCGACGTGCTGCGGGTGCGACCCGGCGACAAGATTCCCGTGGACGGCCGGCTCACCGAAGGCGGAAGTTCGGTCGAGGAGTCGATGATCACCGGTGAGCCGATGCCGGTGGAAAAGCGGGTGGGCGACGCGGTGATCGGCGGCACCCTCAACCAGACAGGGTCGTTCCTGATGGTCGCCGACAAGGTCGGCCAAGACACCGTGCTCTCGCGGATCATCGGCATGGTGGCCGACGCGCAGCGCAGCCGGGCGCCGATCCAAAAGGTCGCCGACGCCGTGGCGGGCTATTTCGTGCCCGCCGTACTGGCGATCGCGGTCATCACGTTTCTGGTGTGGGCGATCGCGGCCCCGGAGCAGCCACCGCTCGCATGGGCCTTTGTCAACGCCGTTGCCGTGCTGATCATCGCCTGCCCCTGCGCGCTCGGGCTGGCGACGCCGATGTCGATCATGGTCGGCATCGGCCGCGGAGCGCGGGAAGGCGTGCTCGTGAAGAACGCGGAGGTGCTCGAGCGGCTCGAAAAGGTCGACACCGTGGTCGTCGACAAGACGGGCACGCTGACGGCCGGCCGCCCGACGCTCACCGAGTGCCTGCCGGCGGGATCGATCAGCGAGGCGGACCTCCTGCGGCTGGCTGCGGGCGTGGAGCAGAACAGCGAGCACCCGCTGGCACGGGCGATCGTGGCGGGCGCGACGGCGCGAAGCATGGCAGTGCCCGCGGTGGCCAACTTCGATTCCGTGACGGGCGGCGGCGCCCGGGGGAACGTCGAGGGCCGTGCGGTGCTCGTCGGCAAGCGGGCCTGGCTCGCCGAAGAGGGCGTGGCCGATCTGGCCGCGCTCGACGACCGGGCCACCGCGCTTCAGCAGCAGGGCCGCACGGTGATGCACGTCGCCGTGGACGGGCAGTTCACCGGGCTGATCGCGGTGTCGGATCCGATCAAAGACTCGACGCCGGAGGCGGTCCGCAGCCTCCACGACCTCGGACTGCGGATCATCATGCTCACCGGCGACAGCGAACAGACGGCCCGCACCGTCGCGGCCGGCCTCGGGATCGACGAGTTTCGCGCCGGAGTAAAGCCGGAGGGGAAGCACGAACTCGTGCGGGCCTTGCAGGCGGAGGGCCGCACGGTGGCGATGGCCGGCGACGGCATCAACGACGCGCCCGCATTGGCCGCGGCCGACGTCGGCATCGCCATGGGCACCGGCTCCGATGCCGCAATCGAATCGGCCGGGGTGACGCTCGTGAAGGGTGACCTGCGGGGAATCGTGAAGGCGATCGACCTCAGCCGCCATACGATGCGAAACATCCGCCAGAACCTCTTCTTCGCGCTGATCTACAACGCGCTGGGCGTGCCGATCGCGGCGGGGGTGCTCTATCCGATCTCCAGCCACCTGCTCCTCAACCCGATGATCGCCGCGGCTGCCATGAGCCTCAGCTCGGTGTCGGTGGTGGCCAACGCGCTGCGGCTGCGGACGATGAAGATGGGCTCGTAGCGCCGCGATCGTCAGGGGTCGACGACGATCGCCACCGGCAGCGAGTCACCGAACGTCGTGAAGTCGCGAAACGACCAGACGACCCGCTTGTCGGGCGTGATCTCGAGGATCTGCGGCTGCTCGGGGCCGGCGTGGCAGTTGACCAGGATCGTGTTGCCATTGGGCCGCCGCTCCACCTGCGTCACCCAGGCGAGCATCACGCCGGGCAGATCGCGCTGGCACACCTGCCAGACGATGTCTTTTGCGGGCGTGACCTCCAAAACGCCGTGGCCGTTGCCCGTGCCGAGGAGCGTGTTGCCGTTGTCGAGCCGCACGGCGGAATAGACCTGGTCGCCGCAGGCCTCGGGGCCGTGGCCGGGTTTCTTCTCATTTCCAACGAGCGGCACGTCGAACTCCCAGACGACCCGCCCTGCGGCGTCGTATTCGCGAACCACGCCGTCCTGCTCGTGGGCCACGAGATACGTGCCGGCGGAGGTCTTCCGGGCGTTTCGCGTGTCGGAGTGGGCCGACGGAGACTGCACCGTCAGCGGAATCTCGCGGGTGATGATGCCGGCCGAATCGACCTCGATGATCCGCGCGGGGCCCGATTCGACGATCATCGTGGTGCCGTCGGCGAGTCGCTGAAACGCGTGCACCTCGACGGGCCGGTCGGCGTTGCCATTGCCCTTCGCGTCGTAGGTCCAGACGGGCCGACGGTTGGCGTCGAGTTCCACGATCTGCGTCCAGCCGTCCTGATAGAGCAGGTGACCGTCGGGGAGCAGATGGAGATCGTGGATCGCGCCGCAGGGGAGCTTCCATTCGACGCGACCGTCGGGGCCGATCGCCGCGAGCGCCTTCGTGGAGGAGTCGGCGGCGATCACCCGCCGAGGCGTGCCCGTCTGGAGGGCCGATGACGGAGCCTCACCTCGTGACGTCGCGGTGAGCGCGAGCACCAGCAGCACAGTGTGGCGCATCGAGCGATTCAGGTGGCTCGTCATGCGATGATCTCGTGGATCGGCTCGACGTGCTCCACGCCGACAAGCTTCTGGTCGAGGCCGCCAAAGAAGTAGGAAAGCCGGTTGGGTTCGAGGCCCAGCTGGTTGAGCACCGTGGCGTGCAGGCTTTTTACGTGGAAGCCGGTCTTGCCATCGTGCACCGGCGAGATTGCCGCCGCGCCGAGTTCGTCGGTCTCCCCCACGCTCACACCTCCCTTGATGCCGCCGCCTGCCATCCACATCGTGAAGCCATACGAGTTGTGGTCGCGGCCCGTGCCCTCGGCGTATTCGGCCGTCGGCTGCCGGCCGAACTCGCCTCCCCAAATCACGAGCGTCGAATCGAGCAGGCCCGACCGCTTGAGGTCGGTGAGCAGGGCCGCCACCGGCTGGTCGGTGTTGCCGGCGTGGAAGGTATGGTTCTTCTCGAGGTCGCCGTGGGCGTCCCAGTTGTCATCGTTGTGGGCGCCGCCCGAATAGAGCTGCACGAACCGCACGCCCCGCTCCACGAGCCGACGAGCGAGCAGGCAGCGCCGGCCAAAATCGGCGGTTCGCGGGTTGGCGAGGCCGTAGAGCTTTTGGGTTTCCTCGGTTTCGCGTGCCAGGTCGACCGCCTCGGGCGCGTGCTCCTGCATCTTCCAGGCGAGTTCGTAGGAGGCGATCCGGGCGGCGAGTTCGCTGTTGTCGCCACGGGGCAGGAGGTGGGCCGTGTTGGCGTCGCGGAGGGCGTCGAGCATCGCCCGCTGGGCCTCCAGTGGCATGTCATCGGGGGGCGCGAGATCGAGAATCGGCGGCCCCTTGCTCCGCAGGAGCGTGCCCTGATAGGTGGCCGGCATGTAGCCGCTGGCCCAGTTCTTGGCGCCCGAGATCGGGCCGCCGGTCGGGTCGAGCATCACCACGAAGCCAGGGAGATTCTCATTCACACTGCCGAGGCCGTAGTTGACCCACGAGCCCAGGCAGGGCGCGCCCGACTGGATCTTGCCGGAGTTCATCTGCAGCATCGCCGAGCCGTGGATCGGCGAGTCGGCCGTCATCGAGTGGAGGAAGGCGATGTCGTCGACGTGCGTGGCGATGTGCGGGAACAGGTCGCTCACCCACTTGCCGCACTCGCCGTACTGCTGGAACTTCCACTTCGGCCCCACGACGCGGCCCTGACTCTTCTCCCCGCCGCGGCCCTTCGTTTTCACCTCGATCGTCTTGCCGTCGAGCGGATAGAGCGCGGGCTTGTAGTCGAAGGTGTCGACGTGGCTCGGGCCGCCGTACATGAACAGGAAGATCACGCTCTTCGCCTTGGGGGCGAAGTGGGGCGGCTTGGCGGCGAGCGGATTGACGTAGGCCGCCAGGCCGTCGGCGGCACGCGTCTGCCGCGAGAAAAAACCCTGGTCGAGCAGGCCGGCCAGCGCGAGCCCCGTGAACGACGCCCCCGCCTCCCAGAAAAACTCCCGCCGCGTGCGGCGGCAGAACGCTCCCGCGGGGCGATCGTGGTTGGTTTCCATGGCTCGGTCTCCCGCTCAGTCCAGGTAGGCGAACTCGTTGAGATTCAACACCATCACACAATACAGCTCCAGCGCCCGGCTCGGCCCGACACCGTCCTGCCCCTCGAGTTTCTCGACCAGCGCCACGCCCCGGGCGACCTCCTCGTCGGACGCCGTCCGCGTGAGGGCAATCTCGAGCGCCCGTCGCACCTCGGCGGCGGTGTCGGCGCCGTCGGGCCCCCCCACCTCCCGCCGCACCCGCTCGGCAAACAGCCGCGCTTGCCGCTGCACGAAGTCGCCGTTCATCATGCCCAGCGCCTGCGTCGGCTGCGTGGTGGTGAATCGCACAGGGCAGCTCGTGTCGGTGTCGGCCATGTCGAAGTCGGCGAGGATCGGCGTGATCAGTGACCGCTTCACGTGGATGTAGATGCTGCGGCGGGCCTGCTCCTCCGGAGACGAACTCCCCCAGCCACTCCCCGGCCGCGACTGGCCGGCCAGCACCGCCTTGGGGATCTCCGGATAGATGCCGGGGCCGTACATCTTCGGGTTGAAGCCGCCGCTGGCCACGTGGATCGAGTCGCGAAGCTCCTCGGCGCTCAGCCGCCGCATGTCGAACCGCCAGAGGGCGTCGTTGAGCGGGTCCTTCACGAGCGCGGCGGCCGTGCCGGCGCTCGCTGCCCGGTAGGCCTCCGACATCAGGATCGTCTTGTGGAGGGGCTTCAGCCGCCAGTTGCCGGCGACGAGTTCGCTGGCCAGCCAGTCGAGGAGTTCTGGGTGCGTGGGCGGATCGCCCATCAGGCCGAAGTTGCTCGCGCTCTTCACGATGCCGCGGCCGAAGTGGTGCTGCCAGATGCGGTTGGCGAGCACGCGGGCCGGCAGGGGATTTTTCGGTGAGGCGATCCAGGCGGCCAGCGCCGTGCGGCGGCCGGTCGATGCCACGCCGCTCGCCGGCGGCACGATCACCGGCTCCTGCGGCTTGAGGATCGCCGGAAACGCGGGCGCGACCCTGTTCTCCGGCTTGGGCTCGGCATGTGGGTTGCCCCGCGGGAAGACGAACGTGTCGGGAGCCTCCGTGCCGCTCTCGGTGACGACGAGCGCCTGCTCGACCGGCACGTTCTCCTGCTTGAGCTGTTTGAGGGTCGCGACCTTTTCGTCGTAGTCCTTCTTCCCGTCGGCGCCGAGGATCCGCTCGCCGTGATCGCGGATGGCATCGACCAGCTCGGCCCGCTTGCGGTAGCCCTTGCCGGCCGAGAGGGGCCGGGGCTCGAACCCTGGGCCCGACCACGAGACGGAGAGACCCTTGCCGTGGAGCCACTGGAAGTAGTCGAGCCGGATCGGGAGGCGGCCCGCCTTGAGGGAAACCGTCGCCGTGCGGGGATCGCCCGTGCCGTGGACGCCGTCGTATTCGACCGCCACGGTGCCGTCGATCGTGAGCCGCGAGCCGTCGTCGGAGTCGAGCACGAAGGCGTAGTCGCCATCGGCGGGCACCTTGAGGAAGCCCGTGAACACATAACCAAAACTGTCGGGCCGCAGCGACGGCGCCACGGCGATGTCGAAGCGATTGCCCGGCACCGCCCCGACGTCTTCGGGCTTGAGTTCGTCGAAGGCCGGCAGGCTCGTCCACGTGTCGCGGTAGAACCGAAACTGCAGGTCGTCGAGGTCGTCGCCGATGGCGGCGTCATCGGTCTCGCGGTCGCGGGCCACGCGAAACTGGTTCTCGATCTCGGTAACCGCCTTCTGGGCGGCGTCGCGGCGGCGGTTGAGCTCGGCGAGCTTCTGCTTGTAGGCGGCCCGCTCGGCGTCGTCGGCGAAGAGCTTCCGCTCGATCTGTTCCCCGTCGTTGGCCATCGGCGTGACGTTCTGGAAGAAGGCGAGCAGGCTGTAGTAGTCTTTCTGCGGGATCGGGTCGATCTTGTGGTCGTGGCAGCGGGCGCAGTTGATCGTCAGGCCGAGGAACGTTTGGCCGGTGGTGGAGACGAGGTCGTCGAGCCAGTCGTACCGTGCCTGCACGCGGTCGGCCGGCTCGTCGTCCCAGAGCCCGAGCCGATAGAAGCCGGTGGCGATCAGGTCGTCGGGCCCAGGCGACGGCAGTTCGTCGCCAGCGAGTTGCTCGATCACAAAGCGGTCGTAGGGCTTGTCGTCGTTGAGCGAGCGGATGACGTAGTCGCGATACCGCCAGGCATGCGGCTTGTCGCCGTCGCGCTCGAAGGAGTTGGTGTCGGCATAGCGGACGAGGTCGAGCCAGTGGCGAGCCCACTTCTCGCCGTAGTGCGGCGACGCGAGCAGCCGGTCCACCACCTTTTCCCAGGCCTGCGGCGAGTCGTCGGCGAGGAAGGCGCGGACTTCCTGCTCAGTCGGCGGCAGGCCGGTCACGCCGTAGGTCGCCCGCCGCAGGAGCGTCCGCTTGTCGGCGAGGGATGGGGCGGCCAGCCCGCGGCGCGCGAGCGTGTCGCGGACGAAACCATCGATCGGGTTGGTGGCCTTGGATCTCGGCGGCTCAGGCCGCTCGACGGGCCGGAAGGCCCAGTGCTCGCGGAACTCAGCTCCCTCGGTGATCCAGCGGCGGAGGGCATCGATCTGCGCCGTCGTGAGGCGGGACCCCTCGGGGGGCATTCGCAGATCGGGCTCGTCGGAGGTGATGCGGGCGAGGATCTCGCTGGCGGCATCGTCGTGGGGCACGATCGCCCGCGCGCCGCTGTCGAGCTCATGCGTGGCGGCCGCAGCGTCGTCGAGTCGCAGGCCGCCTTCCTGCGTATCGGGACCGTGGCAGGCGTAGCATCGCTTGGCCAGCAGCGGCTGGATCTCGCGCGAGAAGTCGACCGGTTCGGCGCGGCCGATGCTGGGCGAAGCCGCGGCGGCCATGATCAGGCCGATGACAGCGACGGCAGCCTGAAAGGCCGGTCGGTAGCAAAACTCGCGTGCTGACAGGACGCCCGCAGGTCGCATGAAGGTCACCCCGCTGACGATGCCACCGATCGAGCCCCGGCTCGATCCTAAAACTCGTTTACAAACCGTCAACGTAGACTAGTCTAGTCACTCTCCAAGAGGAGTTCGCATGTCAGGTTCCGCGATTTCACCCTTCTCGCTCGCCGGCCGCGTGGCGTTCGTGACCGGCTCATCCACCGGGCTCGGCAAGGCCACAGCCCGCTGCCTCGGCCGGGCCGGGGCGAAGGTGGCGGTGAACTACGCCAACTCGGCCAGCCGCGGCGAAGCGACGCTTGCCGAACTGCGGGCGGAGGGGATCGAGGCCGAGATCTTCCGGGGCGATGTCACGAGCGAGGCCGAGATCGATCTCATGATCACGGCGATCGAAGGATCGCTCGGGCCAGTCGATATCGCGGTGGTGAACGCCACGCCCGCGCAGCCGCTGAAGCCGATCGAGGACTACGACTGGGACTTCTACCAGCAGATGCTCGATTTCTTCGTGAAGAGCCCCTACCTGCTCGCCCGCCGCCTGCTGCCCGGCATGAAAGCCCGGCGTCATGGCCGGCTGATCAACATCACCAGCGAAGTCTTTCACCTCGGCGTGGCGCCGTTCTCGGCCTACGTGGCGGCCAAGGGAGGTCAGACCGGCTGGTCGCGGAGCATGTGCCACGAGCTCGCTCCGTTCGGCATCACCGTCAACATGATCGCTCCCGGCTGGATCCCCGTGGAGCGGCATGAGAACGATCCGCAGGCCGACAAGGACGCCTACTTCGGCACGATCCCGGCGGGCCGCTGGGGGAAGCCGGAGGAGGTGGGTTGGGCGGCGGCGTACCTCGCGAGCGTTGAGGCGGCCTTCGTGACGGGGCAGACGATCGCCGTCAACGGCGGCCGGACGTGCTGGTAGCGGGACGCGAC
>JBAXOU010000153.1:0-8324 GCA_037133115.1 Planctomycetota bacterium | reverse complement strand
CCGCGGGCGATCCACGCCGGCCCCGGCCTACCGCTTCTTCGCGACCGACTCCAGGATCGCCTCGGCGACGAGCGGCAGCGGGACGACCTGATCGACGACTCCCATCTGAATCGCCGCCCGCGGCATGCCATAGACGACGCACGTCTTCTCGTGTTCGGCGATCGTCGTGCCCCCGGCTTCGCGGATGGCCTTCAGGCCAAGCGCCCCGTCGCTTCCCATGCCGGTCAGCAGCGCCGCCACCACCCGCTTGCCGCCCGTCTCAGCCGCCGAGCGAAACAAGACGTCGACCGACGGCCGGCAATGATGGATCGCCGGAGTCTGGACGAGCCTCGCGCGGTAGGAGTCTCCCTCCCACTGCACGGTCATGTGGTGGTCGCCCGGGGCGATGACGCACATCCCCCGTTGAATGAGCATGCCGTCCTCGGCCTCGCGGACGCTGAACGGGCAGATGGCGTTGAGCCGCTCGGCGACGACCTTGGAGAAATAGGCGGAGATGTGCTGCACGATGGCGATCGGAGGCAGACCCTCGGGAAGCTGTGGCAGCACCGTGCGGAGCGCCTCGATGCCGCCAGTCGAAGAGCCGATCACGATCAGTTGACGGGGGTCGGCACGGCCTGTGAACACCGGCCTCTGGGTCGCATTCCCCGGTGTGGGACGCGCCGCCGGTGCGGCTGGTGCCGCCGGTGCGACACCGACATCCCGGAGCCTGCGAGACCGGAACCGTGTCGAGGCGGCCGCGGCCTTCACGTGAAAGGCGAGTTTCTCGGCGAGCCCGCCGACCGTCGTGTGACCGCCTGGCTTGGCGAGCACGTCCACCGCGCCGGCCTCGACGGCGTCCATCGCCGCCTGCGACCCGGCCTGCGTCAGCGAGCTCACGACCACCACCGGCAGCGGATGATGCTGCATGAGGATCCGGAGAAACGTGAGGCCGTCCATCCGCGGCATCTCGAGGTCGAGCGTCAGCACGTCGGGATCGAGGGCGACGATTTTCTCGCGGGCCACGTAGGGATCACAGGCGGTCCCCACCACCTCGATCTCGGGATCTTGGCTCAGGGCGTCGCTGATCGCCTTGCGGACGAGGGCCGAATCGTCGACGACGAGGACTCGAATCCGCTGTTTCGTGCCGTGGCTCATGGTTGGTCCCGTCCCCTCTCACTCCGGCCGCATGTAGACGCTTGGCCATGCTGCCCGCAGTTTGTGCCGCACGCCAATCAGGCTCTCGGAATGCCCAACGAACAGGTATCCGCCAGGAGCCAGGTATTCGGTCAGCCGGTTGACGAGCCACTCCCGCGACTCGACGTCGAAATAGATCATCACGTTTCGGCAGAAGATCACGTCCTGCCCGCGGGCGATACTGTAACTCGGCTGAAATAGGTTGATGTACTGAACGTTGATCTTCTGCCGCAGTTCGGGCTTCACTCGGTAGTAGCCCTCCCGCTCGTCGAAGCCCCGCTGAAAGTACCTCGGCAGCAGGTCGGCTGAGGGGAGACTGACGCGGTCGGCCGGATAGATACCCCGCCGACAACGGTCGAGCATCCGCATCGAGATGTCGGAGGCCTCGAGTTGCCAGGAGAAGCCCGACCGCAACCGGGCATACTCCGCCAGCACGATGGCCAGCGAGTAGACCTCCTCGCCCGACGACGCGGCAGCGGACCACACCCGCAGCGGCCGCTGGGCGAGCACCAGCCGGTTGGCGATCGCCGGCAGAATATTTCGGTCGAGCAGGTCGAAGTGGGCCTGCTCGCGAAAGAACTCCGTGTGGTTCGTCGAGATCAGGTCGATCAACTCGCCGATCTCTCCTTCACCGACCGGAGACTGGAGGAGTTTGCAGTAGTCCCAGTAGTCGTTGAGCCCGAGATGCCGCAGCCGCTGCCCGAGGCGGCCGGACACCAGCGAGTGCTTGTCGGGTCCGAGCCGGATCCGACTGCGCTCGTAGATCAACCGTGCCAGGAAGTCGTATGCCTCCGCCGAGAGCGGAGCTTCTGATGGAAACTGCATGGGGGCCGCCGACCTTCTGTCCGTCCGTGAGACTCAGGATGCGTCCGCGTACCGTTGCGGCATACCGACCATCGCCTCAGAAGTTGGCGAAGTGGCGGTCATCCTGATCCGCCGATGTCTTTTCCTCGGGCATCGGAATCTGTGGCCCTGCCGGTCGACGAGTCTGCGCCGCCACCTCGATCCGCGGGGCATGAGCCGGCGAGGCGATCGTCCGCCGGTTGCGACCGTGGGGAACCGCGACGTTCGCGGCCCCCTGATACACCTGCGCCGCCTTGCTGACGAGCGACCGGAGCGACTGCACGGATTCCTGCATCGACCGGGCCTGGGCGTTGAGTTCCTCGGCCGACGTCGCGCTCTCCTCCGCGTTGGCGGCGTTGCTCTGCGTGACCTTGTCCATCTGCGTCATCGTGAGGCCGACCTGCTGGATGCCCTGCGACTGCTCCTTGGCGGCCGTGGCGATCTCGGCGACGAGCGCGTCGGCCGACGACACCTTGGCGACGATCTCATCAAGCGACTCGCCCACCTTGCCGCAGCTCGACGAGCCGCGGCGGCTGTTGGCGATCGCGGCCTCGATCTTCTCGGCCGTCTCCTTGGCCGCGGCGGCACTCCGCTGGGCGAGCGACCGAACTTCGTCGGCCACGACGGCGAACCCGGCACCTGCCTCCCCGGCCCGAGCCGCCTCGACGGCGGCGTTGAGGGCGAGGATGTTGGTCTGGAAGGCGATCTCGTCGATGTTCTTGACGATCTTCGCGACCTCGGCACTGGAAGCCTCGATGGCGTGCATGGCCGTGTTCATCTCGGCCATCGTCTGGGATCCAGACTGGGCCGCCGCGCGGGCTTGGTTGGCGAAATCCTTGGCCTTCTCGGCGTTTTCCGCCGTGCTGCGGATCATGACCGACATCTCCTCGAGCGCGGCGCTCGTCTCCGCAACGCTGGACGCCTGCTGGCTGCAGCCCGACGCGAGCGACTGGCTGGCCGACGAGAGCTGGCCCGATGCCGAAGCTGTCTGCGTGGCGCCCTCCTGAAGGGCGTCGGAGATGAATCCCAGCGACTTGGTGACCGCGCGGCTGATGGACCAGCCCAAAAGCGTCCCGATCAGACCGGCCAGCGCCAGCGTCGTTCCGATGGTGATGAAGCTGGATGTCACCTTGCGTTGCGCGAGGGCAGACTCTTTTTCGGCGAGTTCGATGTTGTAGTCGATGTTGTTGTTGAATCCTTCGGTCGTGCGATCGAGAGCGGGATCGACCTCCGCCCGCATGAAGGCGAGGCTCTCGGCCCCCTTCTGTCCCAGCGACATTTCGATCGCCTTCTCGGCCCCCACGATGAAATCCGTCCGCGCCTTGTCGGCCGCTGTGAAGAGCCGTTCGTCCTCGGCATCGGAAATGAGCTTCTTGTACTCGACGCTGAGCGCGTCCCCTTCCTTGCGCTGGGTATCGAACATCGGCCTCGCGGAGGCGACGATCTTCTCGTTGTCAGACTGCTCCACGAGCTGCCGCATCGCCTTGGCGGCGCCGTTGTTGCACTGGATAATCTTGTTGAGCATCACCACCGACGGCACCGAGTTGGCGGCCAGATTGAAGACGCTCGTGTTGATGTCGCGCACACGCCACAGGCCGATGCCGCCCAAGATCAACGACAGCAGGACGAGGATCAGAAAGCCGAACGAAATACGCCGCGGAATGGTCCAGGTGTTCATGGTGTGGTCCTACTTTGCCTGCGAGGAGTGGGAGGGAGAGAGGGCCTGAATGGCGATCGTGCCGTCCACGGCCGAGATCTTGTCGAGGTCGATGAGCGTCTTGACGATCGTGCCGGATTTCGCCATGCCGGTGATGAACTGCGCGTCGATGGCGCCACCGAAGTCTGGGGTTGGCTCGATATCCGAGGCGGCGAAGTTCGCCACCTCCTCGACGCCGTCAACAATCACACCGTAGAGCCGCGTGCCGCCGGAGGGAGCAGCGATCTGTGTGACGACGATGCAGTTGCGGTCGTTGTCGGCCGCGATCGGAAGACAGAACTTGGCACGGAGATCGACCAGCGGGATCACTTTGCCACGAAGGTTGATGACGCCCTTGATGTGCTCTGGCATGTTCGCCACGGGCGTGATCGGGCAGAGGCGGATGATCTCGCGAACCTTCAGCACCGGGATGCCGTACGATTCCTCCCCGAGCGTGAACGTCAGGTATTTGCCAGGCTGCGCACCGGAGGTGGCCTGGTGGGGGGCATGCTGATGGGGAGTGGCTGTTTTCATCGGGTGGATTTCCGGGATTCCGTTCGGGGAGGCCGATCTACTGGATCTTCTGGAACCGCCTACGCGGCGGCCTCGCCGTTTCGGGGCTTCAGTTTCACGAGAGCGTTGACATCGAGGATCAGGCCGACGCGACCGTCACCGAGGATCGCGGCGCCAGCGAAGTTGGTCTGTTGATGGAACATGTCGCCGAGGCTCTTGATCACCACTTCCTGCTTGCCGATGAGTTCATCGACGAACAGGCAGCGGGAGTCTTGGCCAGACTCGACCACGACGAGGATGCCCGCGGAAAGGTCGGCCGCTGCGGCCGGCGTGTTGAGGTGCTCGCCGAGCCGCAGCACCGGCGTGAGCCGGCCGCGAACGCTCACCATCTCGCCGCGGCCCTGCACGGTCGTGACCATGCTGGGCAGGGGACGGAACGATTCCCGGACCGAGAGGGTGGGGATGACGTAGCGCTGGTCGCCCACGCCGACGAGCAGGCCTTCGATGATCGCAAGGGTGAGCGGCAGGGAGATCGTGAACGTGGTGCCCTGGCCGATGGCCGACTCGATTTCGATCTTGCCTCGCATCCGCTCGATGTTGCGGCGAACCACGTCCATGCCGACGCCGCGGCCCGATAGATCCGTGATCTTCTCCGCCGTGGAGAACCCAGGCGCGAAGATGAGGTCGAAGATGGCCCGTTCGTCGATGTTGTCGTCGGGCTTCACGAGGCCGCGCTCGATGGCCTTCATGCGGATCCGGTCGGGATTCAGACCGCGACCGTCGTCCTGGATCTCGATGACGATGAAGCCGCCGCGGTGAAACGCCCGGAGCGTGATCGTGCCGGCCGGGGGCTTGCCCTCGGCCAGACGCTCGGCCTGCGGCTCGATCCCGTGGTCGGCCGAGTTGCGGATCATGTGGACGAGCGGATCGCCCAGTTCCTCGACGATGTTGCGGTCGAGTTCGGTGTCTTCGCCCTCGAGAATCAGCTGGATGTCTTTGCCTTGCTGCACGCCGAGGTCGCGGACGAGCCGCGCCATCTTCTGGAAGGTGTTGCGGATAGGCACCATGCGGAGCGACATTGCCGTCCGCTGCAGGTCGGAGGTGATCCCGCGAAGCTGGCCCAGGCAGCGTGACAGATGAACGCTGGCGACGTCCCTGACCTCGGGGCTCTGCACCACCATCGACTGCGCGATGACCAGTTCGCCGACGAGGTCGATGAGGCCGTCGAGCTTGAGCGTGTCGACGCGGACGATGCCAGCGGCGGCCGCCCGCGGCTTGTGGTCGACCTGCTGAACTTCAGCCGGTTTGGCAGTGTCGTGAGCCTGGCCCCCGGCCTCAGGCTGTGGGCGGGGCACCGCGGGTGCGGGGATCGCAACTTCGGGCGAAGGAGCCACGTGTGGCGGCTGAGCGGGAGCCGGTGCCGGAGCCACTGTGACGGGGGCAGGGGCCGCGACGGGAGCGGGAACCGGGGCCGGCTGTGGACGGGGCGGCGGGCTCTGAGCGGGCGCAGCGCCAGTTTTTTGAGCCAGCAGGGCGTGCACTTCCGCGATGATGCGCGGGATCGGAAACGCCACTTTCGTGGACCGGCTGCCACCGGACAGCTGGCCCGACATTTCCTCGACGTACCGCTTGAGAACGTCCTCGCCGGCGAGGATCACGTCGATCGATTCCCTACCGAGTTGAAACGTGCCGCGGCGGGCGGCGTCGAGGAGCGACTCGAGTTCGTGGGTGAGCTGCTGCAGCACCACCAGCTTCATCACCCCCACGTTGCCCTTGAACGTGTGGAAGGCACGAAACACGGTGTCGATCGTGGTCGAGTCTTTGGGATTCGACTCGAGGACGAGCACGCCTTGCTCGATGTCTTGAAGGAGATCCTGCGCCTCGGCGCAGAACAGCTGCAGCATTTCGGCATCGCCGTCGCCAATCGAGATCTCGACGAGCTGATCGGGCACTTCAGCCGCGGCCGTCGCCTGAGCAGGCGAAGCGTGGCCCGATTTCGCGGGAGCCAACCAGGCGGGGATGGCCGGGAGTTTTGTTCCCTGCTCCCAGGCATCAACGGACGAAATCAGCCAAGGATGCCACTCCTTGAGCTTCGCGATGACCTCGTCCGTGAGCTTCCCATCCGCGGCCGCTCGTTCGTCGAGCCAACGCCGAGCCGCGGCAAGGGCTGCCAGGACTGGCTCAGGGGCATCGCCACCGACGGCCGCAGGCAAGGCCGTGATCGGCGTGTGCAGGCCCGCGATGCCGTTTTCCTGAACGGGATCGACGAACGCCAGTTCCAGCCCGATCTGCTGAAGAAGTTTCACAACCTCTTCGGAGGAGGCGGGTTGGTTGGTGGCCATATGCCAGACGGTGTTTTCGCGGTTCAAATGGGAAATCAGCTATGCAGGTGCCACTACGAACGCGCGAACGCGTGCTGAGGCCGGGCCGAGAGCCGCCAACTCTTCCTACCCTGCCAAGTCAACGTAACCCCGATTCTTGCGCCACGCAAATCGAGGCGGTGCAATCGGTGAACATTCGTTGCCTGAATACTTATTTCGAGGGGATCATGGCGGTTGAGGCTGACCGAATAATCGGCCTGACCGCCCCCACGGTCGTAGCCCCACACGGATAGAGCCTGAGACGATACCCTTACTCCGCAGCCTGGCAGCCTGAAGGATCTCGCCGCTTCGCCGACCAGCGATTGCGGTGCCTGGAATGAATGGATGTGCGCGTGACGAGTTCCCTCCCATACTCGAGCAGCGACAGCAACGCCACGCCCCCGTCGGTGCACCGCGTCCTCTTGGTGGATGACCAGAAACTCGTGGCCGCATTCGTGCGGCGGAATCTCGCCGCCCACCCCGATTTCGTCTTTGAGTATTGCGGTGACGCAGACGCGGCGACCGCCGCGGCCGAGGCGTTTCAGCCGACCGTCATTCTTCAAGACCTGGTCATGGGGGAGATCGACGGGTTGGAGATGGTTCGTCGGTATCGGAGGATCCCAGGCACCGCGACCGTGCCGGTCATCATGCTCTCGGCGACCGCGGAAGGGGCCGTCAAGGCCGAACTTCTGGAATCGGGCGCGAACGATTATCTCGTCAAGCCACCGAACGAGGTCGAACTGGTCGCTCGCCTCCGCGTTCACTCCGAAGCCTACCTGCGGCTCATGGAACGGAACGCGGCGTTTGCGGCCCTGGAGGTGGAGCGGGAGAAGTCGGAGCGGCTGCTGCTCAACATCTTGCCTCCCGCGATCGCCCAGCGACTCAAGGCCCGCGAGGAGACGATTGCCGAGAGCTATGACGCGGTCACGGTGCTGTTTACCGATCTCTGCGGATTCACCGAGTTTTCGCAGCACGTCGAGGCCCATCGACTCGTCGAGGTACTCGACCGGATTTTCACGCTGTTCGATCACCTCGCGGCCGACCACGGCATCGAGAAGATCAAGACCATCGGCGACGCCTACATGGCCGTGGCCGGCTTGCCCGAGCCTCGGGCGGACCACGCCGAGGCGGTGGCCGACATGGCGCTTGGCTTGCGGGATGGATTCACCGCGCTGATGGAAGATCTCGGGCTCGACCTCAAGGTCCGCATTGGAATCCACTCGGGCCCAGTGGTGGCCGGCGTCATCGGTCGGCACAAGTTCATCTACGACCTGTGGGGCGATACGGTGAACATCGCCTCACGGATGGAGTCGCACGGGCAGCCTGGGATGGTGCACGTGTCGCAGGCCACTCGGGACCTGCTCGAGGGCCGCTACGAGTTCGTCGACCGGGGCGAAGTGGCGGTGAAGGGCAAGGGGATGATGCGCACATCGTTCCTCCTGGGCCGGAAGTGATACGGGGCACGCGATCCTGAGGCGTTCACGAGGCTCGGGGCTGCCAATGCCCCGTCGCCGGACGCTCGCTGCGGGCTCCTGCCCTTCGCTCGCTCGATGCTGACCGCGCTCCGCCATCCTGGCTGCGCTTGTCAGCAACGCCGGCTCCCGGGGCACTGGCAGCCCCTCGCTCCCCCGTAGCACAGGTTTTCAACCTGTGTGTCTTCCAGGTTCGTATTGGGATCGGGTGGGATTCCGGAAGGGGGAGCAGCCGGATCGGAGGCACGCGCAGAAGCCGGTGAGACG
>JBAXOU010000152.1:0-8354 GCA_037133115.1 Planctomycetota bacterium | reverse complement strand
GTCGCCGCCCCCCAGGGGATCGCCATCGATCAACAGGGCAACGTTTTCGTCGCCAACGACCTCGCCAACACCATCAGCAAGTTCGACTCCAGCGGTACCCTGCTCACGACCATTGGCTCGGCGGCGAGCCTGAGCGAGCCGATGGGCTTGGCCCTGGACTCGGCTGGCACCCTGTATGCGGCCAACTACGGCACTGGCCCGGCCGCAAGCTCGGTCGCCAGATTCGATGCTGGGGGGAACTTTGTCGCCTCCATGACGGCCCAGATCAATCGGCCGTTGGGGGTCGCCGTGAACACAAGCGGCCACCTGTTCGTGGGCAACTGGTTCCTGAACACCGTCAGCAAGTTCGACGCCAGCGGCACATTCCTTGCGACGATTGGATCATCGAGCACCATCACCAATCCGGGAGGACTGGTCACGAGCGCCGCCGGCGAACTGTACGTGGCTAGTGAAAGCAGCGGGGTGATCAGCCTGTTTGACGCGGCCGGTACATACCAGTCGTCGATCGGATCGGGCGCGGGCCTCGTGTTTCCAGCCGGAGTCGCCCGCGACCAGCTGGGCAACCTCTATGTCAGCAGCGGCACGGGCAGTTCCAACTCGTTGATCTCCAAGTTTGACTCCGCCGGCGCGTTCCAGTTCTCGTGGAGCATCCCGGGTGTCTCCGGGTTTCTGGCCACGGCGCCGGTTGCCGTGCCCGAACCGACGACCTCGCTCATGGCCATCGCCGCGCTGGCGGGCGTGCAACTCCTCCGCCGCCAGCATCGCGTCACTTCGCCGCGTTGATGAACACCTCGACCTGCTGGCCGACGAACAGCGGCGGCCGGCCGGTGGGATCAAACCCGTAGATCACCTGGAGCACCCGGGTGTCGACCCGCTCGGTCGTGTCACCCGTGAGTGACTTCTTCGGCACCACGAACGGCTCCACCCGCACGAACTCCAGAGGGTATTTTTCCTGGAGATTGCCCCGCGGAACCGCCGTCGCCGGAAGTCCCTTTTGAAACCGCGGGATGTCGTACTCGTCGATGTCCACGCGAACGTGAAGTTTGTCGGTGTTGCCGAGGACGATGAGCGGCTGGTTCGGGGGCGTGCCCACGAACTCGCCGGGCAGCACGTTTACCTGAAGCACGCGGCCGGCGACGAGCGCTCGCACCACCAGCCTGTCGAGTTCGATCTCGAGCTTGCCCACCTCGGCCTCCACCCGCCCGAGTGCGGCCCGCGACACGTCGCGATCGTACTGCCATGACCCGGCCTTGAGCAGGTCGAGTTCGGCCTGCGCCTTGGCGAGCTTCGCCTGCGCGGCGGCGAACGCCTCCCGCCGCTCGATCATCTCCTGCTCCGACGAGGCCTTGCGGGCGAAGGTATCCTCCGTCCGCCTGAGCGCATCGGCCTCGCGCACCACGGCTGTCTTCGCGTCGGCGACCGCGGCGGCGAGCACCGGAATCTTCTCCTGCCGCGGCTCGGCCTCGAGCCTCACCAGCTCGCTCTTCGCCTGCGCCACCGCCGCCTGACGCACGGCGAGTTCACCGCGGAGATCCCGGTCATCGAGTCTGAACAGCGGCGTGCCGACCCGCACTTCGTCCCCCTCCGTCACCAGCACCTCGACGACGACGCCGGGAGTTTCCGAGCCCACCGAGATATTGTCCGTCTGAGCCTCCACGATGCCCGAGGCGGCAAGCGCGTCGGCGTAGGGATTCTGCGCCGGGGCGATCGGGGGCGCCGGGGTTCGGGTGACGGGTCGCGTGGACCAGACGAACCAGCCCGCAAACCCGAGCAGCGCCAGCGACACCACCGGCAGGATCCACTGCGTGACGACGTCGCCCAGTGTGCGGGGACGATCGAGTCGACGCGATGATGAGGTCTGCGCCGTTGCCATGCGGTCTCTATGCCGGCGGCCGGGGCAAATCACCACCGGCGCCCTGATGGTGAGGAACCGACTCGACTGAGTCAATCCGGCCGTCCTCCATCGTGGCGATCCGGTCGGCAAACGAATAGATCCTCGCGTCGTGGGTGACCACGATCACCGCCCGGCCAGGCTGCACCGCCACCCGCTGGATCAGCTCCAGGGTGAGCCGGCCGTTCTCGGCATCGAGGGCGCTCGTCGGCTCGTCGCAGACGAGCAGCCGCGGCTGGTGGACGAGCGCCCGGGCGATCGCCACCCGCTGCTGCTGACCGCCGGAGAGTTCGCTCGGCAGGTGGGCGAGGCGGTCGCCCATGCCGAGTTCCGCGAGCACGTCGGCCGCCGCCTCGACGGCTCGCCGCCGCTTCCAGCCCGCAATCAAGAGCGGCACGGCAGCGTTCTCGGCGGCGGTCAGTGCCGGCAGCAGGTTGTAGGACTGAAACACGAAGCCCACGTTCTCCCGACGGAACCGCACCTTGCGGCCGTTGGACATCGCCACGAGATTGTCGCCGAGCACGACCACCTCGCCCGCCGTGGGCGCGAGCGTGCCGGCGATGATCGAGACCAGCGTCGTCTTCCCGCAACCGCTCGGACCGACGAGCATCAGGAGTTCTCCGCTGGGAACGTCGAGGTCCACACCCCGCAAGGCCCAGGTTGCCGCGCTGCCGCGACCAAATTCCTTCGTCACGCCCCTCACGTGAACCGCGAGATCGGCGGCGACTGGTTCGGCGGCTGGCTGTGGCGATGACATGACGGGATCCTTGGGCGGGCTCAGCCCCGGAAGACGATCGCGGGATCGACGACGAGCACCTTCCGAATCGACAGCAGGCTGGCGACGATCACGATCAGAAACACCGCCACCGCGGTGATGGCGAGCACCTGCCAGGGCATGAAGAAGGCGAGCCGCGACGCCCCCTTCACCACCCAGCCGAAGATCGCGGCCAGCCCGACGCCGAGGCCGTAGCCCACCACGCCCACCTGCACCCCCTGCGCGAGCACCATCATGAGGATCGTCCCGTTGCTCGCCCCCATCGCCTTGAGCGCGCCGTACTGGCGGATGTTCTCCACCGTGAAGAGGTAAAAGGTCTGGCCCGCAATCGCCGTGCCCACGAGGAATCCGAGCAGCACCGTGATCCCGAAGTTCACTGGAATGCCGGTCTTCTGGAGGTAGTGGTCGATCGTCTTCCAGAGAAACTGCTGCCGCGTGAGGGCCTGCAGACCCGTCCGCTCGTCGATCCGCCGGCAGACCTCCGTGGGATCGATCCCCGGCATGGCCTGGGCCAGCACGAACGACAGCACCTTTCGCTCCGGCGGAGCGAACACCACGGCCTGGCTGTAGCGGGTGTAGACGATCGGAAAGCTCGTGAACGTGCGGCTCGCCTTGGTGATGCCCACCAACACGGCGCGGCGGTCGTTCATCTCGAACGTGCGGCCGAGTCGGTAGGGCTCGCCCGGCCAGATCCGCCGGTAGCCGGCGTCGTCGATGATCACCGCATCGGGCGACCGAAGCCCGGCCACGGAGCCCATGAACAGCCCCTGCGGCGCGCCCACGAGCGTGGCATCGTCGAGCCCGAGGAGGATCATCTGCTCGTAGAGTCCCTCCTCGAGGCGGGCTCGGGCGATGCCTTTGTAGAACCGCACGGCCCACTTGACGCCGGGCACGCTCTTGACGCGAAACAGGTCGTTGTCCGACAGCGGCTTGACGTCGTCCACGAACTGCACGTTGCGGTCCATCACCCAGATGCCGGGGCCCTCGACGTCGCGGATCTGGCTGACGGTCAGCGACATCAGCCCGCAGAAGATCGACGCCTGCTGGGCGATGAGCACAGCGGCAAAGACCACGCCAAACACGATCCCCAGGTACTTCACCCGGTTGCCGACCAGCATCTTCCAGGCGATCCAGAGCATGCCCGCATCATATCCAACTTTCGCCCGCTTCTCGCGTCGCCCCCATCGCTCACGCGATTGGGCTTCCCGGTCAGGGCGAGGGCTCGGCGTCGAGGGCGATCAGCCGGCTGGCGGTGCGAAACACCATCCGTCCTCCCACCACTGCCGGCGTGGCCCGGCATTCCTCGCCGAGCGCTGCCCGCCCGAGCACCTCAAAGTCGTCGCCGTCGGCCAGCGTCACCACCTCACCATCGGCCGAGACGTTGCGGATCGTGCCACCCACGGCGATCGGCGAGGCGGAGAACGTGCCCCCCACTCGACCCCGCCAGCGGACCTCACCAGTCGCCGCATCGACGCAGGTCACCACACCCCGGTCGCCCCAGAGGTAGAGCCGCTCACCGACGGCCAGTGGCGTGGGCACGTAGGGCGCGGCGCTGCGGTCGAGCCGAAACACGAGCTCGGGCTCTGCCGGGTTTGCGTCCGTGGCGGTCTCCGGAACGCGGACGGCCACAAGCGTCGTGTCGCCGCCACCGTCTCCCGAGGTGCCGATAGCGAGCGGTCCGGCGAGGACCGGCGACGACACCGCTCGCTTCGGCAGGCACTTTCGCTCCCAGACCACGCGGCCCGTCGCTGCGTCGATGCCCGTCACGCCATGGGCGTTGCTCGTGAGCACGATCTGCGGACCGGCCGGCCCGTCGATGACCAGCGGCGTGGCATAGCCCGACTTGCCGCTCTCTCGTGGCAGTCGCCACCGCTCACGGCCGGTCGCCGCATCAAGCGCCACGACGAAACTCTCCCCCTCCTGATCGTTCGGCACGATCACGAGATCGCTGCAGACGGTGGCGGACCCGCCGAAACCATGCTCACCCTCGTAGGGGCCGAGGTCAACGTGCCACGTGGGCTCACCGTCGAGCGTGAACGCTTCGACCCGGAGGCCATCTTCGGCGGCCCACATCCAATAGACGCCCTCGTCGCCCACCGCAACCGATCCCGATGCGGAACTATTCTGCACGTGATGCCGATTGATCGGCCCAGGGATCTCGCGGCTCCAGATCGCTACGCCATCGGCGAGGGCATGGCAGAGCACGAATCGTTTTTCCGCGGCCTCATCCGCGCTCGCCGTATAGATGCGGCCCGCGCGAATCACGGGCGACGCGTGCCCCCGGCCCGGCACCGTCGCGGTCCACGAGGCGTCGGCGACGGCCCACTCGACGGGAAACCGCTGCTCGCCACCATCCCCCGCACCGTTGGCACCCCGCCACCGCGACCATGGCTCAACTTCGGGTTCGGCGACGGCGGGGAGCGCGGCGAGGATCGTGAGGAGGGCAGCCAAACAGGCTCGAAACATGATCACACCATTCCTCCAGCGGCCATCGGCGGCCAAAAACTCGCGGCGGCCGCACTATACCCCGCATATGCGGTCCGTGCGCCGCGGACGCCCCCTGGCACGTGGGGGTCTCGCTACCGACCTCAGACGGTTCTTGCTGAATCTGCCAAACCGTCCGAGGCGCTGGTAGCCGCTGAAAATCAAGCCGGCACACGGGACGATACCAATGGGACCAGGCCGGCCTCCTTGGAGCCCCATCTCCCGCCATGCGTACCCTCGTGATCGCGACCGTCGCCACGGTCGCACTGGTTCCCGTGTCACCTGTCGATGCCGCCAGCGCCGGCTTCGACCCCCGCATCGTCACGTTCGGCGAAAGCCGCCAACAGATCCAGAACACGCCGGTTCTCGAGCGGCCCAACCGGCCGCTGCACGTGTACGGCAACACGGCCCGCCGCCGGCACAGCCGCGGCTCATCCAAAGCCGCGAACTGAGTCGGGGTTCACAGGTCAAAAACCTGTGCTCCCTGCTCCAGTAGCACAGGTTGGCAACCTGTGCCCAATCCCCGCTCCCGTAGCACAGGTTGGTAACCTGTGCCGAATCCCCGCTCCCGTAGCACAGGTTTTCAACCTGTGCCGAAGAGCAGCCGGGCCGGTCATCTCACAGGTTGCCAACCTGTGCTACTTCACAGGTTGCCAACCTGTGCTACTTCACAGGTTAACAACCTGTGCTACGTCACCGGCTTCTGCCCCCTACGCCGTCGCGGCGGCTCCGCGGCCAACAGTTCCACGAACAACAGCCCGTGCACGCGATATTCGCGGCCGCTGCCCGCCGCGAAGCACTGCCGCCGCGTCCGCACGAGCCTCCCGGCGCGGAACGCATGCCGCCCGTCGATCCGAAACCACGTGCCCTCCGCAAGTTCCTCCACTCGCACGCGGCCCTCGTGCGGCTGATCGTAGCGGGCGAGCGCGAGGAGGAGATGGCGGTCGCTGCAGGTCGCCGCGGCCGGATTCTGGAGCGATCGCGCCACGGCCGTCGCCACGTCGTCGGGAAACACGCCCGCCTCCACAACGGGGGCGAGCACCGCGGAAAACTCACGCTTCCACTCGGGCCCGTGCGGCCGCAGTCGGCGGCGGTGGAGGAAGCCGCCGCGATGCCGCTCCCACGTCGCCGCATGCGCCACCTCGTGGAGCAGCGTCGTCAGAAAGGCATACGGATTGAGGTCGGCATTGACGGTGATCCGATGGGGCCGAAGCGGAGCCAGCGGCGGCCGGTGATCGCCGAGCTTTGACCGCCGGGGCCGCACGACGCGAAGATCGACCGCCAAGCCCTCGAGCAGCCGGGCCACGTGGTCCACGGCCGCCACTGGGAGGTACGGCCGCACGATCTCAGTGGGGATGGAAGCGGGGTAGGATCTGGCAGGCCGCTTCATCGCGTCACCCCCGGCACCACCACCGACGGCACCGCATCGGGATCGACTGCGTGGGTGGCAAAGTAGTCGTCGATCGCACGCACGTCCGCGGCGGTTGGCGGCGGCGGCGTCTCGTCGCGAATCACCCGCTCCACGTGCGGCATCCCGCCCACGATCGTCCGTCGCTCCTCGACCATCCAGCGTGGCCCGAACTGGTAGACGGCGTAATACATCGTCGCCGCCTTCGCCGCCCCCACGCCGCCGCAGCGGCAGGCGTCGTGAAACATCCGGTGCACTTCCTGCCAGGGCCGGTCGCGGACCACGCAGGCCACGTCGTGCACCACCGACGCGTTGCGAAACCTCCCCTCGAAAGGTCCGCCGATCATTGACCAAAACGCGCGGGGGATGCTCGCCCCGTTCACGACAGCGCCCGCCGGCGCGTCCCAACGAGCATCGCGCGGATCGACGTAGGCGAAGGGTTCCACGAGCGTCATGTCGCGGCCGTCGGCCTCCCACTTGGCCACCACGTCACCCACGAACTGGCCCCACCACGACGATGCCGACGCCGCAGCGACCGCTGGCCGATCGGCCGCGTCGGGCACCGCGAACGTGAGCGGCTGCGGCGTGGATCGCTTCACGAGTTCTGCGACAAGCGGCCGGGCCGGATCGGGCAGCGAGGCGTCGTCGCACGACACCCGCACGAACATTTCGGCGCGGTCGATCGCGAGGTCGTATTGCTTCCGGTCTCGTGCCGCCGCCGCGAACCGCTCAAACGACGCCACGAGGCCACTGGTGACAACGAGGCCCTCGATCGCAACACGGTCGGCGGCAGCGAGGCCCGCGGTGTCGATGCGACATCCACGGACCGCACCCGCAAACCCTCCAGAAAGCATGAATGTGATCCGCATGAGGTGCCTCGATGTCGTGGCCGGCATTATGGTCATGGCGGACCTCCGCCGCCGTCGCGGATGGGCTGATCACCGGGGAGAGATGGCGCCGAACTGCAGGCGGACCGTTCTCAGCGTGTCGGCGCTCACGGGTTCACCCGGGCGTAAGCCAGTTTTCGGTTTTCAGCCCTGCGACGCGATCGAATTCCTTGGTATTGTCCGTCACGAGCACGGCATCGAGCGACTGGGCGTGGGCGGCGATCATCAGGTCGTAGGGACCGATCAGTCGGCCGCGTTTTTCGAGGTGAGCCCGGATGGGGCCGTACAGCCGCGCGGCGGCGGCATCGAAGGGGAGGACTCGAAAACCGGACAACAGGCTATCGAATACCCGTCTGTTGTGCTGCCGCCGCCCGCTCTTCACGATTCCGTATTCGATTTCGGCGACCACGACCGACGAGAGAAGGATCGCGTCGGCGGGAATGTCCTCCAGCCGATCTGCAAGCCCGAGCCGTTGCTGGCTCATGGCGATCAGGATGTTTGTGTCAAGGAGAAACTGCACGTCATCGATCCAGATCGACGTCATCGAGCGGCAGTTCGCTGATCCCCGGCAGATCGAGACCACCCAGCTCCCAAGCGGCCCGGAACACGTCGACCGCGGCACGCCTCGTTCGCGGTTCCGGTACGAGTCGAGCCACCGGCTTACCGCGCCGCGCAATCACAATTTCCTCCCCGCCCTCGACGCGGTCCACAAGCGCGGAAAAGTGCGCCTTGGCCTCTGCTATGGCAACCCGTTTCATGGCCACCTCCGACACCCGTTCCACTCGTAATGACCAAGTTGGTCATTTCAAGTGTATGACGCTTGAAGGCGTGGCGTCAACAGCCGCTGTACGCGGATCGCCGCGATCAAGCCGAGCAGCCCGTGCCGGGCTCTGTCGAGGAGGAACTCCT
>JBAXOU010000151.1:0-8453 GCA_037133115.1 Planctomycetota bacterium | reverse complement strand
GAGCGTCCGGCGACGGGCATGGGCAGCCCCGAGCGGCGGCACACCAACAGCCCGTGGCCGATTTTTCGATCTTTCCGCGGCTGGGCCGCGTAGAAAGAGACGCTGGTTTTCAGCGTCCGGTTCTCTTTCTTTTGAAGGGATCCACGTATGGTCGCGGCACGCAAAGGCCTGCTCAAGCGAGTCCGGCGATTGGCGATCCGGGACGAACTCCGAGCCATGCGGCTGCGGAGTAGGCTCGTGGTGTCGCTCGATCCCGCGTCACAAACTGTTCAAAGAACAAAGCCCCGATGCCGACCCGATTCTGGCTGATACTCGCGATCGCGCTTGCGGCGGGGATCGCCGTCATGCTCGGGAAGCCGACTGGCAGGAAGCAGCGGTCATCGAAGCCGTGGCGGGGGCAGGTCAAGCCGCCTCCGCCGCCGCCCTGACGCTTCAGTCGTCGTCGTCGTCGAACGACGCAGCTGCTGGCGGGGCTTCCTCATACTCGTTCAGCCGGTCGTCCCACGCGTCCCAAAACGCGCGGGCCATCAGCGTTACGAGTTCCTCGCTCGGCGGCGTTCCCAGACGGCGGCCCACCACGAGCGTGATCGCGCCCCGGAGGCCGAGCTTTGGGAACCGGGGGTCGCGGACGACGAAGTCGAGCAGTTCATTCACGGCATCGGCCGCAAACACCGCATCGGTTTGAATGGTCGGCATCGTGGCAGGCATCGGTCGGGCCTCTGGTGTGATCGGTATCCCCTGACTCCGGGATTTCAGCACCGCTCGATGAGGATTCGATGCGGATCGGCCAGACTCACGAAAAACTCACACTCGCCGCTGGGACCGCCCGAGAAATCGGCCTGCCGCCCGGGAGGCGGGGGGCGTACCATTCCGACGGCGGAATGTGGTGCGGCGCTGCAGGGATCGCCGCGGATCGTTCACTGGAGGAACGATGACCGAAGCCCGATCGAAGCTCTTCGTCCTCGATACCAACGTCATCCTTCACGACAGCGGCTGCCTGCGGAAGTTTGCCGAGCACGACGTCGCCGTGCCGATCACCGTGCTCGAGGAACTCGACCAGTTCAAACGCGGCAACGAAGACATCCACTTCCAGGCCCGCGAGTTCCTCCGGCGGCTCGACGCCCTCACCGGCGACGTGCTCTCCCGCGAGGGCAGTCCGCTTGGCGACGGCCTCGGCTCGATCCGCGTGGTGCTCGGGCGGGGCTCGGCGCCGCAGCTCGACGACGCCTTCCTGCAAGACACGCCCGACCACCGCATCCTCCGCACCACGCTCGCGATCCAGGCCGAGGAGGCGCCGCGACAGGTGGTGCTCGTGTCGAAAGACACCAACCTGCGGATGAAGGCCAAGTCGCTCGGCATCAACGCCCAGGACTACAAGTCGGACAAGGTGCAGGGGTTCGACAAGCTCTACTCCGGCCGCCGCGTGATCGAGGGGCTCGCCTCGGAGACGATCGACCACCTCTATGCCAACGGCGGCGTGCTTCCCGCGGCGATGCTGCCGCTGCCGCAGGCGCCCGTGGCCAACGAGAACTTCGTGCTCCGCAACGGCAGCAAGTCGGCGCTCGCCACCTACCGCCGCGGCGACGATGCCTTCCACCGCATCGAGAAGCTCACCTGCTACGGCATCACGCCTCGCAACGCCGAACAGTCGTTCGCACTGAAGGCGCTGATGGACGACTCGATCCGGCTCGTCACGCTCGCCGGCACGGCCGGCACCGGCAAGACGCTCCTGGCGCTGGCGGCGGCGCTCGAGTGCCGCCAGAAATACCGCCAGATCATGCTCGCCCGCCCCGTGGTGCCGCTCTCCAACCGCGACCTCGGCTTCCTGCCGGGCGACATTGCCGACAAGCTCGACCCCTACATGCAGCCGCTCTACGACAACCTGACCGTGATCCGCCACCAGTGCGGCGACGACACGCAGGCCGCCCAGCGGATCAACGACATGCGGGAGTCGGAGAAACTCGTGATCACGCCGCTGGCCTACATCCGCGGCCGCAGCCTGCAGCGGATGTTTTTCATCGTGGACGAGGCCCAAAACCTCACGCCCCACGAGGTGAAGACGATCATCACGCGGGCCGGCGAGGGGACGAAGATCGTGTTCACCGGCGACGTGGCCCAGATCGACCAGCCCTACCTCGACGCCCTCTCCAACGGGCTCAGTTATCTGATCCATCGCATGACCGGCCAGCCGCTCTACGCCCACGTGACCCTGGAGAAGGGCGAGCGGTCGGAACTCGCCGACCTCGCAAGCGCGCTGTTGTGACCGCCGTCCGCGACGCCTTCACCGTGATTTCGCCGGGCCGCGTCAACCTGATTGGCGAGCACACCGACTACAACGACGGCTTCGTGCTGCCGATGGCGATCGAACGCGGTCTCCGCATCGCCGTCCGCCGACGGGTGGGCCGGATGGCCGTCGTATCGAGCGACCGCGGCGGGCCTGCCGCGGAGATCGACCTGGACGGCCCGCTTGCGGCTGGCCGGACAGACTGGGGTCGGTATGTCGCGGGAGTGATCGCCGGATACCGCCGTCTGGGCTGGGAGATCCCGGGCTTCGAGGCCGCGATCACCGCCGATCTGCCGGCAGGCGGCGGCCTGAGCAGTAGCGCCGCGCTCGAGGTCGGGATGGCGACGGTCGTGGAGGCGCTCTGCGGCCGCGAGCTGCCGACCGCCGAGAAGGCGATCCTCTGCCAGCATGCTGAACACGAGTTTGCGGGCGTGCCCTGCGGCATCATGGACCAGTTTGCCGTCGCCTTCGGCCGCGCAGGCCATGCCCTCCTGCTCGACTGCCGGAGCCGCGAGATCCGCCCGGTGCCGCTCGCCGACGAGGTGACGATCCTCGTGATCGACAGCGGCGTGAAGCACGCCCTGGCCGACGGCCCTTACGCGGCGCGGCGCCGCGACTGCGAGGCGGCGGCACGGCGGCTGGGGAAGATCGCTCTTCGCGACGTGGCTCCCTCAGAGTGGCCCGCCGTGGAGGCGTTGCTGCCTGAGCCCGAGCGCCGTCGGGCGCGACACGTGGTGGCCGAAAACGCCCGTGTGCTCGCCTTCGCCGCCGCTCTCGAGGCAGGCGACTGGACGCGGGCGGGCCGGCTGATGGCAGAGAGCCACGCCTCGCTCCGCGACGATTTTGAAGTCTCCTGCCGCGAACTCGACCTGATCTGCGAGGCCGCCGAAAAGGTGGCCGGCGTGTTTGGGTGTCGGATGACCGGCGGCGGGTTCGGCGGCTGTGCCGTCGCGCTCATCGACGCGTCGCGGGCCGCCGACATCGCGGCCGACGTGCGGGCTCAATGCGGCGAGGCGCTGGGGGCGGAGCCGACGGTCTTCGCCACGGCCGCGGCGGCCGGGGCGAGGCTCGTCGCCGGCTGACGCTCAGGCGATGCCCTGTCGCAATGCCCAGATCGCTGCCTGGGTGCGGTCGTTGAGCGACGGCTTCCGGAGCATCTCCGTCCAAGCCCAACGCCGTGAGGCGTGGGATGAACCACCACACGATGCAGCGTCCAGCGTGGTTCGCCCGCGGCCTCACGGCCGGTCGGCTTTCAATTACCTTGCACTCGAGCGAGTCACCCGCCTCGAGAAGGACGTCGAGCAGGACGACGTGGTGGTCATCGACCACAGAAACTTTGACAGGCATAGGGGCAGAGCAATCGAACGAGGTGCGGGAGTTATGACATCCTGCGATTGTTTTACGACGCTGTCGGTACGATTCTCCTATGAAATCTCCAGTCATCCTTCGCGAAGGCTCCGGTGTGGTCGCGATCCTGAAGCCGGTCGGGCTGGCGACGCAGGCGCCACCCGGGATCGAGTCGGTGGAGCAGTGGCTTCGGGACCGGCTCGGCAGAGATGCTTCCGGCTACCTGGGAGTGCCGCACCGGCTCGACCGGGCCGTGTCGGGCGTGGTGCTCATGGCGGCGACGCCGCGTGCCGCGAGAAAACTCTCCCGCCAGTTCGAGGGGCGCGAGATCACCAAGACGTACCTCGCGGTCGTGGAGACGGGTGCGGCGGCGAAGGAAACGCTGCCCGGTGCCGACCCCGTCGAGTGGCGCGACCTCGTTCGTAAGGTCCCTGAAGAAGCGCGAAGCGAGGTTGTCGATTCGCAGGCGCTGGCCGCCCGTGAGGCGATCACATACGCGTCGTGGATCGACTGTGGCGGCCGCGATGAGGGAAAGCGACTGCTGAAGTTCATGCCGGTGACCGGCCGCATGCACCAGCTTCGACTGCAGGCGGCGAGCCGTGGGCTGCCGATCGTGGGCGACGAACTCTACGGCGGTCCGCCGCTCGGCGACGGCGACGAGCGGGAGCGGCCGATCCTGCTCCATGCCTGGCGGATCGACTACGCCGACCCCGACTCGGGCGAACGCGTCAGCGTCGAGGCGCCGCTGCCCGACCACTGGCCGGAGTGGGCCCGGCCCGACTGAGCGAGGCAGATCAGGGAGCCGCAAGGCAGCCGGCGTGGCGCAGCGCCTGCTCGATCCACGGCCGCGTCCACGGGTTCCACGTCGGATACGCAACCGACAGCACCGACAGGGCCAGGAGCAGGCAGGCGAGGATGCGGCCCGATCGTGACCGGCCTAGGATGTCGGCGGTTGGCACGGCGGCGGTCACCCAGAGCGGCGCCATCCAAAACACCCAGCGGAAGCCGCTCGTCATTCCGCCGTAGTTGCGATCGGCCTGGGGCCTCAGCAGGTAGAAGACGATCACGACCGCCGACACCGCGGCGATCGCCAGCGCGACGTCGGCTTCACCGTCGCCGTGGCGGCGGCGGCGCGCGGCGAGCAGCGCGAGCCCGGGCACCACGAGCAGCCAGGCTGGAGTGAGCGACAGGATGCCGTGATGGCCTGCGATCGCGTGCCACGCATAGGCCGCCCGCGAGGGTTCGCCCTTGTCGATGCCCTGCGGCGCGCGCCAGTAGCTTTGCAGCAGCCGGCCGTTGGGCAGCCGGATCGCGTAGTCGTACCAGTTGTCGGGATTCCACGATTCTTCGGCGGCTGTCGCCGCGGCAGGCCGCATGCCGTCGGCGCGGTGCGCATAAGGAGGCACGATCGTGCCGTGGGCGACGTGGTTGGCGGCAAGCGCCGCGGCCGCCACGAGCAGGGCGGCGGGCACGGCGGCTGTGATGGTGCGGCGGAGGTCGCACCGCGCCAGCCCGATGATCACCGCGATGAGCCAGGCGAGCGCGGGCAGTTCGAACGCGGCGGTGAGCGCAGCGGCCAGCCCCGCGGCGAAGAACGGCCAGGCGGAGCGGTGCGTGCCGGAGCGGATTGCGAGCAGCAGCCAGAGACTTGCCGCCGCCGCGGCCGCCGCGGGGAGGTGGTTGGTCAGGGCGATGGCGAACGTGGTGAGCAGGGTGCCGCAGGCGGCGAGGGCGGCCGCCCAGAGCCGGCCCCAGTCGGACGATCCGACCATGTCGACCGCGCGGAACGTGAACGCTAGCAGGATGGCGAAGGGAACCGCCCCGCAGACGAGCAGGAGCATCCGGCCTACCTCGAAGGGATGATCGCCCAGCGTCCAGCCGGTGAGGCGATGGATCAGCCAGTAGGGCGCCGCGGCGATCACCGACAGCAGCGGTGGCTTGCTTGAATAGAGGTGGAGTTTGCCGGCGGCGTCGGGGTGAACGACCGCATCGAGCGCATCCCAGCCTGGTTCGACGACGAGGTCTTCGATGGCAAACGTCCCGCGTTCGACGAGCGCCCGCACCGTGAGCCAGCGGCTGCGGTCGTTGCCCGAAAGGAACGGCCGCACGAGCCGCTTCTCCCGCTCGATCCGGGCCCGCACCGCGGCCGCGTCGACCGGCCCGCCCGCCGCAGCCTCGCGCTTCACCGCCTCCTCGACCAGTCGGTTTTCCAGGGCGATGCGATCGACGCTCGCCACCGCGGCGATCCGGCCGACGATTCCCCCGAGGGCCACCGCGGCGAGGATCGCATACACGCCCCACCGCAGCCGGCGGCGGGCCGCGGCGTCGCCCTGTTCGGGGATCGCTGTGATCATCGCTGCGACACGGCCGAGGTCGGCGAGGCCGCGGAAGAACCTGCCCATGCCGTATTTCGACACGCCCCGCATCCGCGGCCGGTGGTGGACCGGCACCTCGACCACGCCGTGGCCGCCAAGCGACACGAGCGTGGGGATGAAACGGTGCATGTCGGTGGTGAGTTGGAGACCGCGGGCCACGTCGCCGCGGATCGCCTTGAGGCCGCAGTTGTGGTCGTGCAGGTGCAGGCCCGTCACCCAGCCGACCAGCAGGTTGAACACCCGCGAGGGGAGCGTCTTGTGCCAGGGGTCGAGCCGCGGTGTCTTCCAGCCGTTGACCAGGCCGACGGCAGGGTCGTCATCGAGCATCCGCACCATCCGTGGGATCTCGGCGGGATCGTCCTGGCCGTCGCCGTCGAGCATCACGATGTGCCGGCCGCGGCTGCGGCGGAAGCCGGTCATCAACGCGGCCGACTTTCCCAGGCCGGAGTCGTGCCGTTCGCCCATGACGCGATCGTCGCCCGCCGCCGCCTCAACGATCTCGTTCCAGGAACCGTCGGTCGAGCCGTCGTCGATGAGGAACAACTCCCAGGCAAGGCCCGCCGCGTCGAGCCGCGCGCGGATCTCGGCCACCAGCGGGCCGATGGTACCCGACTCGTCGCGCACCGGAACGACGAGGGAGACGTCGAGCGGTCGCATGGGCGGGGCGGTTCCTGGGCGGAAGGAAGGGCCAAGGATACCGTGCGGTCTCATTTCGATGCTGCGCCGGAACCGACCGGCCTCACCGCGTGCGCTGGTGGGCTGGTGTGACGGTGGCCAGGTACACTCGTTCTCGCTGTATTTCTGTCACCCCGGCCTCCCTGCGATCATGACCCGCCTGATCTCCTTCGGCGTGCTCCTTGGCCTGGTGGTGCTCTTTGGCCTGCTCTCCTTCCGGGTGATGGCCGGCTTTCTGCTGCCGATGCTCCTCGCGGCGATGCTCGTGGTGATTTTCGGGCCCATGCACCGCTGGATTCGCGAGCGGACCCGGTGGCCCGACTGGGCCGCGGCCGGGCTCTCCACGCTCTTGGTGGTGCTGATCGTGCTCGCACCGGTGTCGCTGCTCATCTTTCGCGCGGGGGGCGAAGCGGTGGGGATTCTGAGTCGGCCCGATGCCATGAAGCTCGATCCTCATGTGCTCGATGGGCTCGTCGCCCGCTTCAACGAGGCCACGGGGCTCCAGCTGACGGCGGAGAGCGTCAACGGCGAACTCAAGCGGCTGATCGAGGAGTGGATCGGGCCGATCGCGGCCCGGGCCCCCGCGGTGATCGCCAAGATCCTCATCGGCGCGATCGTCACCGTGGTGAGCCTGTTCTACTTCTTCGCCGACGGCGGGCGGATGATCGAGGGCGTCACCCGGCTGATCCCGCTCGACCGCCGCTATCAGTGGCAGCTGCTCGCGGAGTTCGAGGAGGTGAGCCGCGCGGTCGTCAGTTCGATCCTGCTCGCCGCGGTGGTGCAGGCGGCGCTGGCGGGCCTGGGCTTCTACGTCGCCGGGCTCGGGAAGGTGTTTCTGCTCACGCTCCTCACCTTCTTCGGCGCGCTCGTGCCGATCGCGGGTGCGGCGATCGTGTGGGGGGCGGCCAGCCTCTATCTGCTGTTCTTCGAGAAGGACACTTGGTCGGCGGCCGGCCTCGCCCTCTGGGGCTTCTGCGTGGTTTCCACCGTGGACAACATCATCAAGCCGCTGGTTCTCCACGGGCAGTCAAAGCTCCATCCGCTCCTGGCGCTGCTGAGCGTGCTCGGGGGCGTGGGGGCCCTCGGGCCGATCGGGATCTTTGTGGGGCCGATCGCCGTCGCCTTTCTGCAGGCCGCCCTGACCATGCTACAGGCCGAAATCGGCAGTCTTTCCGGTGAAGAGGGCCCCGGCTGGGTCCGGCCGACAGCCGCCCGGCGGAACGACCCGCCGACCGGCCTTGCATAGGCAGGTGTCGGGAGGGTGGAATCGTGGGGTCGCGGCGGATGCCCGCGGACCGAAGAGAAAGGATCGATGATGCTCGATTGTGTGCTGCTGGTGGCGACGTTCCTGATGACCGGCATCGAGGCGGCCTACGTGCCAACCGATGAGGGCGGCGGCGATTACCTCGTTCGCGTCGAGCCCGACCTCGTCAAGAGTTCGAGCCCCTACCAGTTCACCAGCGACGTGCCCGCCGACGCCCGTGATGTGCGTCGTGTGCGGATCTTCGTCGGTGACGCCTGGCCGCCTGCGGTCGAACGGGCGGTGCTCGAGGCATCGCGGAAGCCCCGCCAGGCAGCGCCGGTCGCGGTGACGTCGGCGCGGCTCGCCGACACGCAGCCGGTCTCGGTCGGCCTTGCGACTGAGCGTCCCTGGGGCTGGTTGATTGGCAGCCTGATCGCGCTCTTCATGTCGCTGGGCGCCAACGCCTACCTCAGCATGCTGCTGGCCCAGATGCGGCAGCGGTATCTTCGCGACATCCAACAGGGCGTGG
>JBAXOU010000150.1:0-8568 GCA_037133115.1 Planctomycetota bacterium | reverse complement strand
AGCCACTCGCGGAGCCGCGCGAGGTCGCGTTTGAGTTGAGCGATCAGCGCAGGCCCCGTCCCCAGACCACCATACTCGTGATGCTGGCTGATCGGCCCCGAGAAGCCGGTGGTCTTGAGCCAGTCGAAAAACGACTTCTGCACCACGCCCTCGCCCAGCGGACACCAGCGGAGCTTCTGCCCCGCGTCGTTCCGCTCCCAGAAAAAATCCTTGCAGAACACGGCGACGAGGTGATCGGCCATCAGGCGGGCGTGGAGTGGCCAGGCGAGGCCTCCCTCGACGGTTGCATGGGCGATGTCGAAGCAGGCGCCGACGTTCTTCGGGTCGAGGTCCGCAAGCGCCTCGTGCAGGTCCCAGACCGCCGCGCCCACGTACCCGGCGCCGGAGTGGTTCTGGTAGCCGGCCTGGATGCCGAGATCGCGGCAGGCCGCGGCGACGTCGGCCAGGGCGGCGTGTAGGTCGGCCACGCGCTTCGCCGGATCGCCATCCTTTGGATACTTGAAAAACCCGAGTCGCACCCTGGGGATGCCGGACGCGGCGGTCGCCTTGAGCACCCGCTCGCCGGCGGGGTCGAGGGTGACCACGCTGGTGGTGACGATGGCGAGTTGCTTGCTCCGCTTCCCGAGAGCCTCGACCATCCGCGGCAGATCCTCCTCGACGCGGGCCGGGGCGATGTGCGTGGAGGTGCCGTCCCGCACGGCGACCTCGACGCCATCCCAGCCGACCTCCGCCACGAGGTCGGCGGTGGCGTCAAAGGAGAGGTCGATAAACGGCTTCGTGAAGCCGATGAGCGGAAACGACCGTGCTTCTGGAGTCTCGGCCGCAGGAGCCTCTGCTGCCGGCAGCCACCGCCCCGCCGCTCCGGCGAAGACTCCGGCGGCCGACGAGGCGAGAAACACTCGGCGCGATGAGTTGCTCATGAGAAACGTGGCCCCAGGCGCCTCCGCCATCGCATCAAACCGGCGAGGCCCGCCGTGGCGAGCGCGGAAATGGCGAAGGTGGACGGCTCCGGGACGACTGTGATCGTCATCGCCGTGGCTGATGTGGTCCGCTGCCATGACAGGCCGTCGCTCAAGGTTGGGTAGATCACGGTTCCGAAGTCGTCCGAGAATTGCCCGTATTGGAGAATCTCAAAACTATCTCCGAGCGACGGCACGAAACCGTTGTAGAACACCACGTTGAGCGCGTCACCACCGAGGGAGAGCACACCAGAATCAACCACGCAGTCATATTGGGTGCCGGCTTGCAGGCCGCCTAACTCGATCAGCAGCGACGAGGCGGACGAAAACGCTCCATTGGTCAGGTTCGTGATCGCAGGGGAGTTGCCGGGGGAGTAGGTGCCATCGAAGACCACGTTCTCGAAGGAACCGATGCCCGACACGGTGGAACCCGCGGCAAAGACGATCTTCTGCCCGGTTATAGAGCCGTCGCCGTAGACGTCCCCTTGATTGACGAAGTTACCGTAGACCGTGCCACGCCCGACGAGATTTTTACCCTGCTCGAGCAGAATTCCATTGGCCGCCCGAAGTGTCCCGCCCGCGGAGACATCGCCCAGTTGCGTGAGTGACCCGAGGACGGATTCGTTACGGTCGAGAAGTTCGACTTCGTTCGCGTTGACGTAGAGTTCGCCGTCGGAATGAAAGCCGGCATAAGACGACAAATCTCCGGCCGTACGTTTTCCACCATCTGCTTCGATGCGTGACCCGTAGACGGCGGATACACGTCCCGATACCGCACCCGCCCCCGGTGATGGGTACGTGCAATAGCAGGTCCAGAAGGTGCCTCAGTTCGCTCTCGCGGCCAGGTAGCCCACAAAAATTCCTCAGATCGAGTGGCCCCAACGGGGGGCGTCAACGAACAGGCATGACCACGTGGAGTCTTACTCCCGTCGCTCCCAGTCGGAGCTTTTTGAATGTGGTCTGAAGGCGTTCAGCCCCGAGCGGCGGGATTTGCCACAGGTTGAAAACCTGTGCTACGTGGCGGAGTGTTCGGCACAGGTTGCCAACCTGTGCTACGGGGGACAGCGAGGGGCTGCCCGTGCCCCGAGCGGCGTGCTAGCACGAGTCCGGGGCCTCTCCCCGCCGTCCGAAATGCCTGACGGAGCGGCCGCGGTGGCCTGATTGCCCACACAATCACCGGGGTTTCGTGTCCGGGCTCAAAATCGGCTATTTTCAGCATGGCACACCAAAAGGATTCGCCCAGGCACGCACGACTGCGGGCCCGGCGGCCGTCCCACGCCGGCACGAAGCCGAGCGCCGCGGGACGGCCGGGGCGGTGAGGAGCACTTGATGATTTCGTTTCGGTTCAAGCATGTCCGCCTGGAGTCGTTCGGCCTCAACTTCCCAGACTCGCTGCTGTCTTCCACGGAGATCGAAGAGCGGATTGCGCCCGTCTACGAGCGGCTGCGGATTCCAACGGGCACGCTAGAACGCGTCAGCGGCGTGGCCACCCGCGGCATGTGGTCCACCGCTGTGACCCCCAGCTCGATGGCCACAGTCGCCGCCCGCCAGGCCCTGGAGCGGTCGGGCTTCCGTCCCGACCAGATCGGGGCCCTCTTCAACTGCTCTGTGTCTCGCGACTTCTTCGAGCCCGCCACCGCCTGCCTCGTGCACCACAACCTGGGCATCCCCGAGGAGTCGCTGGTGCTCGACATCACCAACGCCTGCATCGGATTCAGCGACGGCATGATCATGCTCTCGCACCTCATCGAGGCGGGCACCGTGAAGGCGGGGATCATCTGCGCCGGCGAGAACGTCTCCAAGGTGGTCCACACCACCTGCGACCAGCTGCTCGGCGATCCGCAGGTCACCCGCGAGAAGATCCTGCAGATGCTCCCCACGCTGACCCTCGGCTGCGGGGCGGTGGCCGCGGTGCTCTGCCACGACAGTATCTCGAACGGCGGCCACAAGTTTGTCGGCGGCGTGGCCCGATCGGCCTCGCAGCACCACGAGCTGTGCATCGGCAACGGCGACTTCAGCAACAGCCAGTATGAGGTGGTCACGCCGATCATGACCTCCGACGCGGCGCAGCTCATGGCCGCGGCCGCCAAGCTCGGCGGGCGGGCCTTCCCCGACGTCACCGCGGCGCTCGGCTGGTCGAAGGATCACGTTGACCACGTCTTCTGCCACCAGGTGGGCCGGCAGGTCAACGAGGCCTTCTACGCCGAGATGGGCCTCGACTTCGACAAGGACTTCGCGATCTACAACCGCTACGGCAACATGGTGTCGGCAGCGCTGCCAGCGGCGCTGGCGATCGGCGCGGAGGAGAAGAACATCCAGCCGGGCGAGAAGGTGCTGCTGACCGCGTTCGGCAGCGGGCTCAACGCCCGGTTTCTGGGATTCGAGTGGTAGCCTTCGGCACAGACTCATGACCTCGACATGACCCTCGCCCCGTCCATCGATCGTGACTCGCCGCGTCCGTACGGGCCGCTCTATCCGTTCCGGTCGCGGTTCGTCACGGTGGGCCGCGGCACGGCCACCGGCGGCACGCGGGGCCACCGTATGCACTACGTGGACGAAGGCAGCGGCCCCGTGGTTGTCTGCCTCCACGGCAATCCCACCTGGGGATTCCTGTTCCGAAACCTGATCGCCGCCCTGCGGGACGACTTCCGCGTGATCGTGCCCGATCACGTCGGCTGCGGCCTCTCGCAACAGCCCGGCGACGTCTGCTTCCGGGCCGGTGACCGCCTCGGCCACCTCGAAGACCTGCTCGCGGAACTCGGCATCGGCCGATTCTCGCTCGTGATGCACGACTGGGGCGGCCCGCTCGGCACGGGCCTCGCCGTGCGGCGGCCCGCCGACGTCGAGCGGCTCGTCTACTTCAACACCACCCTTGCCGAGATGGCACTCCTCCCCGGCATGATCCGCCGCGCGGCGGCGCCGGTCATCGGCCGGCTGCTCACGCAGGACACGATGCAGTTTCTGAAACTGCTGACGTCGTTCGGCGTCGTGCAGGCCATGCCCGAGGAGGTGAGGCGGGCCTATCTGCGGCCCTACCGCACCCGCGCGGGCCGACGGGCCATCTGGGGCTTCGTCCAGGACATTCCGTTTTCGCCGTCCCACCCCACGGCGCCGCTGATGGACGACATGGTGGCCCGGCTGCCTGCGCTGGCCGACACGCCGGTGAAGATCATCTGGGGAATGAAAGATCCCTGCTTTCATCCCGGAATCCTCCGCCACGTCGCCGCGAGGTTTCCGCAGGCCGACGTGGTGCGTATTCCCGACGCCTCGCATCTCGTGCTGGAAGACGCGCCCGGCCAGTCGATCGCCGCCGTCCGCGAGTTCCTCGGGCCGGCGCCGGTTGTCGCTCCAGCCGCGACCGCGCCGCCGCCCGCGGCAGCCGCCTCCCGGTTACCGGCCGGCGGGCTCTACGAGGCGCTGCGATCCGCGGCCACGGCGATGCCGTGGGTGTCGGCGGTGACGAAGGTCTCGTTTCCGCGCTGGCGGGCAGCACCGCAATACGACACGCTCGACTTCGGGTCGCTCGCGGCTCGGATCGACGCCTACGAGCACGGCCTCATGGAGGCCGGCCTGCGGGCGGCCGAGCGCGTGATCATGCTCGTGACGCCGGGCGCCGACTTCCTTGCGCTGAGCTACGCGGTGATGGGCCGCGGCGCGGTACCCGTGTTCATCGATCCCGGGATGGGCGTGGACGCGGTCGTGGCCTGCATGCGGGAGGCCGAGCCAAGCGGCTTCATCGGCGTGCCCCGCGCTCACCTCCTCCGCCTCAAGGCCGGCGAACTTTTTCGCTCGCTGCGGTTCTCGGTCGTCGCCGGCCGGTTTCCGCCGTGCGGGGCGATGCGGCTGTGCGACCTGCGGCGGCCTTCCGCCGCGCCCCCGACCCCAGTTCCCCGCGGCGACGCCGACCCGGCACTCGTAGCCTTCACCTCGGGGGCCACAGGCCGACCCAAGGGCGTGGTCTTCACCAACCGGATGCTCAGCGAGCAACTGGCGGTATTTCGCGGGCAGTTTGGCTTCCGCGGCGGCGATCAGGATCTGCCGCTGCTGCCGGTCTTCAGCCTGTTCACCGCGGCGCTGGGAGTGGGCAGTATCTTTCCGCCGCTCGACCCGAGCCGTCCTCTCTCGCTCGTGCCGGCCCAGATCATTCGCGTGATGCGCGACCTCGGCAACCAGACGTCGTTCGGGTCGCCGGCGCTCTGGTCGAAGATCGGCGAATACTGCCGGCAGACCGGCGCCACGCTGCCACAACTCCGCCGCGTGTTCATGGCCGGCGCGCCGGTGTCGCAGACCACGATCGACCTCGTGAAGGCCGCCTGCCCGCAGGCGGAGAGCTTCACGCCCTACGGTGCCACCGAAGCGCTGCCCGTGACGATCGCATCGGCCGATGATCTATGGCAGGATCGGCCGGTGCTGGCGGTGACCGGCGAACAGGGAACTCCGGTGGGCCGCGCCATCGAGGGAGTGGCGCTGCGTGTCGTTCAGCCGCTCACCGTTCAGCCAGTTGTGCCGCTTATCGATTGCCCTGAACGCGTGATCGGCGAGATCGTCGTCAGCGGCGACACCGTGAGCCGCGAATATCTCCGCCGGCCCGAGGCGACCGCCACCAGCAAGATTCACGACGGCGATCGCGTCTGGCATCGCATGGGCGACATGGGCTACCTCGACGCCGGCGGCCAACTCTACTTCTGCGGCCGCAAGGCCCACGTGGTGAGCACGCCCGACCGCACGTTCCACAGTGTGCCGGTGGAGAACGTCTTCAATCGTCATCCGCAGGTCCGCCGCTCAGCCCTCATCGAGGTCGCCGGCGGGCCGGCCCTTGCGATCGAGCCGGCCTCATGGCCGCTCACGCCGCAGGCCCGTCAGACGCTCGCCGCGGAACTGCGGGCGGTTGGCGAGGGCGATCCGGTGACGGGCGGAGTCCGGCGGTTTTATTTCCACCAGTCGTTCCCCGTCGATGCCCGGCACAACGCCAAGATCTTTCGCGATCGCCTCGGCGCCTGGGCTGCCACCCAAACCGCCATCGAGTTTCCGGAGGCTGCCGGGGCGGTGACGGCATGAAGGCGGTCGTCACCGGCGGCGGCGGCTTCGTCGGCGCCGCGCTCTGCCGACGGCTCCGCGATCTCGGCCACGACGTGACGGCACTGGGCCGCAGGCCCCACGCGGACCTGGCCGCGGAGGGAATCCGCACGGCGATCCAGGATCTCGCGACGCCGCAGGCCGAGACCGCTCTTGCCGCGGTGTTTTCCGGCGCCCAGTGCGTGTTCCACACCGCGGCCCACGTGAAGATGTGGGGCCCGCGGGAGGCGTTCGTGCGCGGGAATCTCCTCGCCACGCAGAATGTGATCGCCGCCTGCCGCGCGGCGGGCGTGGCGAAACTCGTGTTTACCAGTTCGCCGAGCGTGGTGGCCACCGATCACGACCTGCGGGGCATCGACGAGTCGCAGCCGTATCCCGCGAGGTACAAGGCGTTCTATCCCGAGACGAAGGCGGCCGCCGAGCGGGCCGTGCTCGACGCCCACGGCCGCGAGCTGAAGACGCTCGTCCTGCGGCCGCACCTCATCTTCGGCCATGGTGACACAAACCTCGTACCCACGATTCTCAATCGGGCCCGCGCCGGCCGGCTCGTGCAGGTGGGCGACGGCACGAACCTCGTCGATCTCACGTTCATCCACGACTGCGTGGCGGCCCACGTGCTCGCAGCGGAGGCGCTCGACGCACGGCCGACGGCGGGTGGGCAAGCGTATTTCATCAGCCAGGGCACGCCCGTGCGGCTTTGGGAATGGATCGGCCGCGTGCTGGCCCTGCACGGACTGCCCCCGGTGCGGCGGCGGCTGTCGGCGGCCACGGCCCAGTTCCTGGCGACGGTGGCCGAAGGTGCGTGGCGGACGTTCGGCTTCGCCTCGGATCCTCCGCTGACGCGGTTCCTGGCCGAGGAGATGGCGACCGATCATTACTTCGACATCTCCGCCGCGCGGCGGGAACTCGGCTATGCGCCGAGCTGCACGGTGTGGGAGGCGACCGAGCGGACGTTCGCTCCACGACCAGAAAGCCCAATCTCGTAAGCGATGTGGACACATCGCTCAGGGCTGCCCACGCCCCGATTCACCCCACGCCTCACGGCGTTGGGCTTGCACCGCGCATCGTGAAAGCCGACCGGCCGTAAGGCCGCGGGCACTTCGAGTCACACCGCCGGCTACAATCGTTTTCGTGACGCCGCCTCCCGATCCGCTGTTTGCCGACTGCCCCGACCGCCATGGCACCGGGTCAGAGAAATGGGACCGCTACGCGGGCCGCGACGTGCTGCCCGTCTGGGTGGCCGACATGGATCTTGCTGCGCCGGATGAGGTGCTGGCGGCGATCCACGGCCGCGTCGATCACGGTGTGTTCGGCTACACGCACGAGCCACCGGGGTTTCGCGAGGCGCTCGCCGCGCATCTTGAGCGGCGGCACGGCTGGCAAGTCGATCCGGACCGGATCGTGGGCACGCCGGGCGTGGTGACGGGCCTGGCGCTCACGGCCCGGCTGCTCAGCGACCCCAACGCTGAGATCCTCACGCTCACGCCGGTCTATCCGCCGTTCCTGTCGCTCCCGGGCCTTGCGGAACGGCGGTGCGTGCGCGTGCCGCTCGTCCAGCAGGCCGCGGCATGGATGATCGACATCGACGCGCTCGAGGCCGCCGCCTCTCCGAAGTCAAAACTCCTCTGGCTCTGCCATCCACACAACCCCACCGGCACGGTGTTTCGCCACGCGGACCTGCTGAAGCTTGCCGACTTCGCGGCGCGGCACGGGATCACGGTGGTGAGCGACGAAATCTGGTCGGATCTCCTCCTCGACGAGGATCACGGTGGCGAGCGGCACGTGCCCTTCGCGAGCCTCGATCATCCCGCCGCCCGAGCGGCCGTCACGCTGGTGGCGGCATCGAAGACCTGGAACCTTGCAGGCCTCGGCTGCGCGGCGGCGATCCTGCCCGCGGCCGAGATGCGCCGCCGCTGGCGGATCGCCGGCGGCGGGCTCGTGCCGATGGTCAACCCGCTCGGCTATGCGGCCTCGATCGCGGCCTGGACGCACGGCGATCCCTGGCGACGGCGGCTCATCGAGTTGCTTCGCCACCACCGCAGCCTCGTGCAGGAATCTATCGCCGCGACGCCGGGGCTCTCCGGCGTGCCTGCGGAGGCGACGTATCTCGCCTGGATCGACTGCCGCGGCACGGGATGCGACGATCCGCAGGCGGCCTGCGAGGCGGCGGGGCTTGGGCCGTCCGACGGCCGCGACTTTGGTGCCCCGGGCTTCGTTCGGATCAACACCGGCTGCCCGACGCCGAGGCTCGAGGAGGCGCTGCGCCGGTTACGACGAGCGTTTGCCTCTCCACGGTCCATCTAATACGGGTCACACGTGATCCTCGCGCGTGTATCAGGCTCGGGGCTGCCCATGCCCGTCGCCGGACGCTCGCTGCGCCCATCCTGGGCTTCGCTCGCTCGATGCTTCCTCCGCTTCGCCATCCTGGCTGCGCGTCGGAAGCAACGCCGGCTCCCGGGCACGGGCAGCCCCTCGCTGCCTCTTCTCGTAGCACAGGTTTTCAACCTGTGTGTCTTCCCGGTTCGCTTTGGGC
>JBAXOU010000149.1:0-8571 GCA_037133115.1 Planctomycetota bacterium | reverse complement strand
CGCAGGTCGGAAAACCTACACTTCCGAGCGTCGCGGACGATAACCGATCCACCACGCCGCAGCCGCTGCCGACAGCCAACCGACGGACGCAGGCTCCGGAACCGCGATCGCGCCGCCCGACGCGGTGGCCGGAAGGAGGTAGGAGCCGTTGTCGAACAGTCCGTTTGTCATGAACTCGACGACGTCGAGCATGTCGACGACGCGATCGTAGTTGAAGTCGCCCTCTGACCACCGGCCTGCTCGACCGGTGTTGAACAGGGCCCCTGTGAAGAAGTTGGACGCGTCGAGAATGTCGAGGCAGCCGTCAAGATTGGTGTCGCCCGGGGCCGCGTAGGCGACCAGATAACTGCCGTCGCCTCGCTGAATCCAGCCGAGACTCCGCGGTTCGACGGCCGCGATGGCCGCGGCGACAGCCGACGATCCGATGCCAGTGGTGCCAGTCCAGCTGCCATCGCTCCGCCCGGCCAGAAGACCGGCGAGCAGGTTGGCGTCGGTGATTCCCCCCGCCGCGATCTCGATTCGCCCCAGGCCGACGTCGAGCCGGCCGCCATTGAGCTGATCCACCCGGAGCGACGCCACAGCAAGCGACGTCCCTGTGCCCCCCGCGATTTTCGCCTCACCGCCGGATCCAATCGTCAGAGCGGGCCTCCCCGCCACGACGCCGTCCACGACCACCAGTCGCGAGACACCGCTGGTCCCGTTGACGGCGAGTATGCCACCGGGGTCGAGCGTGCCGCCCTCGAGCGTGATGCTCGGTAGCCTGGCGCCGCTTCCCGTGACGATCGCGAGCGTGGCCCCCTGCCGCACCACGGTCGCGCTGCCCAACAACGCGTTCGGGGTGGCGATCCGCACGGTCCCGGCCTGCACCGTGGTCATCCCAGTGAAGGTGTTGACGGTATCGAGCACCAGGGTGCCGGCCCCGAGTTTCTGAAGGCTCGACGTACCCCCGATCATGGCACGCCCGGCCTGTGCTTGCGTTTGCACGCCTGACGCCACGGCGATCGTGATCGGCCCCTGCGGCACGGGGGCATCGCGGCTCGCGTCGATCGAAAGCCGCATCTCCCCGTGCAGTGACGCTGCCGAGCGGAAATCGAGATCGACGCGACTGAAGACGCCGGGCGGCCCGGGGTCCATGCCCAGAAACGTGTTGAGGGCGTACATTTCCCAGCCTGAGTTGAGCACGTTCATGCCCAGAACACCCGGGAGAGCGGGGTCGATGTCGACGATGCCGACCGTGATGTCGTGGAACAGGAGTTCCACGTCGTTCGTCGCCCGCAGGGAAAGCGCGTCGATCCGCAGCACCGGAATCTCGACCGAACCACCGACGCCGGCCACCGTCTGGAAGGAAATCGCCTCGTCATCGAGGCTGCCATCGCCGTTGACGTCGAGCCCGAGGTCAAACGCCATCGTCTTCGAGAGGATGCACTGCTGGGCCCCCGTATCGAGCAGAAAGTTGGCCGTCTTCGTCGTCGATCCGTACTGCGCCTTCACCGGGGCGAAGGGAAGCGCCGCGTTGGCAGGAAGCGGATCCGTGGGCTTCTGTTGCCCGGTCGCCGGAAACTCAACCATCGTCAGCGGCACGCTGTACTGGTGGGCCGAGAGCGTGGGCGACACCGGCACGTCGAACGCCACGCCGATCCGCAGGTCGTTCATGTCGGCCTGCGAGGCGAGGTTGAAGCCCACCGTGCGGCCGGTCATCAGCGGCATCCCCGCGATGCCAGAATAGAAGGCGAAGTCGCCGCTCGACGTCTGCATGCGGGTGGCTGGCAGCGTCCGCGGCACGCCGTCGGTGCCGGCGAAGAAGAAGTCGTAGGGCTTCGACACGCCGGTCGACTGTGGACCGGCCACGCCGTAGTCGATGTAGGTGGCCTCCGTCACCAACCCCTTCGAACGGAGTTCGGCAGAGGAAGCGGATCCGGCCAGGATGCCGCTGGCCCCGGTGTCGAGCAGGTATTCATTCAGGTCGAGCGCGCCGAAGCGGCCCACCTGCACCTGCACGACGGGTTGCGAGAGGGTGAAATCGTCTGACAGGCCCAGATCGATGACGCCGGCGGCCTGCGCGGCAGCGGCACACGCGACCACGCAGGCCGTGATCACAGAGCGGCATATGGGTCGGTTCATGGGCGGCCCTCTCACCCTCGCGAAGCCCTGCAGTTCTGGAGGTTCAAACCCCAGACCACGTCAGCATATCCCGCCCTACGGCAAGCGGCAGCAAACGGGTCGCCCCGGGTCGCGAGAAAAGTGGCGGGAAAAGAACCGGATTCGAAAAAACCGGGTCAGGCCCGCCGACGCCGGAGGAGGGCCACCGCAGCAGCCGACGCCAGGAGCAGGCCTGCAGGAATCGCGGGTTCGGGCACGGCAGCGATGCCAGACGCTCCCACCGGCGTGTTGTAGTTCCCGGTGTCGTAGAGGCCGGTGCCGAAGAAGTCGGAGGCGTCGAGGACGTCCACCACGCCGTCGTAGTTGAAGTCGCCCTCCAGCCAGGTCGCTGGAAGCCCGGTGTCGTACTTGCCGAACGACAGGAAGTTGCTCGCGTCGAGGACGTCGACTTGCCAGTCGAGGTTGGTGTCGCCGGGCGCTGCAAAAGCTGCCGTCATCGAGCCATCGCCGTTGTCGAGCCAGCCCACCGCCCGCGGGATGCTCAAGGCCACGTCAGACGCCGCCACGCTCGACGTGATGCCGCTCGCGCCGGTCCAGGAGCCGTCACCACGGCCGGCCTTGATGGCCGTCACGAGGTCGGTGGCGGACAGGCCGCTCGCCACGGTCACCAGGCCGTTGCCTAGGTTCACCAGGCCGCCGGCGTTGGGGGCGAGGCCGCCGACCGTGGTCTGCAGGTAGGGCGCGAGCGACACGGTGCCGCCCACGACCGGGATGACCTTGCTCGAGGCGAGCGCCGCGGCGTTGGCGAGCTGCAATGTGCCCTGCTGCACCGTCGTCGAGCCCGTGAGCGTGTTGGCGGCGGTGAGCACCAGCGTGCCGCCGCCGGCCTTCACGACGGGGATCGAGCCCGAGAGCGTCGGATACCCGGCCTGGGTCTGGGTCTGCGTGCCGCTCGCCACAGTGATCGTGATCACGGCCGGCGCCTCGGTGTAGGCCGTCCGCATGATCCAGCCCGACGACGGCGAACCGCCGAACGACGCCGTCGTCGACACCATCGTCACCGTCGACGCAAACGTGGTGTTGTGGGCGGCGTTGTAGTGGGCCAGCGTGTAGTAATGCAGCCCGGAGTGCTCGATGTCGGTCCCAAGCCCATCTCCGAGCACATAGGTGGTGTAGTTCGCGTTACCGATCGCCGAGGTCTGGTTGGTCGTCGTGAAGAAACCACCCAGGTAGGAATCGCTCGTGGCCAGCGTGGTGGCGTTGACGAACAGTTGCACGACGTTGGCCGAGGCCAGGTTCGTCGTGAATGGCGTGGTGCCGGTCAGCCGGAGAACGTCGTTGCCGCTGGCGGTCGGGTCGGACCAGTTCGGGGCCACGTTCGCCGAATCGAGATCGAAGTTAAAACCCGTACCTGCACTCCCGGAGATCGTGCCGACCGTGAAGATGCCGTCGGCGCCGCTGGTGCCATCGGGGCTCACAATGCCGGTACCGCTGACCGTCTTGATCGCGCCGTAGCCGTCCACCTTGCCACCGGCGAGCACGACCGATGTCTGCGTGAAATCGCCATTGAAGCGGGACACCGCATACGGCCCCGGGCTTACGGTGCCGGTGAACGTGTTGCCGCTCGTCGAGGTAAACTTGGCTCGCGACTGAGCCAGGCCCGAGGTGGTGTCGCTGGCAAGGACCCGCAGCACGCCGCTGCCCGTCAGTGGCCCGGAGAACGTGAACTGCTGCGTCGAGGGCACCAGCGGATCGGGGTTGTTCTTGTTGACGATCAGCACGGTGCCCGTGCCGGTCACGTTCAGGTTATTGGCGAGTTCGAGGTCATCGCCGGCTCCCTGGCCGATCGTGCCGCTCTTCAGATTCACCGGAACGGCCGGATTCGAGCCGAACGTGAACACCTGGTCGGGGGCGGCCGCGTTTGGGCTCAGCGCGAGTCGGCCCGCGGCCTCGACGTTGACCTCCGTCGTGTTCAGCGGCACCGCCGAGCGGTCGACGCCGAGGGCCCCACGCTTGACCGTCGTCGTACCAACGTAGTCCTTCACGGCGAAGTCTTGGTTGAGCGTCTGCGTCGAGGTGTTGAGCCGTTCGACTCCGGAGCCAGACGAGTCGATCACGAGATTGCCCGTGCCGGAGAGGGAGCCGTCGAGCCGCGCGTCGGTCGTGCCGGTGATGTTCACGGTGACGGTCGGCCCCATCTTCACGGAACCGAGGCCCTGCAGGCCGCCAACCGTATCCGAGCGGCCATTGAAGTCGACGAGCATGAACCGGGAGATAGCGATCCGCGACGCATCGGGAATGACGTTGTTCGCCGTCAACTGCAGCGTGCCCCCCACGATGTTCGTGAAGCCGGAATAGTCGTTCGCCGTGCCCGCCAGCAGCAGCGTGCCTGCGTTGAGGGACAGGCCGGTGGATCCGGTGATCCGGGCGGCAATGGTCGCGAAACCTCCCGAGACGACACTCACGTCACCGGCAGTGATCGCGCCTGAGCCGGACGCAAGCGTATAGCCGCTGGTGGTGAAGTTCATCGCCAGCGGGGTCACGGCCGAGTCGACCGCCACCGTACCCGAGGTGCCACCGAAATAAGCCGCCCGCCCGTTGGCCCACGGGCCGCCAGAGACGGTGGTACCGGAAGACGACCAGCGATTCGAAGTCGTGTTCCACGCGCCGCTGCCGCCAAGGGCCGTACCGCTCGCCGCCCAGTAGAGCGAGACCACGGGCGCCAGCGTGACCGCGATGCCGGGCGAGCCGGTGTTGAGCGTGCCGGAGGCCGACACCGTGTAGGCGTTGTTCAGCGGTGCGGTGCTGACCGTCCCGGCCGGTGCCGAGCCCAGAATGCCCGCGGAGTCATACGACCAGTAAAACGAGGCTCCGGTCGTGGCGGCCCCGAACGCGACCCGCGTCACCTCCGCGCCAGTCGAGTCGAACAGGCAGACCGCATCGCCCGCCGAACTCAAGCCGACGCCGGCCCCGCTGTAGGAACCCAAGTTTGGATTGCGGATGTTGCCGGTGCCTGACCCAAGATTCCAGAGCGACTGATAGTTGGGAACCTGAGTCGATGGGGTCGCCGTCTCCATGAACACAACCGACTGACCAGGACTCACCAGGCTCCAGGCCGCGTCGGTTCCAGACGCGTAGGGCACCAGCGACACGGAGTTTGCGTAGGAATACGAGTTGTCGTCCATCTTCCAGCCGGTGATGTCCACCGCGGTGTCGCCATAGTTGGTCATTTCCCACCAGTCCATGCCCCCGAGCGTCAGGGCATTGCTCATCACTTCCGTGATCCGGATCGTGCCGGCAGCCTGCACCGAACTGGTCCACGCAAGAAAGGCGAGCAGAGCCGCAGCGGACGAGCGACGAAGGCGGGACAGCATGGCAGGCACTCCTGATGAGAGAGGAAGGGTATCGGTTGGAAGAAAGGAGTTGGGGTGAGGCGGGCCACGAACGATATACGAAACGTGTGTTAGTTTTTCGTGAGCCGCATCGCGGAGGGCAGCCTCACGACCCACAGGCAAGTGCGGGGCGGCGGATCGTCGTCGGCATCCTCATGAATGCCGAAATCGTCGTCGTTCACCAGAAAGACGTGCTGCTCGTCGGCCACGGCCAGCCCTTCGAGCTTGAGCGGGCCGCGTTCCGCCTCGTCGCGGCGATCGGTGCCAAGGTTCGCGGTGCCGGCGCGCATGGTATCGAGGATGGGAGCGAGGTCGGCCAGCAGCGTCTTGGCCACCGGAGTGATGTCAGCTTTGTCGAGATCGCGCAGCATCTCGGCCGGGGGCTCGTCGCCGGCGACGGTGCGATCCAAGGTGTTCGTCGCAACGGAAAGGTCGGCGAGGTAGAGCCGCGCTACGCCACCACCTGCCTGCTCCAACACGAGAAGCGAACTGGGCCCCAGGGCTGCCATCGCGCAGAGCTTGCCGTCGTCGGGTGTCGCCTTCCCCTTGCGATAGCCCTTCTGCCCAGGATCGCCGAGCCGATAGACATACTCCCCGACTGGCTGCCCACGCGCTGGATCGAAGGCGACGAGCCGCACGTTCCCGAGTTTTCGGGCCACGGCCGGGTCGGTGCCGTCGAGCGGGCTCTGCATGAGGGCGAAGATCCGCGTCTCGTCGGGCGAGATCGCCAAGGCCTCGAAGCCGCGGTTGTCGCGGCGCTGCGAGTAGACCGCTGGCAGCGAATCGACCACCTCAGTGCCGGCATCGGCCAAGGCCACGCCCGCGGGCACGAATCGTCGCTGGAGCGTGCCATCGGCGTCCGCGGCCAGCAGCGACGGCCGATACTCCTCGGCGAGCCAGAAGCCTCCAGCGCGGGTTCGGACAAGCCCCTCCGTATCGACGCCGTCGACGTCGGGAGCGATCGCCGCGCGGCCCTGCGGATCGAAGATCAACGGATCGTTTTCCAACCCGTTGGGCCGGCCCGACACCGGTTCACCGGCGCGGTCGCAAAGCGGCAGCGTGCCCGTCAGTTCCACCGCGAGTTGCCGGGGGTGCCGCGGATCCCAGTCGATCCTCGCCTCGAGGATCCGCGGCGCGAAAGAGGGCGAAGCGAGCGTTCGGTGCTCCCGCCCCTCGATCTCCGTGGTGCCGTTGGGGCCGCGGTCGGTCACGAGCCATGCCCGCCGGCGACCGGGCGTGCCAGCGTCAGCGTCGGGCTCGACGAAGAGGTCGCTGATCCCGCCGAGCATCACGGCTGGTTCTTCGCCGCGTGGGGCCGCGAGCATCACCCGCGGAATCACGCACGAGGCTACGACGTCGCCGCGCATGTCGCCGCCGTCGCGACGGTCACGGTCGCCAGCAACGGCACGCGTCCCGGCAATCGGGGCTGCAATGCCGGCGGCCAGAGCCGCAAGCATCACCGCACGCCGTGCGGCGCCACCGCAGTCCATCGTGTGCCGCCGCGTCCCCGTTGTCATGGCGCGTCGGGCAGGTTCTCACCGCCCGCTCTGGTCACGAGGGCGCAGAACACCGGAAGCTCGACGCTTTCGGAGAGAAACCGCGTCGAGGCGTCTCCGAACACGGCGCACATGCCGCCCACGTGGAACGAGTAGCACTCGCCCTCGTTTGAGGCATTCATCGCCCGGCCGGCCCCCGCCGACGCCTTGGCCGTGCCCAAGTCGTTGAAGCCGTCGACCTTGAACGGCCCGAGGTTGTCGGCCCAGCTGATCCCCTGGCCATACATGATCGGCCCGAGGGGATTTGACGCGAGTTTGCCCGCCCGCCAGGTAAATGGCTTTCCGGCATCCTCGCCGATGAGCAGGGTCTTGGAGAGCCCGTCGGCTACCTTCGCCGGCCGCGTAACGGCGTCCTTCGCCAGCAGTCCCGATGACTCTTCACCGCCAAAGTATCGCTCCGGCACCACCACGCCGCTCTTCACGCCGGTGACGCATTCGTAGTCGGTGTAGGCAAGCGGCGACTTCATGCTGGAGATCGCCGGCCGGGCACTGTCGTTGTCGGGCGCGGCGACGATGGTGGCATAGGAGGCCCGCGGAGGCGCGGTCGGGCAGAGGTAGAACGGCACCGCCCGCGCGCCGACCGCCAGGTTGGAATCGGCAGGGATGCCCATGACTGCGTCGGCGGACCGGGCGGGCGACGAGTTGCTCGTCGTGTCGTACCAGTTCTTCTTCCAGTTGTAGTCGGCGACTGCCGCCTGCTCCTCCATGAACGGCATCACCAGAGCCCGCCAGGAATGCTCTTTGACCGGTGGCTGGGCGGTGCCGGACGAGACGGTGTAACAGGCGGCCGGAAATGTCCGCTTCGCCCCCAACGACCCGTGGAAGGCGAGGCCGATCTGCCGCATGTTGCTCAGGCATTGCGTCCGCCGCGCGGCCTCGCGTGCTGACTGCACCGCCGGCAGCAGGAGGCCGATCAGCGTGGCGATGATGGCGATCACCACGAGCAGTTCAACGAGTGTGAATGCTCGTCGTCGTGCCCCTGATGCAGTCGCTGATGCGATCCGGGCGGAAACGCATGCCATGGCGAGTTTCGGCAATCTCATCACGAAACGACTCCCCTTTGTCGGAAGTCAGACAAACTCGGAACTCCGAGCAGCAGTGACTTGTGTGAGTCATTACGACACCGGACAGCCAAAGTTGTATGAGGATTGTGTGAGGATTGTGTGAGGACACACCGGCTTGTTTCCCCATCCCTGCGAATCATTTCCCAAAGATTGCGAAACGCATTTCGCCACAACTGCGAAAACCAACTGGGGAAATGCCTTACCAAAAACGCTCACGAAAATCGCACGCAGGATTTCTGGCACTGGATTTGCTGCACGAAAGGACACTCCTGGCCGCGCTCACACAATCCTCACGCTGTTGGGCACGTCGTTCGCTGGGTGTGGCGAATACCCATCAATGGCCAGACCGGCCATGGCGAACGAACCGCCACCCCCAAACAAGGTATCCGCCACATGCGTTCCCCCATCGCCTGCCGCCTGCTCGCCATCGCCTTCTGCCTGTCGGCCGCAACGCCCGCC
>JBAXOU010000148.1:0-8673 GCA_037133115.1 Planctomycetota bacterium | reverse complement strand
GGCCGTAGCGAACGTCCGGCGATGGAGCATGGGCAGCCCCGAGCCCGACGCGGAAGGGGAGTACACACAGGTTGAAAACCTGTGCTACTTCAGAGGCACAGGTTGACAACCTGTGCTACGTGGAAACCTGTGCTGCGATCACGGCGCGTACCCCAGCCACTCGAAATCGCGGCGGTAGGTGGCGGCCGCGATCTCGCGGGTGGACGACGTCCAGGGGTCGTGGGCGTCGGCGGCGGCCGACCGGTTGAGCCAGCCCAGTCGAGCGATCGCAGCATCGCCCGTCTCCCGATTGCCGGTGCGAACCAACACGGCCCGCAGGCCCTCGACGAGTTGCTCCATCTTCACGAGATGGTGGTAGTGGATCTGATCCACGCGGAGGTACTGCGTCTGCAGATCAACATGGATGTCCCAGCTGACGCCATGCCGACGCAGGCCGTCCACGAACCGCTCGAACGGGATGCGGGCTTGGATACGGCGAAGGCGTTCCTCGACGCTGGTGTTCATCGTCAGGCCGCCGAAGAGCTGGTCGAGATAGACCTGGAGGTAGACGCGGGGCTCAAACTGCTTCGCATAGCGATTGAGCTTGTTGAAGTAGTTCGACACCACGCGACCATACGGGTCACGAACCACGGAGAACCGCGTGTAGCCCTCATAGCGTCGCATCAGGTCGTCGACGTCGCGGTCGGGACATTTCACCACATAACTGCCACCCCGCCCCGGCGACACGACGCCGCGCACCACGGGAAGGTTGTCCCGCTGCTGCGACGACGTCCGACTCCCGCCCAGATCGGCAAACAGCGTGAAGAGCGTCGTCGATGCGCACTTCGGCAGTGGTCGATAGATGAGCCGATACGGCTCGCAGACGAGAAACCCGATCATGTCGGCCCCGGAACTAGCCTTCGAGCGTCACGTGCTGCGCCGCCCAGGCAGGAGCGAAACGCGTCAGCATGTCGCCGGCGAAGTAGCAGACGTAGTAGAACGAGGCGATCGCCAAGGCAGCCGGGATGCCGAGGACGCCCAGCCCGACCTTCCGATGCTCGAGTAGGATGCGTCGCCAGGCCCTGGTCTGCAGGCGGAAGGCACGGGCCAAGGAACTGCCGAGTGATCCGCGGTCGAGCAGGCGGTTGAACAGCAGGTTGTCGCGGCCCTGTGTGGCACCGCGAGCCACGAGGTGCCGAAGGCCGTTGGGGGCCGGATGGCTCACGCGGGCGCCGGTGTTGATGAACAGGCCCACGCGGTCGGCGGTGAGCCGGCGGGCGAGCATGCGGCAGGCTCCGCGCGAGGTGCCCTCGAGCGGCACGAACGGATGGGCAAGCGCCACGTCGCGACGGAAGGCGACGTTGTTGGCGAAGAACGAATCCCTCGGCATGAGCGAGTCTGACGTCTCGCGGAGCGGAAAGAACCAGGCCAGGGCCAGCGACTTCGACACCACGTCCTCCGCGGCCAAAAAGCAGTTGCCGCAGACGACGTTGACGGCCGGGTCGTTGAAGGATGAGAGGAGCTTCGAGAGCCAGCCCGCTTCGGGAATGACGTCGCTGTCGAGAAACACGACGATCGAACCCTGCGCCTCGCGGGCGCCGAGGTTCTTCTGCTCGTAGTACCCGAGGCCGGGGCTAGGGACGTAGCGGAGTGTCGCCTGCCGGGCGGCGTTGGGAATGCACTGACGGCAGAACTCGCGGACGTCGGCTTCCGTCATCTTCTGCTCGTCGAATACGAGCAAGACTTCGAACTGCGCCGGACTCCCCGCGGCGTCAGCCGGATAGGCGTCGATCTGCCGCATCAACTCGGCGAGCATCAGCGAGCAGCGATCGGCTTCAGCCAGCTGGATGTTTTCCCACTCGATGACAATCGTGGCCAGGATGGATGGGGCCTTGCATACCATGGTGATGCTCCTTGTTTCTCGGTTTCTCGGTTTCTCGGTTGCGGGCGGTGATCTGAGGGCGTCGAGAGAGGGTGATCGAATCAGGCGGCTTTGCGGGTCGCTGGCGGAATGCGTGCGGGCAACTGAATGGTCGCAACCCTTTCCATCGAAACCGAATGAGTCTCAGGCGATCGGCGGGCTGACGTCCGCACGGCGCCGGTGACCCCGGCGCGGTCCCGCCGACCCCGCACGTAGGCGAACATGAGTTCCGCCGGCGTGAAGCGGAATGCGGGCACCCGGAGATTCTCGCCGTAGATTCTGCCAGCCGCCTTCAGCCGGCCTCGCACCAGCTGGGCGATGACCGCGCGTGCCACGTGGTACCGCACCAGCGAGCCGTATCGGGCAATCAGGTGTGGATGGCATTCGATCAACCCGCCCAGGGCCTCGACGAAGCCATACGCGGGCGCCGAGATGGAATCGGCCGACTGGTGCTTTACCCAGTCCGGCAAGGCGAGCAATCGGGCCCCGTCTCGGCCGGCGGCGGCCTGGCAGCGGGCGATGTTGAGCAGCAACTCCCGATCCTGCATGCGGCCCAACTGTGGGGCGAAGCCGCCACACCGAGTCAGCACGTCCCTGCGCACGGTGATCGCCGACCCGGCGATCACCACCGCATGGGCCATCAGGGCATGCTCCAACTCGTCCGCCCCGAGACGGGCATCGGGATTGATGCTGGGAACAGAACTCCCGCGCTTGCAGGTGTGGAACGAACTCAACAGCACATCCGTGCTGCGGTCCTCGCCCATGACCTGCACCGTGCGCGCCAGCCGATGCGGCAGGAACTCGTCGTCAGAATCCAAGAACGTGACCACCTCGGCCCGCGACATGCCGATCCCGTGATTGCGGGCCGCATTGGCCCCCTGGCGGGCAGCGAAACGGTGCAGGCGGACTCTGGGATCCTGACACCGGCGAACGACATCGGCCGAGCCATCCGTCGATGCGTCGTCGACGATGATCAGCTCGAAGTTGGCGAGCGACTGCGCGACCACGCTGGCGATCGCACGCCCCAGCGACGCGCCTCGATTGTAGGTGGGGGTGATGATCGAAATGACGGGCTTGTCAGCCATGACGCACCTTCCCGCTTGGAATGACCCCGGATCGCGGTGCAGCACCACCGGCATCGAGCAGGCCGCTCGTCTCGTAGGCAAACTGCTTGCAAAACTCGGCGATCCGCCGCTTCCACGACGGATTGAACTCGCCAATCGCGTCGCGAAGCCGCTGATCTCGCTGCCACTTGCCAACCGACGAGGCCCGGATGTCGATGCCCAGCGGGTTGGACGAAAACCGGTGCGTCACGCCCAAATCCAGAGCGGAGCACAAAGCCTGCTGGACGCCATCCGGATCACTCACGAGATCCTCGTAGCGAACGATGCTGATCGCTCGCCGTGGCTGCCTGCCGACCAGACGGCACAGGCCGTCGTACTCCTCGGTCCAACGCCGCTCAGAAACGTGAAACTGTTGAAGCGCCGCTGTTTCCGGATGAGAACTCGTCAGGCAGTCATAGGGATGCCTGACGCAATAGATCAGATCGACGCATTCCGGCAGGTGTGGCAGTTCGCGATAACACTTGTTCGTGCGTTTGACGACGAGCGTGTGCTGCGGTTCGTGTGCCAGGTCGAGGAAGTGCGAGACAGACCGCTCCCGGTCGACTGCGACCACGTCTTCGAAGCACGACATCAACTTCCGCAGCAGCGATGTGCCACTGCGGGCACAACCGGCGATGAAAATCAGCCGCTTCTTGCCACGCAGGCGAGACAGCAGGATCGACCGCCGCAGGCGAAACAGCGGCTTCGGCTCAATCCAGTGCCGCGACAGTGACGTGCTGGACGCGGTCGTTCCGACCATGTGCGACGATCCGATTACCCGGCCGAAGCCGATGGGACGGAAGTTGCCGACGGCACCGTAGGCCGCGATCGCGAACTTCGTACGTGAAGTATCGGTCGCGCCAAGAAACCGCTTTACCCATCCTGCGGGCCGGCAAGGGGGGCATCCTGGGCGCGATGGGCCGCGGCAGCGCAGCCCCCGCAGCTCGCCCCAACCCTCAGGCCACCTGGCGCTCCGGCCGCGGCTCGATCGTGAGCTGCCGCTGGACCAGCTCCGACACTCGACGCCACGTGAGATGCTCCACGGTGCCGCGAACATCCTGGGTGTTGGCCAACGCCCGATCGATCAGCGACGCAATCGTGGTCAGCGGCGCATCGATCTCGCACAGATACCCGTTCTCGCCATCACGGATGAGATCGGGGGCAAAGCCCGTCCGCGTGGCGACCGGCACGACGTTGCTCATCATCGCCTCGATCAGCGGAATCGGACCGCCCTCGAGGCTCGCCAGCGATACGAACACGTCGAGTTCGCTGTAGAACGCGGGATAATCGGCGTATGCGCCCTCCCGATACTCGAAATTCGGAAGCCGCATCAGCTCGGCGAAGCCTGGATAGCGATTCCAGTTTCGGCCCATGAGGATGAACGGCCTTCCGGGCATGGAGCGGATGAGTTCGACGATCCGTTCCGGGCTCTTGCGGTCGTAGTAGGCCGCACACAACCCGACCTTCCCGCCGCCACGAGCGTGCGGACGAAAGAACGCCGGGTCGGCGCCGCCGAGCATCAGCGAGATCTGCCCGGGCGGCACACCCAGGTCGACGAGCAGGTCGCTCCACATCGAGCACATGCTGATGAGCCGCGCGCGGGAGAGGACTCGAACGGCGGCGGGGCCGCCAAAGTCCCTGGCGTCCTCCTTGGGGTGCGTGATCAACACGGCACAGGGATGATCCCAGAGATGCGGGTTTTTCCGCATGGCTTCGAGATAGAAGTGGTAGTGCGAGAAGAAGTAGCTGCGGGCCCTGGGAAGCCGGTCGAGGGTGCCGGCGAATACCCAGCGGCCATCAAAGAAGGCGGCGATCTCCCGGCAGATCGCCTCCAGGATCCATCCCCCGCTCCCGTTCTTCACCACGAAGCAGAGGTCGACCGTGGGCTTCCGGCCGCGTTGAAACGGGCGGATCCATTCCTGGAGCATCGCCGCAGCCAGGAACGTCGCCTCGTCGGCCGAATGCCCGGCCGTCCGGGCTGCGAACGAGGCAATCCCCAGCGCGGAACGCTTCATCCTCTGGCTGAGAAGTCGGGCCGGCTTCGTCGTCTGTGATCGTGTCTGCATCATCGGGGCCTCATCAGGCTCAAGCGGCGTGAGCTGGCTTTGAAAGCGCACGAATCCGCTCGACGGCCTTCGCCAGATCGGCCTCGTGCCGCAGCCGCAGGGCCCGCCAGTTGTGTGCAAAGCAGCGCCTCACCGCCCGCGGCCCAAACCCCAGCGTGCACTCCTGACCGTACAGATGCTCGAGCGAGAGCGCCGCGCTGCTGGTGCAGACCACCCGCGTGGCCGCACGAATCCGCGAATGGGCCGGGAAATAGCGAATAAAGATCGACTCGAACGGAAGATGAAACATCCAGCGATCGTCCAGCGTGACGACCTCCGCGAAGGAGCGCCTGGCCTCGGCCGCAAGCCGCGTGATCTTCGCGTGCGAGTCGCGGGGATGCGGCTTGATCACCAGGAGCGACCCGGGACCGCCACCTTCCTCGAGGACGCTATCGATGCAACACTCGACCTCTCCGGCGAGCGTCATGCGGCCGGTTTCCGAGAAGTTGCTCGTCAGGAGCACGACCACGCTCGACGCCTTGCCCAGGGCGTCGGCGAGCGCATCCCGGCCCTGCGATGCGGCCCGCTCGACTTCTGGGAGGTAGGCCGCAAACAGGTGCCGGAAGTCGGCGGCGTCGAGTTGCACGAAGGTGTCGAGCTGCTGATCGAACAGGTTGGCGAGCAGGAGGTAGTGCCGGTCAAACGACACGGCGTCGCCGACGGACTTCCCAAACGCCCCTTGGAGCGGCCCGACCTTCAAGCCTCTCCAGGACTTGATGGAGCAACGAATCGTCCGCTCCAACCGCCGGCCAAGCCCCCTGATGCCCGGATCGTCGGCCGGGGCATGGAAATACTCGCTCGAGAAGTTGAGCCCAACGCCATCGCCGTAGCAGGCTCTGCTCGCATTGGCATAAGCAAGGGAGAGGAGGTGGTTCAGGGGCAGAAGGTTCTGCCCCAGGAACAAGCTGTCGGCGGCTGCGATCCCTATGAGGCTCCGCACCGCGGCCGCCGCCTGCGACCAGTCCCCGGCTGCCAGTTCGCCCTGCAGCAGACGCACCTCGGCCGCGGAGATGAAGCGGATGGATTGCCATGTGCCGGCCATCCGGGCCAACCGTCCGATGCAGTCCACGAACTCCTCGGTCTGGTCTGCCGGGCAGCTGAGGTTGTGGATGATCAGGTGGTTTGCGGCGCGCGGGCCCGCGACCCGATCGGCGGCGCGCATCGCCGCGATGGCCGACGTCAGCTGCGCCGTGCCTTGAACGGCGACGATCCTGCAGGAAGGGGAGTCAGGCGGCATGCTTCCTCAAACCCAGGGCGTGGAGCACGCTGCGGCGAAACTCCTTGAAGGATCGTCGTCGTCTTCCAGTGCCGGCGCCTGCGACGTTTCCGCGCACCGGCTTGAGAATGTCCTGCCGGGCGTAGCCCCGCGACAGGGTCTTGTCGATGTCCTGCCCCGAGATCAGCTCGGCCTTGCGGGCGTCGTCGAACCAGCGAAACCAGATGTCTTCGTGGACGTGCCCGGGAAACTTCCAGGGTTGCGTCCGCAGATTGGTGTAGTGGATCAACCGCGTGCCTGCCTCGAACCGGTCGAAAGAGTTCCACGCGGGATCCATCAGACCGAGCCGGTAGGGCCGGTGTTCCAGGAATCGGGGCGTCATCTGGTGGAAGTCGGTGTTCGAGTACAGGCCCGCATCGATCTCCCGAAAAATCTCGTCGAGCGGAAACCGGCACTGGCTGCAGTCGAAGAGGACGTTGCTCATCCCCCACGCACTGGAGCCCTTGTACGCCTCGGCCTTGGCCAGCATCGCGCACCCGCCCATGTCGGCGTCGAAGAGTTCGCCGATGTCGGCGAGGCAGACCATGTCGGAATCGAGGAAGATCGCGCGGCCTTCGTACCCGCAGATCTCCGGGATCAGCCAGCGGTAGTTGCTGAACTCGGTGAAGTTGCGGTACTTGATCCAGAGCGGGAGGTTCGCCAACACGGGCGGCTCGTCGTTGTGCTCGATCGCGTTGTGCGTGCCGTTGAAGACGTAGAGGTCGAGGGGGCGGCTCGTGTGCTTCCGCAGCGAGTGGATCAACGTCTTGCGTTCCAGCAGGCTGGCCTCTCCGGATCCGATGAAGACTCGCACGGGCTGTGGCGTGGGCATGGGGGGTCTCCTGGTCAGGCGGACTTGGAGCCGCGAAAGAGTCGCAGCACGTCTTTGATGGTCTTGTTGGCTTTTCGCACCTGGCCGGCGATGCCCTGCTCGCGGGGCCACTTCAGCCGCCACTCTTTGCGCCACTTGTAGGCGCCGCGTTCGACCGATCGGTAGAGCGAGAGCAGGTGCGGCTGGGCGACCGTGTCGAAGGGATCCGCGATCCCGGCAAACCCCGCGTGCCGGCGGCGAACCGCCTCCCGCCAGGCGGGGTGAATCGTCGTGCCGTCGGCGAGGCTGTCGAACTCGCAGCCCCACGACTCGCACCGCGCCATGCCGGCGGCCGCGAGATCGGCGTGATACTCGGTTGTCAGGCGGTGCAGCGGCGGCACGTCCGCCAGGCTGGTCCGGGTCTGGCTCGACAGGTAGTCGTTCGGTGCGGCGGGAGTCATCCCGCTGAAGTGAAAGAGCACGAGCGGACGGCCATCCACGGCCACGCCGCTGCGCGTCTGGCTCGCGTCGGCGAGCGGTTCAAAGCGAAACTGCGAAAGGCTCCAGTGCCCGGCGTTGTAGCCAGGATGCCGCAACACCTGCACGCCCTCGAACAGACCGGGCACGAGATCGAGCCACTTCTGGTCGACAAACAGCGAGCCCGCCAGATCGACGATGCACAGCCTGCTGACCATCGACTGCCACCACGCCAGGAAGCGGCGCGAGGTTTCGTCGGCACGGAGGGCCAGAAATCCGGCATTGAATGTGCCCGACACCAGAAACGCCCGCTCATGCGGCCGCTGACCATCGTCGGGCAACTCCGTCAGCAAGTGCGGGGTCAGCACGATCGAGCCGCGCGTCAGGTGTTCAAACACCTCGGTCAGCGGCCCATAGACGACCATGTCGCCGTCGAGATAGACCACCTCGTCGTACCCCATGTCCATGACGTGCCGCATCGCATACGGCTTGAGGGCGCACGACACCTCGAAGGGCGTGTACTGAAACGTGAAGGATCGCCAGTTCGGGATCCCTAGCCGATCTCCACGAATCACCTGGACGCCGGGCACCTGCTCGGTCCAGTCGTTCGGCGGACGGTCGGCGTAGCAGACAAACAGGTCGGCTTCGGGGTTCGTGGCACGACAGCTCGCCAGCAACACGCTGGCGTAGTGCGCGTAGTTTCGCGTGACGACGGTGATGATGGCGCGACGACGCACGACAACCTTGCCAATCAATCCTGAGCAAACACTGGGTTCGCAGGCCGACCCCAGCGCCCGAGATGCTACTGGCGAGAGGGCGTTATCCCCGACCCCAAACCTCCCGCTTATCTTGTTTTTCGTGCTTTTTCTTCCGGATCGAGTTGCCTTGATTCGCCACCCCTGCCAACCGCCGCATCTCTCCCAAACTGCCAGAAGGGCCTCTGCTACGGTTCACACTTGATCCTCGAGCTCGAGTGCACGGTACGTGAAAGCCGACCGGCCGTGAGGCCGCGGGCGAACCAC
>JBAXOU010000147.1:0-8724 GCA_037133115.1 Planctomycetota bacterium | reverse complement strand
GAATCGGCATGACGGGAGGGCTCCACGTGATCCCGAGGCTCCCTCAGTAGCACAGGTTTTCAACCCGTGGCTGTCCATCGCGGCGGCTCGGGGCTGCCCATGCCCGTCGCCGAACGCTCACTACGGGCATCCTGCCCTCCGCTCACTCGATGCTTTCTCCGCTTTGCCATCCTGGCTTCGCGGAAAAAGCAACGCCGGCTCCCGGGCACGGGCAGCCCCTCGCTGCCTCCCGTAGCACAGGTTTTCAACCTGTGTGTCTCCCGTAGCACAGGTTTTCAACCTGTGTTCTTTCACGATTCGCATGCGATTCCGGAAGGCGAAGCAGCTGGCCGGAGGCACGCGCAGAAGTCGGTGCGACGTGTGCCTCATGGCGTGTTGACGGCGGTCGCTCCGGAGCTTTTGAGAAGAAAACTCACAAGTCCCGCCGGCGTTGAGCATGTCTCCGGCCGCCTGCGGTGCCGCGACGACGAGCGAGGATCGAGTGTGATCCGGATGCCGTCGAAAAAACTACGCCCGGCTGGACTCGAACCAGCGACCCTGGGATTAGAAATCCCATGCTCTATCCACCTGAGCTACGGGCGCGAAACTCCACCGGATTTACCTTTTACCATGAGGGCAGCGTGGGTGGCAGCAGGGGATCGATCGCCCGCCACACGGCATGCGTTTCGCATTCCGCCCACAACACCATGGCTTGACGTCAGGACGCCAGTTCCTTGCCTGGAACCCGGCAGTCGCCGGCTGGCAGGAGATTCACCGGAAAAAAGGGCTCGATGTAGAGATGGTCGGGAATCTTGTCGGCGATCGTCGCGTGAAAATCCGGCAGCTTCGACCAGTGGAGTTTCGGCTTCACGTGGTGAGCCGTGTGGTAGCCGAGATTTCCGGACAGGATGTTGTACGAGCGGTGCATGATGTTGTGGGACGCCTCGTAGGGATTCGGTGTGTCGAGGCCGGCGTGATGGCAGTAGGTGTGCCAGACCGTGATCAGGTATCCAGCCACCATTGGAATCGCCAACACAAACAGCGCGTTGAGGGGATTCCAGGCAAAGGCCGCCGCCAGGAGGAGCAGGACCGCCAGGCCCATGCCGAAAAAGCCCGCCTGGTAACGCGGGTATCGCCGGGCCACCTGGAGCGCCCGCAGGTAGCCGGTGAGGGCGACGACAACGGTGTATTCCAACTCGCCCATCGTCGAGCCGTCGCGTCGCTTCCAGGCCGATTCGTCCTTTGCCTGATCGAGATAGTTCACGTGGTGTCCGAGCACGTGGTGCAACACCCAGGCATTCGTCGTGATCCCGGTGTGGAAGGCATAGGAAAGTTCCAGGAACCGATTGAGAACAGGCTGGTGGAACGTAAACAGGTGCTGGTGGTGATGGTTCCACGAGCAGATGCAGACCTTGGGGCCGATCACGAGCAGCAGCCAGCCCACCAATAGCCATGGGCTGTTGGCGAAAAAGAAGACGAGCAGATCGAGCAGGCTGAGCGATGCGACGCAGAGCACTGGAAGAATGTCTTCTCGGTGACGGAACAGTTTCATGGCAGTCGGAGGTGTCGGGGGCGGAGTAGGACGGGCGCGAGCATGATCCTACCCAGTTTTGCCGCCGCCGGCCCGCCGCTTCCAGCCCCAGCGTGATCAGAATCCCGCAGGCGAGGATCGCGGCTCCGGCGAAGGCGTGACCAGACCGCGACATCGCCACGACAGGGACGTCGTGGTCGGGGCCGCGTCACCTGGAGACTGCGATCGAGTCGCGGAAGCGGCTGATACTGTAGAAGAAGAAGGCCAAGCCGATACCTGCGACGGCGGCGAACTCCCGCCAGACGGCGTCGAAGCCCGCGCCCCGAAAGATGATCGCCTGGGCGAACGACACGAAGTGCCGAGAGGGCAGTACGAGCGTCAGCCGCTGGAGCCACTCAGGCTGGCTCTCCACGGGTGTGCTGCCTCCCGAGAGCATCTGGAGCGTGAAGATCAGGAGGATGATCAACAGGGCGAACTGGGCCATGGTGCGGGCCACCGTGCCGAGGAAGATGCCGAGCGCGGTGGCGAAGAAGAGGTAGACGGCCACGCCCACGAGGAACAGCGGAATCGAGCCCGCGATGGGTACATGCAGCATGCCCTTGACCACGACGATCAGCGACACCGTGGCCGCCACGAGAATCACCAGCCCATTGGCCCAGACCTTCGCGAGCGCGATCTCGAAGGCGCTCAGCGGCATCACCATCAGGTGCTCGAGCGTGCCGTGCTCCCGCTCGCGGATCAGGGCAGCTCCGGTCAGGATCACCGTCAAGAGCGTGATCTGGTTGATGATGGCGACGATGCCGTTGAACCACGTCGTGTCGCCGTTGGGGTTGAAGGCCTTGCGGATCACGAGTCGCACTGGGCCATGCAACTTCGCGTCGGAACGGAATAGGTAGCGGCTCATTTCGTCGTTGAGGATCGACTGGATGTAGGACGCGCCGTTGCTCGCCTGATACATCGCCGTGGCGTCGATATTCACCTGGACTTCCGTGCGGCGACCCGCCCGCAGATCGGCCTCAAACCGCGGCGGAATCACCACCACGAACATGTACCGTCCCTCGTTCATGGACCGGTCGACCTCTCCCGCGCGGAGCGTGCCTGGAGGCTTGAACCGCGGGGGATAGAAGCACGATGCGAAGTGCTGCGACAGCTGCGACTGGTCCTCGTCCACGAACGCGATCGAGGCATTGTTGACCTCAGACGACGTGCCCCTGGCCTGCGTGTAGATCGAGACCGTGAATGCGTAGGCGACCAGCGCGATGAGCACGACGTCGCTCCGCAGGCTGCGGAGTTCCTTGACGCCCAGCCAGAAGATGGTGGTGAGGCTGGGCACGCTCACGCCTCCTGCCGGCGAAGGAGGAGCATCGCTGTCAGCAGCAGCACCGGCACGAAGGCCGCGAGGGCCAGGGCGTCGGGGGCGAGGAGCCGGGCGTCGAGCCCCTTGGTGAAGGCACCCACGCTCGCGTGCATGAAGTAGGTGGTCGGCCAGAACGTGCCCACGATCCGGGCGTTGCCCTCGAGCGTCGAGACGGGCTGGAGCAGGCCGGAGAACTGCGTGGTGGGCAGCATGGTGAGGATGGCCGTGGCGAAGACGGCGGCCACCTGGCTCCTGGTGAATGTCGCTACGACGAGCCCGATTGCCGTGGTCGCCGCAACGTAGAGGAGCGCGCAGAGTGTGAGCATCGGGCCGCTGCCCTTGAGCGGCACGCCGAAGATACCGACGGCCATCACCGTGAGAATCATGTAATTGATCATCGCGATCACGATGTAAGGGAGCTGCTTCCCCGCCAGGAACTCGAGCCGCGTGGTGGGTGTCACGTAGAAGTTCACGATCGAACCGAGTTCCTTCTCGCGGACGACACTGACCGCGGTGAGGATCGCGGGGAGGAGCACGAGCAGGAGCGGCGGGATGCTGGGCACGATCGCATAGACGCTCTCGAACGAGGGGTTGTAGAGGAACCGGGGCTCGATCGTCGGGAGGCGGCCGGTCCGGTCGGGCCCGCGGGTGTTGCGGCGGTATTCGTCCTGCGCGTGGAGCATCGCCACGCTGCTGGCGTACTGGGAGATCGTCTCGGCCCGGAAGGGGTTGGCTCCGTCCACGACCGCAGAGACCTCGGGCACGGAACCCTTGGCGAACAGACGGCCGAACTGATCAGGCACCTCGAGGGCCAGCGAGATGTCGTTGGCCCGGAGTCGCCGTTCAAGGTCGTTGACCCCGCTCAGTTCGGGTCGCCGTTGAAACGACCGTGATCCGTCGAAGGCGGCGAGGAAGTCGCGACTTGCCGGCGTCTGGTCCTGATCGAGTTCGGCGTAGCGGACGTTTTCGACGTCGGTGGTGATGCCGAACCCGAACACGAGCATCAGGAGGATTGAGCCGCCAAACGCGAACGCCAACCTGACGGGGTCGCGCAGGATCTCGAGGGTCTCGCGGTGGGCGTAGGCGAGCAGTCGCGCCAGGCCGGGCAACGCGTGGGGCCTGGTCGGCCCGGCCGATTCCGCCGCGAACGTGGCCGCAGCAGCCGGTGATCCTCCGTCGTGTTCCGCCTCCGCGATGTAGTCGATGAACGCCTGCTCGAGGTCGTCCGCGGCCCGGGCCTTCATCAGGGCCACCGGTGTGTCGCAGGCGAGCACGGTGCCGGCGTGCATCAGCGAGATTCGGTCGCAGCGGAGCGCCTCGTTCATGAAGTGCGTCGAGATGAAGATCGTCACCTGCTGCCGCCGCGAGAGATCGACGAGCAGTTCCCAGAACTCGTCCCGGGCGATCGGGTCGACGCCCGACGTGGGCTCATCGAGGATCAGCATCTCGGGCTCGTGGATCACGGCGACCGCGAGTGAGAGCCGCTGGCGGATGCCGAGCGGCAGCACTTCCGCGAGGTCGTCGAGGTGGGGGGCGAGGCCGAACCTCGCCACGAGTTCGTCGATCCGGGGCTCAGCCTGCTCGACGGGAATGTGGAATAGCCGGGCGTGCAGCCAAAGGTTTTGCCGCACGGTGAGTTCCGTGTAAAGCGAGAAGGCCTGCGACATGTAGCCCACGCGACGGCGGGTGTCGGTGCCGTCGGCATCGACGCGCTCGCCGAACAGGCATGCCTCCCCCGCGGTCGCAGGGAGCAGGCCGGTGAGCATCTTCATCGTGGTCGACTTCCCGCAGCCGTTTGAACCGAGGAAGCCGAAGATCTCACCGCGGTCGATCTCGAAGGAGACATCGTTCACGGCGGTGAACGCGCCGAAACGCCGCGTCAGGTGCCGCGCGACGATTGCCGGCTCTTCACCGGTTGGCGTGCGCGGTGGAATCACGAGCGGCCGGCCGTCGCCTCGCTCGTCGGTGGGCAGCAGGGCCACGAACGCCTCCTCGAGTGACCGCGAACCGGTTCGCTTTCTGATCTCCGCCGGCGTTCCCGTGGCCAGGATTCGTCCTTTGTTCATCGCAATCAGCCAGTCGAACCGGGCCGCCTCGTCCATGTAGGCCGTGGCCACCACGACGCTCATCTGCGGGCGGTCGCGACGGATGTCGTCGATCAGCGTCCAAAACTGCTGCCGTGAGAGTGGGTCGACACCGGTCGTGGGCTCGTCGAGGATCAGCAGGTCGGGGTCGTGTACGAGAGCCGTGCAGAGGCCCACCTTCTGCTTCATGCCACCGGAAAGCTTGCCGGCGGGACGATCGGGAAACGGTGCGAGCCCCGTGGCCTCGAGGAGTTTCGCGATCCGCTCCTTCCGCTCGGACTCCCGCTGGCCGAAGAGCCTGGCGAAGAAGTCGATGTTTTCAAAGACGCTCAACTCCATCGAGAGGTTCTTGCCCAGCCCCTGCGGCATGAACGCGATCCGCGGGCAGACGCCGCTCCGGTGCCGCATGTCGGCCATGTCGCCGCCGAGCACCATGAGGCGGCCGGATTGGATCCGCTTGGCTCCGGCGATTAGGCCGAGGAGTGTGGACTTGCCGACGCCGTCGGGCCCGATGAGCCCGACCATCTGGCCGGAGGGAATCTCGAGCGTGACATTGCGAAGGGCTGCGACCTCGCCGAAGCGGTGGGTGAGGTCGGTGATCGACGCCACGATGGTGTCCTGCTCACCCATGCCTGCCCCGTTCAGTTCGCAGTCTGAGCCGCTGCCGGTGGCAGCGGAAACCGCCGATTGAGCGACTCTGGCCACTCGGCGGCGTCGTCGATCTTCACGAACCCGACGCCGCGAATGCCCGTCTTGATCCGTTCGATGTAGAGCGCGATCAACTCCGGTGGCAGTTGCAGCTTGACGCGAAACATGAGCTTGTCCCGTTCGCTTTTCGTCTCCACCTGCTTGGGCGTGAACTGCGCCTCGGGAGAGACAAAACTCACGGTCGCACGGGCGGCGTACTCAGGCCGCACATCGAGGCGAATCCTCGCCTCCGCCCCGATGCGCACCCGGGCGGCATCCTGAGCGGGAAGGAAGATCTCCATGTAGACGTCGCCGAGGTCGAGGAGCGTGACCGCCTTGCCACCCGCGGAGAGCACCTCGCCCTCCTCGGCGAGCCGGTAGAGGACGCGGCCGCGGACTGGACTTTTCAGGGTCGAGTCTTCGATCTGGGCCTCTACCCGGCGGACCTCGGCACGCGCCACCTCCTCCGATTGCTCGACCGACCGGAGTTTCGCCTTCACGGCGTTGACGCCGGCGTCGGCCACCTTGACCCGCGACTCCTTCTCCTCGTATTCATCGCGGGTGATTGTCCTCGAGGCAAGAAGTTTCTCGGCTCTGGCGAACTGCTGGTGGGCGAACAGCAGTTGGCTTTCCTGGCTGGTGATCTCGGCGGTGACCTCGGCAGCCGACTCCTCCGCTTCCGCGATCTTGGCCTTCGATTTCGCGAGTTCCGCCTCGAGTTCGGCCGCGTCCATCCGTACGATCACCTGGCCAGGCTCGACGAGGTCTCCCTCGCGGGCCTCGATTCGCCTCACGCGTCCGGCATACTTCGCCGCCACGTCGACCTGGATCGACTCGATACGGCCGTTGCCGGCGATGATTCCCGGCGGCAGGGTGGAGGCCTGACGCCGCGTCCATTCCTGCCAGCCGAGGAAGCCGGCCGCCGCCGCGATCACCAGGAAAAGAAGCCGGCCGACCGTCTTTTTGCCCATCGGTGCTGCTCTGCCCTTCGACCTGACGTGTGTTCGAGGCGGCTCCACGACTGACATCGGGAGGCGACGGCAGTATCCTCGATCGCCGGATGGCCGGATAGCCGCCGACACTGGAGCGTGGCCGCAATGACCCCCACCGCCCAACGAGTGCTGCTGTTCCACCGCGATTTCCACGGCCTCACCGGCGGCCACCTCAAGGTGCGGCACTACTTCGGCCATGCGGGATACTCGCGACGATTTCAGCCGAGAATCTACTTCACGCCGGAGTCGCTCCGAGGGGGCGTCAACCCCTGGAACGGCATCTCCCCGCCGCCGCTCGACTTCTGGCGACCAGCCGAGGCGGGGGCTCTGTTCGTCGCAGGCCTCGACTGGGACGCGGTGCCCGATCCCGCTCCCGTGCCCGTCATCAATCTGATTCAAGGAGTCCGGCACGCCGACGAGGGTGATCCTCGGAGGGCGTTTCTCGCCCGTCCCGCCGTCCGTATCTGTGTGAGCGACGAGGTCGCGTCAGCAATCAAGTCGACGGAGATCGTCAATGGCCCAGTGCACGTGATCCCCAACGGCATCGATCTCGGCGAACTGCCGTCATCTGCTTCGCCTCGTGACACGGCCGTGCTCATCGCGGGCATGAAGAACCCGCCGTTCGCGAAGGCCGTCCGAGAACGTCTGCGGTTGGAGGGCATCCAAGCGGAGTGCCTTGTCGACCCGTTGTCCAGGGGCGAGTTTCTCGAACGCCTGTCGAGGTCCGTCGTCGTCGTCACGCTCCCGCTCGAGCGAGAAGGATTTTTCCTACCTGCCCTGGAGGCGATGGCGGTCGGGGCCGTCGTGGTTTGTCCGGACTGTGTCGGTAACCGCGGCTTCTGCCGCGACCGCGAGACGTCGTTTCGACCGAGGTACACCGTCGACGATGTCGTCGCTGCAGCCATCGCAGCGGCGACACAAGCCCCTTCAGACGCCGCCGCGATGCGTGCTGCCGCGATCGCCGAGTCGAAAAAGCACGACCTGGAAGCCGAGCGATTGGCGTTCCTCCGCATCCTCGACGCGGTGTAGTCTCCGGTCCGACGCCATGCTGATCGCCTGGTCGCGGTAGGGGTGTCGATCTGGAGAACTCGCCATGGACATCATCCTCACTGGCATCGCCCGATCCGGCACGACGCTCTCGTGCTCGCTGCTCAACAAACTTCCGCAGTGCGTTGCCCTGCATGAACCCATGAATCCCGCCGAACTCGTCGGCCTGGGGTTTCCGGAAGCCTACATGGCCAGGATCGCTTCGTTCTTCGCCGCCCAGCGGGCGAGCTTGCTTGGCTGCGGGACGGCGGTCAGCAAGGCTCGCGACGGCCGCGTACCCGACAACCCGTTCGAATCCGCACCTGCTGCCGCTGGACTGCGGCCCTCGACCGTCGAGAATCAGGAAGTGGACTTCGGAAAGCGGCTGCGGCCCGACTTCCGGCTTGTCGTCAAGCACCCGAACTTCTTCACGGCCACGCTCGCGACGCTGCTCGCCCGCTACCCGTGCTACGCGATCGTCCGCAATCCGCTGGCGGCCCTGCTCTCCTGGCACTCGATCCAGGCCCCGGTGAACGACGGGCATCTGCCATACGGGGAGGCATTCGATGCCGGTTTGAAGTCAGATCTCGCTGCGGAGCCCGACCGCCTGAGACGGCAGCTCATCATCCTGAGGTGGTATTACTCGCGTTATGCCACGCTGCTGCCGCGTGACCACGTGATCCGGTACGAGGATCTCGTGTCGAGCGGCGGCCGGGCGCTTGCCGTGATCGATCCGGATGCCACGGCGCTCGCTGAGCCCTTGGAGAGCCGCAACACGAGCAAACTCTACGATGCAACGCTCGTGCGGCAGCTCTCCGGTCGCCTACTCGACGAGGGTTCGATCTATGGCGACTTCTACAGCCGGGCGGACGTCGAAAGCCTCTGCGCCGCCTGGACGCAGCGACGCTAAGCCTCACACGCAGTCTGAAAGCGCGTTCTCTCCTAGTAGCACAGGTTTCCAACCTGTGCCTGCCTGCCTCCCGTAGCACAGGTTTCCAACCTGTGCCCCGCTTGGGGCTGCCCATGCCCTGTCGCCGGACGTTCGCTGCGGGCATCCAGGCTCGGTGC
>JBAXOU010000146.1:0-8746 GCA_037133115.1 Planctomycetota bacterium | reverse complement strand
TTGGCAACCTGCGGAGAGTTTGGGCACAGGTTACCAACCTGTGCTACTTGGAGCCTCCGGTTGGCAGCCTGCGGCGAGTGTAGGCAGAGGGTGGCAAGCTGTGCTACGGGGAGGTCAGTTCCGCCGCTGGCCCACGCCGACGCTTGCCGTCGTTCCGCTTGGCACGAGAAGGCCCAGCAGCGGTTGCACGCACCCTGCGATGACGAAGGCCGTGGGCGCGTCGACGGCGTCGCCGATGGGGCCGGCAAGCCAGGATCCCGTGCTCGTCGCCAGGTTCATGATCGCCATCGAGGCCGTGAACTGCGTGGCGGCGATGGCCGGCGAGGCCACCCGCATAAAGATTGAGAAGAACGACACCGTGGTGGCCGCAAGGCAGATGGTGTCGGCGGCCACAAGGCCGAACACGACGTCGGTGCGATCCCACCATCGCGCCGCGAGCCCGAAGGCGATCCACGCGATGCCGAGCACGGCGCATGAGACCACCGCCGTCCGCCGTGGACCAACCCAGCCTGCCAGAAACCCCGCCGCCACCGAGGCGGCAAGCCCGAGAAGCACGCCCACGCCGCCGCTCACGGTCGAGTAGCGCTCCTGCGACCAGCCAAACCTCTCGATGAGCTGGACGAGCATGAGCACCGATAGCGCCGCGGGTGTCACCTTGAGGAGAAACGCCGCCAAGGCCGCGCGGAGGGCCTGCGGCGCGAGCATGCCGCGGGCAAGCGCCTGGGCCATCGCGAGGAGGCCCAGCCCGGATGCCGGGGTCGCAGTTCCTGCAGCGGCTCGTGGCTGCTCGCGGACCATGAGGACGATGGCCAGCAGGGCGGCTTGCGAGATCGTCATCGCGGCGATCGCCGTCGGCAGCCCGAGCCGGGCCGTCACGATCCCGAGTCCTGCGCCGCCGAGAAAGGTGCCCACGTAGGACGATCCAAACATCATCCCGCTGGCCCGCTCGCGATCGGCTCCTTCGAGTTGATCGACAGCGAGGGCATCGACCGCCACGTCCTGGAGACCCACGAACACGTTATGGATGAGGACAGCCCAGCCGAGCAAGGCGACGTCGGTCTCAGGAACGAGTGCGATCGCGGCGGCGGTGGCGATCATCAGGGCCTGGGCAATGATCAGCCACGGCCGGCGGCGGCCGAGCCACGCCAGACGGCCGGAATCGACGACCGGTCCCCAGGCCCACTTGAAGCTCCAGGGCAGCACCGCCATCGCGATCACGCCGCCGATGGAGGTGGCGGTGGCGCCGCGGGCGGCGAGGTGGGCCGCCAGGGCGACCGTGACGAAGCCATAGGGGATCCCCTGCCCCACATACAGGAGACAGAGAAACGCGAGGCGGAGCCGCGGGTGGTCGGTGAGCGAGACCATGGCGAAATGGTACCGCGGCGGGATGAGAGGGAACGCGCGATTGGGCACAGTTTGGAAACCTGTGCTACTTGGAGCCGCAGGTTGTCAACCTGCGGGGTGTTCAGGCACAGGTTGCCAACCTGTGCTACGGGAAACCTGTGCTACGGGAAACCTGTGCTAGGCTGCCGTCATGCACGCACGCCTGATCCTCAACGGGAAGAAAGCCGACCGGCCCGACGTTCGCGAGGCCGTGAAGGCCGTCCGGACCGCCGGGCACGACCTCGATGTTCGCGTCACTTGGGAACGGGGCGACGCCGTGCGGCTCGTCGCCGAGGCGGCTCGCGAGGGTGTGTCGAGGGTGATCGCCGGCGGGGGCGACGGCAGCGTCAACGAGGCGGCCAACGGACTGATGGCCATGGACGCCGCCACGCGGCCGGCGCTCGGCATCCTCCCGTTGGGCACCGCCAACGACTTCGCCACCGCCTGCCGAGTGCCGGCCGACCCATTGGCCGCACTGATGCTCGCCGTCACGGGCGAGCCCCGGCCCGTCGATCTCGGGCGCTGCAACGACGCCTACTTCGTGAACGTGGCCTCGGGCGGCTTTGGTGCAGCGGTCACCGCCGACACGCCGGTCGAGCTCAAGAACTTCCTCGGCGGCGGTGCCTACACGTTGATGGGCCTCGTGAAGGCCGTTCACTTCACGCCCTACGCCTGCTCGATCCGCACGCCCGACGGCGACGTGGCAGGGAGCGTGGTCGTGGGCGCAATCTGCAACGGCCGGCAGGCTGGCGGCGGCCAGCCGCTTGCCCCCGAGGCGCTGCTCGACGACGGCCTGCTCGACATCGTGTCGCTGCGGGAGTTTCCCGCTTCGGCCGCGGCGCAGGTCGTGGCCGAGATCCTCGCACCACGTGGTCACGGGCAGTATGTGGAGCGGATTCGGGTGCCGTGGATGGAAGTGACAGCGCCCGCGGCAGTGCCGGTCAACCTCGACGGGGAGCCGGCCAACGGCACGTCGTTTCGGTTTGCCTGCGAGCCCGGCTGCGTCCGCATGGTGCTGCCGGCCGACTGCCCATGCATGTCGCGGCGTGGCTGAGGGTTTCAAAACCCACGTAGGTGCAGGTTGTCAACCTGCACCTGACACGACCTCGACCGGCGCTCATGTCGCTTGTGATGCACCGCAGGTTGCCAACCTGCGGCTACGTGGATGACGTCGTGCCGCATCCGGCCGCAGCGAGGTCCAGCCGTATCAAGGGCTGCGATTCATCGAGAGTAGGCGTCGTAGCCCGTCTTGAGAATCAACGCCGCGACCACACAGAGAAACACCGCGCGGACGAGCCGCGAGCCGTGCTTGAGCGCCAGCCGTGTGCCGAGGAAGGAGCCCACGACGTTGGCGATCGCCATCGGCAGGAAAAACCGCCACCAGACGTGGCCCGCGGTGCCGAGGAACACGAGCGCTCCGAGATTCGTCGTCATGTTGAGCACCTTCGTGCTCGCCGCGGCGTGGAGGTAGTCGAAGCCGAGCAGGCGGACCATGAAGAAGATCAGGAAGCTGCCGGTGCCGGGGCCGAAGAAGCCGTCGTAGAGCCCCATCACCAGCGCGATCCCCGCGGTGAGCGCCGCCTCGGCGCGGGCCCCGAACCGCGGGGCGTGCCGCTCGCCCACGTGACCGCCGAAGAGTGTGACCACGAACACCGTGCCAAGCATGAAGGGAAGCGCCCGCCGCAGTCCGTCCGGGGAAACGAGGGTGACCAGCCAGGCACCGACCACTCCGCCGAGGAAGGCCACGCCCATCGCGGGTAGGAGCGTGGCCCAGGGGAGCCGCACGTGCCTCGAGTAGTCGATCGCGGCCGAGGCCGTGCCGCAGATCATCGAGGCCTTGTTGGTGCCGAAGAGCACGGCCGGTTCGGCCTGCGGAAACACCCCGAGCAGCACCGGAAGCGTGACCAGGCCCCCGCCCCCGGCGATCGCGTTCACAAAACCTGCGAGGAGCGAGCCGAGCGTGAGGGCGATGGTTTCAAATTCGGGCACGGAGGTCGCCATGGTGTCAGAAATTATGCCGCAGCCGAGGGGCCGCCTCGAGGAACTGTCATGGATGCTTCCCCCGTCGTGGGTGTTGGAAAACGAAGCCCAGTTTATGAAATTGCCCCCCGAGCGTTGCCGGTGCGCCTCCCCAGGGCGTAGGGTGACAAAGGAAGGGCCGGTTGAACCGGCTTTCGAAAACGAGTGATCGCGGCACAGCCGGTAATCCACCGGGCCGCAGAAAGTGAGTATGCGATGGCTGTGAAAGTAGTGATCGCGGACGACCACGAGGTGGTTCGCCGAGGTCTAGTGAGCCTGCTCGCGGGGGCCGAGGTGACGGTTGTCGGCCAGGCCGTGAGCGGCGACGAAGCCCTCAAAGTTGCCAAGAAGACGAAGCCGCAGGTGATCCTGCTCGATGTGCGGATGCCAGAATCCGACGGGCTCGCGGCCTTGGAGAAGATCCGTGCCCAGATGCCGGGCGTGAAATGTGTGATGCTCTCGACGTTCGACAACCCCACGTACGTCGCTCGGGCGGTCGCCGCCGGGGCCCACGACTACGTCCTCAAGGGATGCTCGCGGGCGGAGTTGATCCACGCGATCACGGCGGCCGCGGCCGGCGAGGCTCCGGCCAGGCTCGGCGAGTTGCGGCGGGTGGCCACGACCATGGCCAATCGGGCCAATGTGCCGGATCCCGACATCCCGCTCACGGCTCGCGAGACCCAGGTGCTCCGGCACATGGCGCTGGGGCTCTCCAATAAGGAGATCGCCCAGTCGCTGACGATCAGCGTGGAGACGGTGAAGGAGCACGTGCAAAACGTGCTCCGCAAACTCGCCGTCTCCGACCGCACGCAGGCGGCCGTCTGGGCCGTGCGGCGCGGCATCGTCTGACCCACCGATCGAGCATCGGGGCGGCCCCCTCAGGGCCGCCCCGATGGCTCCACCGAAGTCGACTGCGGGCGTCCCGTCATGCTGTGGCCCGCTTCAAGCCGACCGGCCGTAAGGCCGCGGATGTCCCCCACGTTGGGGTTCGTGTTCAAGCCGACCGGCCGTAAGGCCGCGGGTGTCCCCCACGTTGGGGTTCGTGTTCAAGCCGACCGGCCGTAAGGCCGCGGGCAAACCACGATGGACGCGGCGTCTGGCGGCGGTTCACCCCACGCCTCACGGCGTTGGGCTTGGACAAACGACTGCGTACGGCTCTGAGAACCCGCATTAAAAGCAATCGTTGGCAACCTCTGTGCGGATGAGCTGCCGCAGGCGACAGATGGCCTGCTGTTCGTTGGCCTTGCAGTCGTGCCAGAAGGCCCGCAGTTCCTCCCGCCACTCCGCATTGGCGATGTACTGGTCGTAGCGCCAGAGCGCATCGAGCCGGCGGCTCAGTTCGTGGACCAGGTCGTGGTCGTGGTCGCGGCAGCCGGCGGTCTCACCGATGTGCGCGAACTCAAGTTCTGCGGCAAGCGTCATGGTCTTCATCTCCGAAGGGGTGTCGATCCAAACCGTATGGCGTCTCCGGCCCTGGAGTGAGGTTCACGATCGTCGCCTGCCTGCGGTCGCCAGAACTACGGTACGTCCTCACGTGACGGGCGCGAAATCGACAACGCATCCGCCGGGGTAGCACGAGCGGACACTCCGCCAGCGGCATCCGCTTGCCTTCTACCGACCAGACTGCGAATGCTTGCCGGGCCTGGATGCGTCTCCGCGGCCCGCGACGTGCGGTCCGATTCGTTCCCCTTCCTGAGGAGATTTCAGAGATGTCGCTGATCCCCTTTCGCACCCGCCGGCCCGCCGGTCTCGAGCCCGCCGGCTTGTCCACGCTTTCAGAGTTCCGCACCGAAATGAACAGGGTGTTCGATGGCCTCTTCACCAGGCCGCTCTCGATCCCCACCTGGTTCGAAGCGGCCGAACCCGGCCAGTGGCTGCCCGCCATCGACATGTCGGAAGACCCCCAGCGGATCCAGATCCGCGCCGAGTTGCCCGGCATCGATCCCAAGACCGTCGATGTGGACGTCACGGAGGATCGGCTCGTGATCTCCGGGGAGAAGAAGCACGCGACATCGAAGTCGGGGAATGGCTGGACGCACACGGAGAGCCAGTATGGCGCCTTCAGCCGAACGATTCCCCTGCCCGACCCGGTCGATCCCGCCAAGGTGACGGCCAGCTTCGACAACGGCGTGCTCACGGTCGAGCTCGCAAAGACCGCCACCAGCACCTCACGGAAGGTTCCCGTGCAGGTGAAGTGAGTCGCGTTTGACATGCCGATTCGAGGCCGCCGAGGGCGGCCTCCAGGAGCCGTCGATGCCGCTGTGGCATAGACGAGATCATCAGGACGTTTCCAGTGGAGAGCAAGAAGATGTTTACGAAGACCTTTGGATCGATGATGGTGTTCGGGATTTGTGCCGTGGCGACGCTGTCGGCGTTTGATGCGGAGGCCGGCTGGCGGCACCGGCATCACCGTGCGTCGTGCTGCAACACCTGTCCCACCACCTGTTGCGAGCCCGTCCGCGACCCCTGCTGTGATCCCTGCGCCGGCACGATGGTCTCGTACGTCGCCCCCGCGGCGCCGTGCTGTGGCACCGTTGTCCAGGAGGTGATCGTCAGCAGTTGCTGCTTGGCTTCCTCGTCATCGTCGTCCGCCACGCCGACGATCGCGGAGAAGGGAGAGTCTCAGGTCGTAAGTCGGACTGCCGCCCTGCCGGTGTCGGCCTCGCGGCTGATCCGCTAAGGCTAATCAGGGACCACGGCGCACTCCCGCGCGGGGCGGATCCGCGCGGGAGTGCAGTCTGTGGTGCCCGCGCGATGGAGAGACGAACCGCACACCGCAGCCTCGATCTCTCCACGGGATCGCATGATCGTCCTCGTGGATGAGCGAATACCCTCTCGAGAGGGGATCTCGTGGGTGTCGTTTCGGCGGTTTGCCGGCGGGCTGGTGAGGATCTGCGCGGATTCCCGCAAGGCTTGTTTGCCTTCGCTCGTTTGTCACGTAGAATGCGACCGTCGGCCGGGAACAAAAATCAAAACATCCTTTTTTTCGGCCGACAAAACTACAATTTGCGGATGACGAGTCGAGGGGCAGACCGGTAGAGCCGGGAGGTCCGTCGCAACGTAAGCCGGTGAGAGAGAGTGCCCTTGGGCGTTCCCTCTCGCCGGCTTTTTTCGTTTTTAGACACCCACTTTCGTGCCGCACGACGCCGTCACGATCGATCCTCTCCGGAGTGCCGAACCCATGCCAACAATCCAGGTCGCCCGTCCTCCCGCCCGACGAATGAATCGTGACCGCGTCTGCGAGGCCCGCCGCATAGCCCGTGCCGCTGGCGGCTTCGAGCTCCAGCTTCTCGGCCGCGTGCCGCGGAGCGTGGCGGTCGTCAGCGGGGGCGGCTGCACGGTGGTGACGATCCATACGGAGCTGTCGGCAATCGAGCGGCGGCTCGTCGCCACGCTGGACGGCCAGCGGCGCGTGCTCGCCTGGCACCGCTCGCTCATGGTGGCCTCGTTTGAGGCGCTCCGCGACCACCTCCACGCCGCGTGCGGGATCTGGATGCGGTCGGTGGCAACGCATGTCGATGCCGATACGGGCAGCCTGCTCAAGACCTGCACCACCGCGGTCGGCGTCGATTTGGTCGTGCTCGGCGGGCACGTGCCTGGCTTCGGTGTGGCGGTTGACGAGCATTTGCATGTCGATGACGCAGACGGGAATGGATCCGTCTGCCGTGATTTTTTTCCGGAAGGATTCCAAACCATGAAGAAGGTGTCCCATGTTGGTGCTAACGAGAAAGAATCGGGAGAGTGTGGTAATCGGTCGGCCTGAGGATCTGGAGATCGTGCTCGAGATCACGATCCTGGAGATCGAGGGGGGCCGCGTACGGCTGGGCTTTCAGGCCGACGCGAAGATGCCGATCCATCGCCGCGAGGTGTGGGACCGAATCTGTAATGGCAATGCCAACGGTAACGGCAACGGCCATGCGAATGGTAACGGTAACGGCAATGGCAACGGGTATGCGAATGGCAACGGCCATGGTGCCGTGACTATCACCGGACGCACGTTCGCATTGCGGTCGGCGTCCATGGTGGTCCATGGTGGCTGAAGGAGGGCCTCCATGAATCACGCTGTAGCCGAACCCGTCACCCGTAGCAGTGGCAGTAGCATGAAATCACAGGGCGAAATCGAGGCCGCCGTCTGCGACGGTATCTCGAAGTTTCAGCAGGACTTCATCGGGCGCGGTCCCCGAGACATCCATTCGCACCTCGTCGGCGATCTCCTCGTCGTGCGACTCCAGGGTGTGCTCACACCTGCGGAGCGGCAACTGATCGCTCCGCGGGGTGAGTCGGTGGGGGCGGCATCGGCTGAGGCAGGCCATGCCCCCGTCGATGCGAATGGCAATGGCAATGGCCACAGCAACGGGGACGGCAATGGCCATGCGGGTGACAACGAAAACGGCCGGGCGCTGCTCAAGCAGATTCGTGCCCACATGGTGTCGGCAGGACGGCCGCGGCTGGCGGAGATCGTCGAGATGGCGGTGGGTGTGAAGCTCGTGAGCGTGCACAACGACATCTCGACGGTCACCGGCGAAGAGCTCCTCGTGTTCTCGCTGGCGGAGTCGCCGACCTGCCGCGCGAAGCGGAAACCCCGACGCACCATCTGATCAGCGTTTTGGAACTGAGTTATGAAACCAGGCCGTGCAGCGCACGGCTGCCCCGAGGAGATGTCGAGATGCTTGGCAGCCTGATCGAGACGATCGATGTGACCGTGCCGGTGAACGGCACGAAGGGAAAGCCACTCGCGCTTGGCGGGCGGCTCACGCTGCCCGCGCCCCCGACGGGGTTGGTGATTTTCGCATACGGCAGCGGTTCGAGTCGGCACAGTCCGAGGAGTGCCGCCGTGGCCGAGGTGCTCCATGAGTCATGGATTGGCACGCTCCTCGTCGACCTGCTCACCGAGCAGGAGGCCTCCAGCCGCAGTAGCGTGTTTGACATCGCGTTGCTTGCTGAGCGGTTGCTGGCGACGGTGAGGTTTGTCTCCAGGCTCGAGCAGACGAGACACCTTCCGCTCGGGCTCTTTGGGGCGAGCACTGGAGCGGCCGCGGCCCTCACGGCGGCGGCCTGCGAGCCGGCGGTGCAAGCGGTCGTGTCGCGGGGCGGCCGTCCCGACCTTGCGGGCCGGAGGCTTTGGGCGGTGCACCAGCCCACGCTCCTGATCGTGGGTGGTGAAGACACCGAGGTGCTCACGCTGAATCGCCGGGCGCTTGCGGAACTCGCCTGCGTGGAGAAGCAGCTTGCGGTGGTGCCGGGGGCGACGCATCTCTTCGAGGAGCCGGGCGCGATGGACGAGGTGGCCAGGCTGGCAGCGGAGTGGTTTACGAACCACCTTCACGACTGACCGGTCATGGGC
>JBAXOU010000145.1:0-8758 GCA_037133115.1 Planctomycetota bacterium | reverse complement strand
GCAACGACTTGAACGTGCCGGAGCCGGGCGCAAAGCCAACGTCCACGGCCGACGAAGTGCTGTAGACGCCGCCTTGCGACGTGAACGTGCCTTGGAACTGCAGCCCGCCAACCACGACGCTGTTCACCGTCTGAGCCGCGGCTGCCTGCACGGCTTTGGCCCGGGTGAACGGACTGACGATCGTGGTATCGGCTGCAGACTGATCGAAAGACGCGATGCTGCCCGCACTGACGGGCACAGCGAGCCCCACGAAGTCGACATCGCTGGCGAGCGCAAGGCGAGACTCGAGCAGTTCCCAGGAGGGCCTGGCTCGACTGCTTGACCTCCTGGTTGCTCCGAGCCGCACCCACCGAAAAGAGGCAAAGAAATCGAGCCGCCGAAACGGCCCAAGGGTCCGGTTGAACAAGTTCCGGAGAAACGCACTTCGCTTCATTGAGAGCATCCTTGTGGAAGCATCGCCGCTTCCGCGCAGCGCGAGTCCAATGCGGAGCACCGCACCAGCACGCGAACAGAATTACCAGAACGTGTCTAACCGACTTGCGTTCTAAATACAACACTCTAATATTGATCTGAGAACTGGGTCCAGACTTGGGCGAGAACCGCTACGAAAGCCGCGGTCTCAACGCGGCGGGCCCCGACTGGCCCACACGGCGAGTATCGGGCGGTTTGGGGGATCGCCGCTGGATGGGAGGCTTGCTTGGCCTGGAAAGCCTGACGTGATACCGTCTTCGGGGGAACGGTTCCCTGAGACAGTGACCAACATGGCCCGCAAACCGCAACAAGCCCGCAGCATTCTCTCGATGGCGAGGATGCTTGACGCCGCCGACGCCCTGTTCGCCGAGGGGGGTGACGAAGCCCTGACGGTCGAAGCTGTCGTCGAACGGTCCGATACTTCGGTCGGTTCGTTCTACGCGCGGTTCGGCGACCGTGGCGGCTTACTCGAGGCCATGCACGAGCGGTTTCTCGAACGCCTTGCGGCCGGAGGGCAGATCGCCATCCAAGCGGCCGTTCGTCAGAAAACGCTCGTCGGCGCCCTGGAGGTGCTCATCACACACATGTTTGCCATCGTGCGTGAGTACCGCAACTCGGCCCGCTTCTTCGTCCTGCACCGTTCCACCGACGTAAAACTACGGACCCAGGGAATCCAGGCCAACGCGTTCTTCGCCCGCATGTTCGCCGATCTGGTGCTGCGGTATCAAAACGAGATCGCACATGCCAAGCCGGCGATCGCGACCGACGTGGCTTGGCGGATGACGTTCGCCATGTTCGCCCAGCAGGTGATGTTCGAGAATCAGGAAGTCAGCGGTGTGGCAATCGGCGACAAGGCTCTCGTGCGGGAACTCGCCCGCTGCCTGACGGCCTACCTGACGTCCGCGGCGTGATCCGGACGCTCGCGTCCACCAACATCGCGGTGTCCCCAGGCGAGCATGCCTGCAGCGAGACGGAGGTGGACGAGGGCTTCAGTGGCTACGGAGTCGCATTGCCGTCCGTATCATGCTTCGCACCCATCGCGCATCTGCGATGGCGGTCTTCGCCAACGCCCGGGTCGCAGACTCGCCTGGGTAGCGAAACAGAGTGGCGTAGCTCGTGAGCGTCTCCATTCGAGAACGAGCGGCTTCCCACAAAGGCTCGATCACCACGACTGAGTCCAGTAGGACCGAGAGGTCGTGAGTCTTTGGTATCGGACTACTCGCTTCTGCCAGCCGTCCTTTCAGATACTTCTCTATGCACTGCTGGGCAAAGAAGCACGCCGCGTCAAAGTTTGGCCGATTCCTAGCTTGGTATTCGCGGCCCGCACTGATGAAGTCAGCTTCGGCTTTCTCAATCCACTCGCGTGTCGTGGCTTTCATGGAGAACCTTGCCTTTCTCCAAGATCTCACAAATGAAACCGTCGCCCATCGCCGTCCGCCTCCGTATCGCCGCCGGCGATCGCACGATGATGTCGAGCGGAAACCCAGCGCGAATACTGCGACGGATTCGAGCCGCCTGTTCAGCCGCTGCCCCGCTGTGTCTCATCACGACGAGAAGGTCGACATCAGAGTCAGCCCGAGGCTTTCCGGATACATAGGAACCGAACATGACGACACGATCCGGTGAAAACTGCCGGACGAGTTCGTTCACGTAATCTTTAATCTGTTGAGCCGCGATCATGAGCTACGCTCGACCATGCGGGGTTTCTCGGAGCAACAAGTCGTTCAAGGATAGGTCGACCAACGGCCGCCCGGCAAGCGTCGGCCGGCGGTTCAGAAGGGGCTCTGCCAGTCGCCCCAGGCGGCGAGGTAGCGGGCGAGGCCCGGGCTTTCTTCGGCCTTCGATTCAATCCACTTCCGGGCGTGCTCGATCAGGGCGTGTTCCCGTTTGAGGTCGATGTCGCCGGCAAGCACCCGCGACCGCAGAAACACAAAATACGTGTCGAGCACGTCGCCGCGGCAGTAGTCGTGGATCTCCGCAGCCCGCCCCTCGTCCCAGAGATCCTGCACCATGTGGCCGGCCACGTCGGTCTTTCCCGGCTTGCCGATCAGGTTGGCCGCCAGCGAGAGGCCACCGGTAAACCGTGACGCGCCGGAGTTGGTGAGCCACTCGTAGAGATCGAAGTGGGCCGCCGTGTTGTAGCGATACCGCGGTTGGTCGAAGTTCCGGGCGTCTTCCGCGAGCCAGTCTGGGATCGAAATCCCGTAGCGAAAGGCGCAGAGCTCGAGCAGCGGCAGGTCGAAGCCGCGGCCGTTGAACGTGATCAGCCGCGGCCGCTGGTACTTCCGCCAGCCTTCCCAGAAGAGTCGCGTGATCTCATGCGGCCGCGACTGCTTCTCGTCGAGCCCGATCAGATCCTGGAGCGACAGATCCTTCGCCACCTTCGCAATCACGAGCGAAATCGGTAGTTGAAACGTGTAGGGAATGAAGTCCTTGCCGTTCTCCTCCATGAGCTCGGCGCGGTACTTCGCGATCGCCTCGGCGGGACCGAGATCCTCGCCGGGATACTTCAGCCGGGAAACGAGCTCCCCGTCGGCCACGCTCTCGATGTCGAAGACGAAGTATCGCGTGTCGTTGCTCGCCATGGGCTCACCGCCTCGCCAACGGGTGCTTCAGCGGCAGCCAGCCGCCGCCCGCCTGGCTCGACGCGACCGACTGCTCGATGAAATACATCCCCTCCACGCCATCGTAGATATTGGGGTAGACGGTGTCCTTCTTCTCGATCACCGCCCCCGTCGCCGCCTGGGCCATGGCGTCGAACCCGGCGCGGTAGACATTCGCAAAGGCCTCGAAGAAGGCCTCGGGGTGGCCCGACGGCAGCCGGCAGGCCGCCTTGCCCGCGTCGTTCGTGAACGGGGCGTTGGGATCGCGGGTGTAGAGATAGTGCGGCTTGCCGTTGTGGCGCACCGTCATCTTATTGGGTTCCTCCTGGTGCCACTCGAGGCTGCCCAGGGTGCCGTCGATCTGGATCCGCAGGTCGTTTTCGCGGCCGTGGCTGATCTGCGAGGCGGTCACAGTGCCGAGCGCCCCGTTCTCGTAGCGAATCACCGCGTGGCCGTAGTCGTCGAGCGACCGCCCTGGCACGAAGACCTTGAGGTTCGCGCTGATGGCCTCGGGCAAGAGGCCGGTCATGAAGCGGCCGAGGTTGTAGGCGTGGGTGCCGATGTCGCCAAAGCAGCCGGCCGCGCCGCTCTTCGTGGGATCGGTCCGCCACGCCGCCTGCTTCTGCCCCTCGCTCTCGAGCCTGGTCCGCAGCCAGCCTTGGATATACTCCGCGCGGATCGCCTGGATCTCGCCGAGTTCACCCGCGAGGATCATCTCCCGCGCCTGCCGCACAAGCGGATAGCCGGTGTAGTTGTGGGTGACCACGAACACGCCCTTCGAGCCCGCCACCACCTTTGCGAGATCCTCGGCTTCGGCGAGCGTGAGCGTGAGCGGCTTGTCGCAGACCACGTGGAAGCCGGCCTCGACCGCCGCCTTCGCCACGGGATAGTGCATGTGGTTTGGCGTGGCGACCGTCACGAAGTCGATCCGCTCGCCGGCCGGCAGGGCCCGCTCCCGATCGAGCATCTCCTGATAGGAGCCGTAGGCCCGCGACTCGGGCACGTCGTAGTCGCCAGCGCTCGCCTTCGAGCGGGCGGCGTCGCTGGAGAAGGCGCCAGCCACGAGCGCGGCGCGGTTGTCGAGCACCGCGGCCGTCACGTGCACACGGCCGATGAACGAGCCCTGCCCACCCCCGACGATTCCCATCCGGAGTTTTCTGCCGAGTCCGCCGTTGGTCGCCATCGTCATCGCTTTCCTTGTGGTGCCACCGTCCGGGGGCCGTGTGCCGCGGCGTCAAACCCGGGCGGACGAGGTCGCAGCGTAGCACAGGCGTGGCGGACATGGGCAGCGTCCGCGAACGGGCCTGCCGGTTGCTTCAGGGATCACGGTGGCCGTAGGATGCGGCCCTTGGGACTTATTTCATCTGTCCCTTCTCGAGGACTCGCCGCGGCGCGGCGACCGGGCGATGGGATTCCAAGACCGCAGCTACTACGCCGATCGACGCCAGCCATTCTTGGCCGAGTGGAGCGGCGTGAACGCGATCATCGCCCTCAACGTGGGCGTCTGGCTGGCCAACTTCATCTTCGCCGGCAACCTGTTCGAAGGGTTGCTGCCGCGGTTCTCGCTGAACGAGATCTTCTGCCTGCCGGAGGATCTACCGCGGCAGCCGCAGTTCTTCTACACGCTGCTGACGTATGGCTTCCTGCACGACTCGTCGTCGCCCTGGCATCTGATCTTTAACATGGTCACCCTCTGGTTCTTCGGCCGCGAGATCGAAGCGGTGCTGGGACGGGCAGAGTTCATCCGCTTCTACTGCGCCTCGATCATCTTCGCGGGACTGGGCTGGGTGGTCATCGAACGGTTCAGCCATCCAACGATGGCGGCCGGCGCGCCGCTGATCGGCGCCAGTGGTGGCGTGATGGCCGTGCTTGCCGCGTTTATCTGGTACTACCCAAGACAAACGCTCCTCATCTACGGGGTGCTGCCCGTGCCGGCCTGGGCGTTGGGCCTGCTCTACCTCGCCTCCGACATCGGGGGCCTGGGAGACCACACGAGCAAGGTGGCCCACGTCGCCCACCTCGGGGGAGCCCTGTTCGGCATCCTCTACGCCTGGCGGGGCTGGAGCCTGGATGGCTTTGGGGGTGGACCGATCGCCGCGATCTCGCAGTGGTTCTCCCGCCGCCCCCGCATGCGGGTCGTGCGGCCCGATGACAACGTGGCCACCTCCGTGCGGCCGGGCGACGACCCGCATCTCGACCAGGAGGTCGATCGGATCCTCGAGAAGATCAGCCGCACCGGGGAATCGAGCCTGACGTCGGCCGAGCGAGACACGCTCACCCGGGCGAGCCAACGGCTCAAGCAGCGAAACCGCTCGTAGCCGGCCTGACCTGCGCTTTTTATCGGACGAGCGTCGCCGCGGTGGGAATCGCGGCGGTGCGATCCTGCAGCGACCGCAGTCGCAGCTGATCGATCGTGGCAACGACCTCGCCGAATCGCACCTCGTCGAGGTGCCCAGAGATCACGCCCTGCGGGCAGCCACGGGTGTCGAGTAGCACCACGTTGGGCTCGTCGGCAACGATGCCGAACCGCTGCCGCATCGTGTCTTCGAAGTCGAGCCACACCGAGATGAACTGCGAATCCTTGCGAAACCGCGAGCGGGCTACTGCCTCCAGGGCCTTGGGCACCTCCGGCAGGCAGGCCACCGGGATCACGTGGACATCGGGCGCCGCGAGCGCGGCGGGCCAACCGGCCGGACTGACGACCGGCTGCCGCGACCACTCCGTCGCCGGGGCCTGCGCCGCATTCGGATGGAAGCGGACGTGCAGGCGGCGGCCGAGTTCGAGCGCCGCCTCGGCCCCCTTCCGCTCCGCATACACGAGCACGACCACGTCGCCCCGATAGCGAAGCGTCTCGTGGCGATTCTTGAACTGGTCCTCCATCGCGATGTTCACGACCCGCTCGGTGTCAGCGGCGCCAGCCACGGCCGCGGAGACCGCGGCGGACATAGCGACGAGCACGGCAGAGGCGAAACGTCGGCTGGCAATCATGGGTCACCCAGTGAGGGAAACGGAGGGCTGGGGAAGTACCGCGCGACGGCACTCCGACACAACCGCGATCCGCCGGCCGCGGCAACGCGTTCTTCAGGCGGCCAGGGATTCGGGGTGATCCGTGGCTCCGTCGTCGCAGTCTTCTTCGTCGTCATCCTCGGAGTCGGCTGCCGGCCCGCAGGCAACGAGGTTGAGCAGGGCTGGCAGGAACACGAGCGACGTCAGCGTGCAGGTGGTGACGCCGAGGGTGAGCAGCCGGCCCAGGCTCTCGAGGCCGCGGTGGCTGGCCACCATCAGCGCGCCGAACCCCAGGATCGTCGTCAGGGCATCGACAAGTACCGAGTTCGCGGTCGAGGCGCTCATCCGGTAGGGGCCGGGCCGCTCCAGGGCGTCGTGCATGATGTGCACGCCGTAGTCGACGGCGATCCCCAGGATCAGCGGAACACCGATCAGGTTCGCCGCGTTGAGATCGATCCCGACCAGCCCCATCAGGCCAAACGTTTGCAGCATGCCGAGGCCCAGCGGAAGTGCCGCGAGCAGCGAGTGCTTGAGCGAGCGGAAGTCGAGCCAGAGCACCGCGAGAATGACCACCAGCGAATAGAGCCCTGCCTGCTCGTAGCTCCGCTTCATCTCGCGGGAGCCCTCGTAGGCCTGCACGGGGTTGCCGGTGGCACGGGGATCGACGCTCCGCACGTCGCGGACGAACTTCTCCAGCGACTCGAAGTTCCAGATGTCGCCGCGGCCGTAGATCTTGAGGAGGTGGCGACCGCTCGACCCGACGAAGCGTTCCACGAGGCTCGGCGGCAGGTCGGCGAGCGCGGGAGGCGACGGATCGGCGACGCCGGCGAGGGCATGGAGCCGCGTGAGCAGGTCGCCCGCCGCCCGCTGCTGAAACGTGGCGATGGCCTGGTAACACTCCTCGGGCCCCTTCCGCCGCAGGCTGTCGCGAACCCGCTCGAGGTGCCATGCCGTCCGCAGGCCACCAGGACGCTTCGACGCCTCGGTCTGGGCCCAGGCGAGCGTCTCACCGAGCGCGTCGAGCCGGTCGACTGGAATCTCCGGAGGCCGCTCGGGAAGCGCGGCAAGCCGGCCGCGGATCCGCTCGATGAGCGGCCGCTTGAGTTCCTCGTCGACGGGCAGCAGCGACGCGATTTCATCGACCCGCTCCACGCCCGGCAGCGCCACGAGCTTGGCCTTCCGCTCGAGCAACTGCTCGCGGGAGTCGGCGATCGACAGGGCGTACCAGACGCTCTGATCGCACTCCTCGAGGAGCTTCTGCTCCAGTTCGACGCTCTCCAGCCCCTCGGGCTGCATGTTGAGCAGGTTGTGGTCGTAGCGGAGTTCGTGGAGGCCGCCGGTCATCGCCAGCGTGCAGGCCACGCAGCCGAGGATCACGATCCGCGGATGTCGGAAGACCGGGGCGAGCCAAGCGTGCACCGGCACCGGCTCGGGGATGGTGCGGCCAAAGAAGCTGCGGTCGACAATCGCGAGCACGGCGGGCAGCACGAGCAGTTCCGCGGCGCAGCACAGCATGATGCCGCCGCCCGCGATCATCCCGAGCTCCGCCACGCCCACGAAGCTCGTCATCGCTGCCGCGAAGAAGGCGACGGCCGTCGTGATCGCGCCGGTGAGGATGCCCGGGCCCACGCGGCCGCTCGTTTCGAGCAGGGCGTCTTCGCAATCCATGCCCTTCCGTCGCTGCTCCAGGTAGCGGCCGACGTAATACGTGCCGTAGTCGATGCCCACGCCGATCATCGTCACCGTGAACGTGACGCTGAGGATGTTGAGGTGGCCGACGCTCGCCGTCGCCCAGGCGAAGGCCCAGGCCATGCCGATCGCCAGCACCCCGTTGGCCATCACGGCATGCCGCACGCCGCCAAAGCCGGCGATGATCACGAGGATCACCGCGGCCATCGACAGGCCACTCGCCCAGACCATCGAGGTCTGGCTAGCCCGCATCTCGTCGTCCTCCATGACCGGGATGCCGGTGAGACCGACCGAAACGCCGGGATGGCCATTGGCAATGCGGGCGATGATCCGCCGCAGTTCGTCCGTCGCAGCACTGGCGCCGGCAAAGCCGCCCTTCTCCTTGGTGAGCCTGAGTAGCACGAAGCCCAGCCGGCCGTCCTTGGCCAGGAGGTTCTCGCTGGAGAGATCGCGGAGCGTGGAGAGCGACTCGGGCATTCCCGGCCACGGCGAAACGTAGTCGGTCGGTCGCAGATCGCCGGCGACGGGCACCTCGAGCCCGGCCACCAGGCTCTCGACGTACCGCTCCAGTGACGCCGTGGGCTGCTCCTCGCGGGGATCCTGCGGTGCGGTGCCGGCGACCATCTGGCCGGCGAGTCCACCGACCATGGTGCCCACGCGGAGTTGGGCCCAGCCGCCCTCCAGGATCGGTTGCGTCCGCTCGATGAACCGGTCAATCGCCGTGAGGTCGGCCGGCGACAGGTAGTGGAGGCCCTTGGCGCGGATCGCGGAGAGGTCGACCTCGTGGAGCACCGACCGGAACAGCGACTTCTCGGAGGCGACCTCCCGGGAGATCTCCTCGAGCACGGGGATCACCTGCTCCCGGGAATCGCCCTCGACCACGACCACCGCGTCGTCGTCCTCGCCAAACTCGCGGATGTAGTCGATCCAGAGTTTGTTGTATTCGCTCTCCGGATCGACGAGATCGGAGCGGCTCACCTTGTAGCCCA
>JBAXOU010000144.1:0-8833 GCA_037133115.1 Planctomycetota bacterium | reverse complement strand
CGCTCATCGGCCGGCTCTTCTACGAGTCGAAGATGATCTACGAGGACCAGCTCGCGGCGATCAAGAAAGACACGTCGCGATACGGCACGACCGGCGAGGAGGTCGATCTCGCGCTGTTCACCGACGGGCTGGAGGACGAGCGGCAGCAGGGGATCACGATCGACGTCGCCTATCGGTACTTCTCGACCGACAAGCGAAAGTTCATCATCGCCGACACCCCGGGCCACGAGCAGTACACCCGGAACATGGCCACTGGGGCCTCGACGGCCGACCTCGCCATCATTCTCGTCGACGCCCGGCACGGGGTGCTCACCCAGACCAAGCGGCATTCGTTCATCGTGTCGCTGTTGGGCATCAAGCACATCGTGGTCGCCATCAACAAGATGGACATCGTCGGCTACGACCAGGCGGTGTTCGAGAAGATCAAGGGCGACTACATCGACTTCGCCAGCCGGCTGGAACTGCCCGACGTCCACTTCATGCCGATCTCGGCGCTCAAGGGCGACAACGTCGTGGCCTCGAGCCCCAACATGCCGTGGTACACCGGTTCGCCGCTGATGCCGCTCCTGGAGACGGTCTACATCGGCTCCGACAGAAACCTTGAAGACTTCCGGTTTCCGGTGCAGCTCGTCGTACGGCCGAACCTCGACTTCCGCGGCTTTGCCGGCACGATCGCGTCGGGGATCGTCCGCACGGGCGATGAGATCGTCTCGCTCCCATCGCGGAAGAAGACCCGCGTGAAGAGCATCGTCACGTTCGATGGCGAGCTGAAGGAGGCATTCGCGCCGCAGTCGGTCACACTCACGCTCGAGGACGAGATCGACTCGAGCCGCGGCGACATGCTCGTGCGGCCGGGCAACGTGCCGAAGGTCGATCACAAGTTCGAGGCGATGGTCGTCTGGATGAGCGAAGAAGCCTTGGTCCCCGGAAAGCAGTATCTCTTCAAACAGACGAGCAAACTGGTGCCCGGAGTGGTGACGAGCCTCCGCTACCGAGTGGATGTCAACACGCTCCACCGGCAGCCCGCGCCCACCCTGGCACTCAACGAGATCGGTCGCTGCGGAGTCACGCTCACGAGCCCGATCGCCTACGACGCCTACCGCAAGAACCGCTCGACCGGATCGTTCATCATGATCGACCGGCTGACCAACGCCACGGTGGCGGCCGGCATGATCCTCGACCGCGAGGCAGATGAGCAGGGTGACGTGGAGTGGGGTGGTGCCGAGACGGCAGCCGATCGGGCGAGCGTGGTGACGGCAGCGGAGCGTGAGGCCCGCTTCGGACAGAAGCCGGCCACGGTGCTGCTGACGGGGCTCACCGGCGCGGGCAAAACGACGATTGCCCGGGCGGTCGAGCGGCGGCTCTTCGACTCGGGCCGCGCGGTCGTGGTGCTCGACGGCACCGCCATGCGGCACGGCATCAGCAAGGACCTCGGTTTCTCGGCCCGCGAGCGGAGTGAGAATCTCCGCCGCTCGGTCGAGGTCGCCCACCTTTTCAACGATGCCGGCGTGATCTGCCTGGCGGCCTTCGTCGCTCCGGATGACGACGTCCGCCGCAAGGCGGCCGAGCGGATCGGCAAGGACCGGTTCCTCGTGGTGCATCTCTCGGCGCCGGTCGATGTGTGCCGCACGCGCGACACCGACGGCCACTATGCCCAGGCTGACAAGGGGGAGATCGCCAACTTCCCCGGCGTGTCGGCGGCCTACGAACCGCCCGTGAATCCCGACCTCGTGCTACCGACACACGAGTGGCCGGTGGCAAAGTGCGTCGATGCGGTCATCTCGCTGCTCGAGTCCCGCGGCATCATCTGAATCCCAGCGACAGGCTCCGGTTGTGAAGCACGCGGTAATCGTTGCCGTGTCTTCGCCGCCGCCTCCCCTCCCTCGGCATCGATCGTGAACAGGATCGTGACCACCGCCATGCCGAGGCCGAAGAGCAGGATCAGCGCAAGGGCGATACCCATGGCGCAGCCAGCGCGAGCATCATCGGCGGCGAGAGCCTTGGCGCCGCCTGTCGCGTCGCTGCCTACCGCCTGCTGTTGGTTGACCGATCCATCGAGGGCGAGCAGCAGGCTCCGGGCCCAGCGGAAGAACCAGATTGGAAACACGAGGGCTGCCACGAGGCAGGCGGCCAGCGCTGACTTGTACGACCAGCCAAGAGCGAGCACAAGGAGGGCGTAGAGCCCGCCCGTACCGATGACGGTGGCCCCGTAGTTGATGTAGATCGACCCGAGATAAAAACCCTGCTCCCGTTTGAAACTCGCCCCACAGGCGGAGCAGGACTCGTTCATCTGGAAGAGTCCGCGAAACAGCCGCCCCTCGCCGCACTGGGGGCAGCGGAGGCGAAAAGCGCGAACGAGCGTGGGGTTCATGGGGGATGCCGCTGCGCGTGACAGTTGCCAGACCGTGCCTCAGCCCTCGGCGTCGGCAGCCCGCGTGGCGCCGCCGTCGCTGGTCGTTCTCTGTCCGGTGTGTCGAGCTGTGGACGGCAACTCGCGCCAGGCCGAGAGATCGCGGCCAGTGAGCCGTTCGAGCTCCACGATGTCGCGGCCGTAGAGGTCAAGAAGCGGCTGGAGCAGCGACGGCCGCAGCGGCGGCGGCATGGCCGACACGACGCCGTCGCCAAGACCGGGCACAACCACCTCGCCGATCACTGTTTCCGGGAGGGCCGCGAATTCCATGGCATCGATGCCCACGTGGGCGGCCAGCGTGTCGAGCACCGTCGACGGACGCGATGCGATGTCATCCTGAAAGAGGATGAGCAGTTGGTCGCGGGGGAACACCGACCACCAGCGGTCGAGGCAGCCGAGATAGTCGCCCCGGGCCCGCGAGGCAGCCGAACGAAAATGGTCGAGAAACCACTGGTCGCTCGCTTCAGGAACGAGCATCTGGGCGCGGGCGAGGCCCATCAGCGCCGCCGACCAGGCTCGTTCGAGTGGGTTGCGGAGGCTGATGAATAGCCGGATGCCGGGGCAGCGGCGGTGGATCGCCTTGATCTTTTCGACGGGGAGCGTGGCATAGGCGGGCGTGATCTCGCCGGTCTTGATTGGCCGGCCGCTCCGTGAGCGACGAGAGGGGGGCTCGAGCATGGCGGCCCACTCGTCAGCGTCTGGGGCGGAGGCCGCGTCCCAGTAGTGCACCTCCTTGCCGCGGGGGAAGGCGACCTGTGGATGTCGTGCGAGCTGATGGTAGAGCCAGGTCGTGCCCGCCTTCTGGACGCCGATCCCCAGAAAATCGACGGTCGGCGTGGTCGGCAGGGCGGAGTGCATGCGCCCTATCGTAACGGGGGCTTTTCGGCGGAGGGAAGCGTCATCGTACCGTGGCCGGCTGCGCGGCCATGAAGCCGGCCGACTGGCCGCGGTGCTCCGCCGGATAGAAGGCGGCCCACACCGGGTTGTGGTCCGACACTTCGAGGGCCTTGTCGAGCGGCAGGCCGAAGGCGTTCTGCAGGTCGAACACGCCCCACGTGCCGAGATATTCGCTGGTTTGCGGCTGCGAGAAGATCAGGTTGTCGTAGGTCTTCGACCGCCGCGTGTTGGTTGTCGTGCCCGACACCGCCCAGCCGATGCCCGGGATTCGCTTGAAGGCGGTGAACTGAGGCGGGCCGGCATTGAGGTCACCCAGCACGATCACGTCGTCCTCGTCGGGCCGCAACGCCTGCATTTGCTGGAAGACGGTGGAAAGCGCCTGGAGCTCTGACGGCACCTCATCGGGATCGGTGTGAATGTCGACGAGCCAGAACGTAAACGCCATCTCTGCGGGCTGGATCCGCGTCCGGAAGCGGACGTGCATCGGCGGCCGGTGGAGCGCATTCGAGGGATTGGGTACCACGCCGAGCGACGAGGCATCGACTTCGATCCGCCGCGTGTCATAGACGAACGTGTATTGCTCCTTGCTCACCGTGCGGCCCTCTCGTGGACCGATGACGTAGTGGTATTGGCTGCCGTCGGCATTCACCGCCCGGACGAACGACGGGACCACCTCGTCGGACTTCGCCCGCACCTCCTGGATGGCAACGATGTCGAACTTCCGCGCGACGCGGGCGAGCACCTCGACGACTTCGCGTTTGGCCATCTTCGCCTCGCCGAAGACCTGGATATTGAAACTGCAGATCAGCACCGCGTCCCAGGGCTTGGAAACGGGCATGGCGGGCTGCTGGCCTTGCCCCGTCGCGGCGACGAGGGCCATCGCGGCGATGAGCACCACGCGGAATACGGGCGTCGAGAGACGCGATCCTGCCGGCGGAAGGGGATGTGCGGGTGCCACATCTTTCCTATCGGCCACGCCGGCACGGCCTCATGCTCCACGTGGCACTGCCGCGGCACGTCTTCTCACGCCCCGCCGATCGTCGCCAAAGCCTCGGATGCAAGGCTCGCCAGTCGCGGGTCGGCCGACTGGGCGGCTGCGTGGAGCCGCTCGTGGGCGACTGCGGCGGCGGGGCCGAGTTTGCCGAGGGCCCAGGCGGCTCGCTGGGCCACCGCGGCGTCGCCCGATGCGAGGCAGTCGGCCAGCACGCCTGCCGTGCTTGCCGCAGCCTGCCCAGCCCGCCCGAGGAGCGTGACCGCCCAATATGCCACGAGCGGCACGCTCCCCGTCGCGAGGGTCGCCAGCGTGGCAATCACATCCGCCGGCGGCGGCCCCAGATCTTCGAGCGCCGCCACAGCCCATTCGCGAACCCGTTCGTCGGCGTCTCCGCAGGCCCGCACGAGCGGGATCGCCGCAGTCGCGGCCGACTCGCCCGTCTGGCAGAGCTTCTCCGCCGCCGCAACTCGTTCGTCGGCGTTTGTTGATTCAAGCCTGGCCGCCAGGCTCGCCACGTCGTCGGTTGGGTGTGAGGTCATGCGGTATCTCCGGAGAGAGGATGATTCCATACACTACCGTCATGCACCCCCGCCGGCACCGTCGTCGGCCGGGCGGTGCCATTCTGAGTTCAGGAGGCGTGAGCATGACATTTTCCCGCGCAGCCGTGGCCATCGCGGCTTTCCTCACCCTGAGTGCGACGACTGTGCCGAGTGTCTCCTGGGCCGAAGACGGCCAGTCGCGGCTGGCCCTTGCGCCGCACGGGACGAAGTTTTTCTTCGAGGTGATCGAGAGCCACGACGCGGTCTATCTTGGTGACACGCCTGGCCACATGGGCCGCGACGGCGGCCTCAAGGTGCGGCCCAACGTAGCGCTCGGCGACGGGGTCTACCGGACCGATGGGGAGACGACCACCCGCATGGGCACGATCACCCGGGCTGTCTGGGATCGCGTGAGCGGCGGTCTGACGGTTGAGTTCGATCCGGAACCGCTCAAGCGGATCGCCGTCGGCGACGAGGTGTGGGTCGATCTCAATCCCGCCCCGGCCCCGGCTCGTCCAACCGCGACGCCGTAAAGCGCGCGGGGTGGTCGATGGCGAGAACAGCCTGTGGGTTCGCCGCCGCCGGCTCGCGTTCGCGAAGTTCATTTCTCCGTCATGCCGGGGCGGCGTTTTGGAGCGGGGTTGCCGAAGCCACCGGAGGTTTCGTCGATCCCAAATGTGAAGGTGCCCGAGAGCCTCGTGCCCGGGTCGAGCCCGCGGTCGCCGAGGGCCACCGTGCCCCCCACGATTCGCATCGGCCCGGAGCCGAAAAAACCAGGCCCCTCCGTGAGCATGCCGCCCGCCGCAAAGCCACCGGCCGACTCGCGGACGAGGCGACGATCAAGCATGAATGTCAGCGTCATCGGCGTGCCGTCGACGCGCGTTCCGGAGACCGTTACGCCCAGCGGCGCGTCGGCCGGCGACGCTGGCTTTCCCCAAGGCCCCGGCATTGGCAGTGGATAGGCAGCCACGCCCGCTGGCGCATAGTCGACGGGCTTGTCACCGAGCGTCAGTGAGATCGCGATCTCGCCTGGCGACGGCTCGCCGTCCGCCGCCGCACGCTGCACGGCGGCGAACGTGCCACTCACGCTGCCGACGTGCTTGGTCGTCATCGGCGGGCGGAACGCACCGGGTAGCTCTGGTGGCCATGCCGCGAGGGCCGTTTTGATCTCGTCGCGCCGTCGCCGGATGAAGGTACGGACCGTATCGAGCGACGTGGCTGCGCCCGACTGTGCTGGGGCGAGATGCGGCGCGAGCAGCGTCTCCAGGCGGTCGACCTCGGCGAGGAGGTCGTCCTCTTGCCAGGCGGTGTCGAGGATCTTCTCGAGCCGGCGGCGGTAGCGGTCGATCATGCCGGGGGCGAAGGCGAGCCGGTTGGCGAGGGCGGCCTGGGCGTAGACTGCCGGCGGAGGTTCACGACCGAAGCCGGTGAGCATGGCGGGCACCGCGGTGAAGGCCGAGTCGGCCCCCCAGGGGATGAAGGTGATCCGGCCGTCATCCGCCGGGAGGTGCACAAAGAAATTGTTCTGGTTCGAGGTGTAGCCGTCCCACATACCGATCAGGGCCTCGACGGCCTGGAACGAGAGGAACTCGTCGACATCGACGAGTTCCTCCACCCTGGCAAGATCGAGCGGCGCATCGGCGGCAAGCAGTTGCGCGAGTTCCTCGAGCCGTGGGCGAAAGTGGTCGTGCGTTTCGACCTCGAGTTTCGAGAGCGAGTCGGGGACGACGTCGGCGACCGTTCCCTCATAGAGCCCGCCGTCATCCGTGCCGAACACCCGCGTCAGAAACGGCCTCTTGATCGACTCGACGTTTGTGTAAACCCCGAGCAACTCCCCGTTCACGGTGACGGCGGCAAAGCCAACACGGGGCGCAGGCACTCCCGCCGCACGGAACAACCGGTAGGCCAGAAACTGCCCCACGCATGAGGCGTCCTGCTTGTTGTTGTTGAGCGTGAGCCTGCCGAGGCCCTCAACAGGCTCCTGCGGCACAAACCGGTTGAAGTCGATGATCAGCGAGGGCCTGGCGGAATCCAGCGACCCGAAAAAACCCTTCTTGCGGATACCGGCATCGACGATCGCGACGCCATCGACGGTGGCGTGACCCCTGTGCCAGGTGAACTTCTTGGGCGGGTTGGCGGTGAACAGGCCGGCGGGGCTGCGGGCGTCGCGGCGGAGTGCCTCCCAGTCATCGGCAGGCAGTTCGATCACAACCGGCACCACCCGCGACGCGTCGAGGAGTGCGTCGGCCTTGAGGGTGTCTCCACGAGATTCGTTCGCGAAGGCGTTCGCGGCCCCCGCAATCAAAAGAATCAGCGGAGCGATGCGGATGATGTGCATCGAGATCCAGTTCACATGGCCGGTTGATGGCGAGCGAATCTCGCCACTGTGCCATATGGTAGTGCCGGCTCCCCGGATCTGTCCGGAGGCCGCTACGCCACCGGTGGCAGGGTGGCGATCACCCCGTCGCCCCCGACCACCTGCTCGTGAGAGAGCGTCGAGCGGTTGCGGATCGTGGCAAAGTCGTCGCCAAGCACCCACGATGAGTAGGCCGCGGTGACCAGGCTCTCCGGCGAGTCGATGGCGTCGTTGGTGATGTCCCAGAACATCATGCCACCAAGCCCGAGATCCTCGGCCCACTGCGACTTCTGGGCGATCGAGGTGGGGGTCTCGAACGAACTGAAGAGCCGTTGCGTGGCGTTGTAGACGTAGGCGGCCTGAGCGGTGTCGTCCCAGTAGAGCTTCCAGCCGCTCGCGGGATCCTGCACCTGACGGAGGAGGTCCTTGTAGTCGTAGACGCCGGCTTCGAACGTGCCCGGAGCCTTGCCCGAGGCAGTCTCCCGGTAACCGCCGTCGCCGCCGTCGGCCACGCCGCTCCAGCCCCGGGTGTAGAGCGGCGCGCCGAGCACAACCTGCTTCGGGTTCACGCCGGCCGCCAGGTAGGCGTGCACCGCCGTCTTCACATCGTAGCCCGCCGAATCGCCCGTGAAGGCCGACTGATGGCCCGTCGTGTACTCCCACGTGCCGTGGAAGTCGTAGGCCATCAGGTTGAAGTGATCCACGGAGGGCGCGAGGCCCGCGAGATTGAAGGTGGCGATCTTGTCGATACCGGCAGGTGACGCGACCGAGATTTCGTACCGCCGCCCAAGCTGCTGGCCGAGGGCGTCGAACTTTGTCCGCACGAGTTGCAGGAGTGACGCGTAGTTGGCCCCGTCGTGGGGGCTCACGGAGTTGCCACCCAGGCCACCGCCCCCCGGGTATTCCCAGTCGAAGTCAATGCCGTCAAACATGCGGTAGGTGTTGAGGAACCGGGCGAGCGAGGTGGCGAAGGTCTCGCGGCCCGTCGCCGTGGAGCAGACGCTGCTGAAGTTGCCGGACAGCGTCCAGCCGCCCACCGCGATGTTGACCTTGAGGTGTGGATACTTCTCCTTGAGCTGGGCGAGTTGGTTGAAGTTGCCCCACACCGTCTGCGTGGCGCGGGGGTCGCCCGGCGGGTAGTACCAGAGGTCGGCAGCGCCCGAGACCGATTCGTTCGCCGCAAACCGCTTCTCCACGGCCGCGAAGCTGTCGTACAGCGCTACCTCGCCGTTGCTCTTGAGATCGAGGAACGAGTAGATGAGGCGGTTGATCTTGTCGGCGGGTACGTCGGCGACCTGGAAGTTGCGTCCGTAGATGCCCCACTCGGGGAAGTAAGCGGTGAGCACCTTGTCGGTGGTCGCGATCGTCTGGTTGGCACCGGTCGACGGCTGGCCGTAGTCGCCCTTGTCGAAGAGGCCCGTGGCGAGGAAGTCAGTCATGTCGAGGATGTCGACGACCCCGTCGCCGTTGAAGTCGCCCTCACTCCATGCCGCCGGCTGGCTGGTGTCGAACTTGCCGCTGCCCAGGATGTTGGCGACGTCGAGGACATCGACACTCCAATCGACGTTGGTGTCGCCGACCCGGGCAGCAGGATTCGGCTTGGGCGTTGGTGTCGGCGACACCAACGTCGATTGGAG
>JBAXOU010000143.1:0-8925 GCA_037133115.1 Planctomycetota bacterium | reverse complement strand
GGTGACTCGGTGCCTCCCACGTAGGTGCAGGTTGGCAACCTGCACAAGCATTCCAGGCGGGTCGGGATCCCGCTGCGGCTCGGGGCTGCCCATACCCCGTCGCCGGACGTTCACTCCGGGCATCCTGCCCTCCGTTCACTCGATGCTGCTCTCGCTTCGCCGGGCACCGATCCGCCGCAGGCGGATTGGTCGTGGCTCCGCTCGACCAGCAACGCCGGCTCCCGGGGTACGGGCAGCCCCTCGCTGACTGCGTACCTGTCAGCGGGGCATGGGCAGCCCCTCGCTGAGTTCAGCGATTGTTCGTAGGAGCAGCCCGTCGGAGGCACGCGCAAGAGGCGGTGCGATTTGTGCGCCGCTGGGCCTGCTCAGGACCGTTCGGGTGGTGAACTCACAAATCCCGCCGCCGATGAGCATGTCCTCCGACGGGCGGCGCCCCGCCGCACGGGAGGGCCTCCACCTGAACGACGACCGTGCGGGGGTATAACTTTGCCTGGAGTCGCGTTTGGGCGGCGTCCCTTCGTCGTCCATACCCCGCCAGCGAGACCACTCGTGCACGAGAGAAAAGCCGCTGTCGATGCCGTCGTGATCGGGGCCGGGATCGCGGGGCTCATGGCAGCGGCGCGGCTCGCGGCCCACGGCCGCCGCGTGCTGGTGCTCGACAAGGCGCGGGGCGTCGGCGGACGGATGGCGACCCGGCGGATCGGCGGCGCGGTCTGCGACCACGGGGCGCAGTTCTTCACGCAGCGGACGCTCGGCTTCCGCGACGTCATCGAGCATGCGGTCCGCGACGGCACGGTCGCCGAGTGGTGCCGGGGCTTCTCCCGCGACGGGAGCATCGCCGCGGATGGCCCGGCGGTCGCCGACGGCCACCCGCGATATCGCGGCGCGCGCGGGATGACCGACCTGCCGAAGTGGCTGGCCGCGAAACTCGCCGCGCAGGGCAACGGGATCGAGGTTCGGACCGGCGCGAAGGCGACGTCGGTGGCGGTCGCGGCCGACCGCGTGCGGGTGACCATCGAGGGGCAGGATGGAGCGGCCGAGGTTGTCGAGACGGCCGGCTGCGTGCTCACGGCCCCAGTGCCGCAGGCACTCGACCTGCTGGCGGCGGGCGGTTCACTCGACCGGATGGATGCGCACGCCATCGAGCGGCTGCGGACCGTCGACTACGACCCATGCTTCACGGTGATGCTCGTGCTCGACCGGCCGAGCCTGCTGCCGGAGCCGGGAGCGATCCAGTTCGGAGGCGACGCGCCCGGGCCGGTGGCGTGGGTGGCCGACAACCAGCGGAAGGGCATCTCGCCCGTGCCGGCGCTCACGGTGCATGCGACCGGATCCTTCAGCCGCGAGCACTTCGACGTGCCACCCGATGAGGTGGCCGGCATGCTCATCGATGCCGTCCGGCCCTGGATCGACGGCGACCCGCGAACCGCGGTCGTCGAGCGGTCGATCCACCGCTGGAAGTTCGCCACGCCGACGACGGTCTTGCCCGATCCGCTCGTGGCCGTGTCGGAAGCCCCGCCTGTTGTCTGTTGCGGCGATGCGTTTGCAGGCCCCCGCGTGGAGGGCGCCGCGGTGAGCGGCGCGGCAGGGGGATCGTGGCTCGCGGACCGGCTGGCCGGAGGTGGGTGATGAACGAACCGGTCGACTGCGTGGTGGTGGGGGCCGGGCTCGCGGGCCTCGCCTGCGCGGGCGCGCTCGTCCGTGCCGGCCGCCGCGTGATGCTGCTGGAGGCCGCCGATCGCGTAGGCGGCCGCGTTGCGACCGACACCGTTGAAGGATTTCGGATCGACCGCGGCTTCCAGGTCTACAACGACGCCTATCCCGAAGGCCGCCGACAGCTCGATCTCGGGGCGCTCGAACTCGGCCAGTTCGAGCCGGGCGCCTTGGTGGCCGAGGCGGGGCATCTATGGAGCGTGAGCGATCCGTGGCGGCGGCCGCTGGCCGCGGTGAGTTCGCTGCTGTCGGGCAGCGTGGGCCTGGCGGATGGCCTGCGGACGGCGCGGCTCAGGTGGGATGCCGTTGCAGGCGTGCGGTCCGGCGCGATCGATCCCGCCGCCCTGGCGGCCGCGCATGAGCGGACCACCCGCGAAGAACTCGCGGCCCGGGGATTTTCGGAGGCGTTCGTGCGGCGGTTCTTCGTGCCCTTCTTCGGTGGCGTGTTTCTGGAACGGTCGCTCGACACCGCGGCCCCGGTGTTTCTCTTTGACTTCGCGATGTTCTCACTCGGCCGGGCTTGTCTGCCGAAGGGGGGCATGGAGGCGATTCCGCGCCAACTCACCGCGCGGCTACCTGAGGGATGCGTGAGGCTCGGCGTGCGAGTGCGGAGCGTCGAGCCGGGGCGGGTGACGCTCGATGACGGCAGTGCGCTCGAGGCTCGACACGTCGTGGTGGCCGCCGACGGCGCGTCGGCGTCGCAGCTGCTTCCGGAGTCGCTGCGCAGCCCGCTCGCGGGCCGCCGTTGGAAGGCCACTCGTATGGTCGCGTTTGCAGCCAACTCGTTGCCGCTTCGTTCACGCACGCTCGTCGTCAGCGCCGATGCTGACGGCCCGATCGACAATCTCACGGTGCCATCCGACGTGGCTGCCGGCTACGCACCGCCGGGCACGATGCTGATCACGGTATCGGTGCGCGGAGACTGGTCGGGTGAGTTGGTCGAAGACGCCGTCAAGCGGCAGGCGGCAGGCTGGTTTGGCGGGGCGGTGGACAGCTGGCGGCATCTCGCCACGGTGGAGGTGCCGCTGGCGTTGCCGGATGAGTCTCCGGCGGCGCGGCGCTCGCGGCCGGCGGGCCCGCGGCGTGCGGCCGGGCTCTGGCAGTGTGGCGATCATTGCGGCGCGGCTTCGATCAACGGCGCGCTCGCCAGCGGCCGTCAGTGTGCCGAGTCCATCCTGGCGACCGGTTGACGCTAGGGGACTTATACGTGCCACACGTGATCCTCGCGCGTTGGAGGGCCACCGCAGCCGGCCGGCTGCTCCCCCTACCGGAATCGTACGTGCAAGCGATGATGCCGCGAGCCCAATGGGAACCGGGAAGACACACAGGTTGAAAACCTGTGCTACGAGAAGAGGCAGCGAGGGGCTGCCCGTGCCCGGGAGCCGGGCTCGGCGGCAAGCGGAGCCAGGATGGCGAAGCGCAGCCGGCGTGCAGCGAGCGCAGGGCAGGATGCCCGCAGTGAGCGTCCGGCGACGGGCATGGGCAGCCCCGAGCCTGATACACGCGCGAGCATCACGTGTGAGCCGTATGACCTCGTGGCTCGGAGTTGCCCCTCTGCTCGGGCTCGCCAGGTGGCCCCAACTGTGGCGGCTGTTAATCGGCCTTGGCGTCTGCGGTTTGAAGTTATACAATCGATTGAAACACTTGTTTGATTTCCACTTCGCCATCCGCCGTGTCCCACCACACTCGCTCCAAACTGCCCGACTCCGCCGCGGAATCTCGTGATCCGCGGGAGCGGATCCTGCTGGCCGCCGGCCGCGAGTTTGCCGAACGGGGCTACGAGGCCGCTACGATTCGCGACATCTGCACCGCGGCGGGCGCGAACGTGGCGGCGGTCAACTACTACTTCGGCGACAAGCACCGCCTCTACATCGAGAGCGTGAAGCACGCGCACGAAGCGAGGCTTCGCCAAGTGCCGCAGCCCGAGTGGGCTCCCGGAACTCCCGCGGCGCAGAAACTCCGCGACTTCGTGGGCAGCATGCTCGACCGGATGCTCGGGGGCGACCAGCCTCCGTGGCAGGTGCGGCTGATGATGCGGGAACTGCTCCAGCCGACCGAGGCCTGCCGCGAACTGGTCGAGGACTATATCCGCCCCCACTTCGGAATCCTGCTTGGTGTGCTCGACGAGTTGACGGGGAGCGCGTTGCCCGAGTCGGAAGTCCGACGACTCGGCCTGAGCATCATCGGTCAGTGCTTTCTCTACCGTGCCGCGGGCGACGTGGTGGCCATGCTCGTGCCGGGTGGCGAGATCGATGCCTACCACACGCCGCAGGCCATTGCCGACCACGTTACGCGGTTCACGCTCGCTGCGATCGGGGTCACGGAACCGTTTGCCCGCCCTGGCGTCGGGACTGTCTCTGTCCTGGAGTCACCGCGATGAAGATCCTCAAGACACTCCTCAGTTGGGTGCTGCCGCTCGTGATCCTCGGGGCCGCGATCGGCGGGTTCGTGGTGCTCGGTGGTCCGAAGGCGCTGCCGCGGAAGGAAAAAGAGACGCCGAAGGCGGTGGTGGTCAGGACCCAGCAGGTGGAGCAGCAGACGACGGGCATCGACCTCGCGGTTGATGGCGTGGTCGTGCCGCTTCGTGAAGTCACGCTCGCTGCGGAGGTGCCAGGCCGCGTGCTCCGCAAGACCGCCGCCTGCAATGAGGGCCAACTCGTGACCAAGGGCACGGTGCTCTTCGAGATCGATTCCCGCGACTACGAACTCGACGTGGCCCGGCTCGAGAAGGAACTCACCCAGGCGGGGCTCGCCATCGAGGAGGTCGACGAAGAACTCATTCAGAACGCGACGTCGACGGAACTCGCCAAGCGACAGGTGGAACTCGCCCGCCGGGAGGCCGTCAGGCTCGAGGGGCTCAAGGCCAGCAAGATCGTCACCGAATCCGAACACGATCGGGCCCTTCGCGATGAGCTCACCGTCGCCAACTCGCTGACGATGCTCGAGGGGCAGAAGAGGGTGCTCGCCAAGCGGCGAAACAGGCTCCTCGAGGCTCAGTCGCTCGCCTCCACCATGATCGAGAAGTCGAAGCTCGACCTCTCGCGGACGCGGATTTCATCGCCCGTCGACGGGATCGTGGTGGAGGACAATGTCGAGCAGGACTCGTTCGTCGCCAAGGGCGCGCCACTCGTGACGATCGAAGACACGAGTGCCACCGAGGTGAAGACCAGCCTACGGATGGATGAGGTGGGCCGTGTGTTGGGCGGACGGAATGGCGGCGACGGCGAGCATGGCTTCCCCGGAGTGCCCGCGAAGGTGTCGTTTACGATTGGCGACCAGCGGTATGAATGGGATGGCGTGCTCTCCCGACAGGAGGGTAGGGGGCTCGACGAAAAGACGCGGACGCTTTCCTGCCTGGTCCACGTGCCCGAGCCTACGAAACTCCGGGCGATCGATCGGTACGGTGCCGCCAGGGCCACCCTTCCTGCCGAGGCGCCCCCGTCGCTGCTCCGCGGGATGTTCGTCAACGTGCTGCTGCACGTCGACGTGCAGCAACCGCTCGTTTCGGTGCCCCAGGAGGCCGTCAGGCCGACGGGCGACCTGTTCGTGATGCGGGATGGCAGGCTGACGATCCTCCGTCCCCGGCCGTTTCACGCCGCCGCGGGCCGGATCACCTACGACGAGCGGGAGAGCGGCCTGTTGCCGGGCGATCGCGTCGTGGTCAGCCAGATCTCGAATCCGCGTGATGGGATGGAGCTTGCGGAGGCTGCGAAGTGAAGTCGCTCATCGCCTGGACGGTCCGCAACACGCCGGCCATGAATGTGCTCGTCATCGCCATCATGGTGATCGGCTGGATCAGCTTCTCGTCGATGCGGCGCGAGGTGTTTCCCGAGTTCGATCTCGAGATGGCGCTCGTCTCCGTCGTCTATCCCGGGGCGACGCCGGAGGAGGTCGAGGAGGGCATCTGCCAGAAGGTCGAGGAGGCCTGCCGGAGCGTCGTCGGCATTAAGAAGATCACCAGCGTCGCCCGCGAGGGAATGGGCTACTGCGTCTTCGAGATGAACGACAACGTTCCCGAACCGCAGCGGGTCGTCAGCGAGATCCGTTCGGAGGTGGAGCGGATTCCGACGTTCCCGGAACTCGCCGAGGATGCGAAAGTGGAGCAGGTCACGCTCCGCACGCCGGCGATCAAGGTTGGCGTGCTCGCGCCGCCCGACACCGACAGCGGCGAGCGCTCGGAACTCGAAATCCGCGAGGTGGCGGAGAAGGTGCGAGACGACCTCCTCGCCCTGCCCACGGTCTCGGCGGTCAACATCGCCGGCGGCAAGGACTACGAGATCACGATCGAGATCTCGGAAGACACGCTGCGGAAGTACGGCCTCACGCTCAAGGCCGTGGCCGACATCGTCCGCCGCGAGAATCTCGAACTGCCCGGCGGCACGATCCGCAGCGAGGGGGGCGAGGTGCTGCTGCGGGGCAAAAATAAGAAGTACGTGGGGGGCGAGATCGCGAAGATTCCGCTGGTCACGCTGCCCAGCGGACTCGTGCTCACGGTGGGCGATTTGGGCACCGTCCGCGACGGGTTTGCCGACGTTGCGGGCAAGAGCCGGATCAATGGCCGGCAGGGACTCGTCATCTCGGTCGATCGCAGTTCGGGCGAGGATCTGCTCGCCATGGTGGCGGCGGTGAAGGGCTATGCGGCCGAGGCCAGGCTGCCGCCGGGGTACGAACTCGTCACCTGTGCCGACGCCTCCTTGGACGTGCGTGAGCGGCTCGACATGCTGATGTCGAACGGCACCCAGGGCCTGCTGATCGTGTTCGTGATCCTGGCGCTGTTCTTCGACCTCAAGGTCGGCTTTTGGGTGGCGATGGGCGTGCCGGTGTCGATGCTCGGCACAGGGGCGCTGATGTTTGCCGGCGATCAGACGCTCAACATGCTCTCCATGTTCGCCTTCCTGATGGCGGTGGGCATCGACGTAGACGACGCGATCGTGGTCAGCGACAACGTCGAGCGGCACCGAAAGATGGGCAAGGGGCCGATTCAGGCGGCGATCGACGGCACGGCCGAGGTGGTGCCTTCGGTGGTGTCGGGCGTGATGACGACGGTGATCACGTTCATGCCGCTGCTTTTTGTCTCCGGGGTGATGGGCAAGTTCATCGCCGTCATGCCCTTTGCGTTCATCGCCACGCTGCTCGTCTCGCTTTCCGAGGCGATCTTTGTGCTGCCGGGCCATCTCGCCCACGAAGACAGCTTCCTGCTCCGTGCCATCAGCTTCCTCTGCACGCCCCTCAAGCCGCTCGCGCCGGTGCTGAAGTTTCTCCAGCGGGGCTGCGACGACGGCCTCAAGTGGTTCGTGAAGCGGGCCTATGCACCGGCGCTCGAATGGTCGATCGACAACCGCTGGGCCGTCCTTGCCGGGGCCGCGGCGATCCTGATTCTGGCGGTGGGTCTGATCCGCAGCGGTACGACGCCCTTCAAACTCTTCCCCAAGGTCGATGCGAAACGACTGCAGGCGAAGATCATCTATCCCGACGGCACGCCGGCGAGTGTGACGGAACAGGGGATCGCCCAGGCGGAGCGGGCCCTCGATGACACCGCGAAGCGGCTAGCGGCCGGTGGGCGACCGATCGTCACGTTCGTGCACAGTTCGGTGGGTTCGTTTGAAACGCAGGGCAAGCCGGGGGCCGATCAGAAGTTCTCTGGCAGTCATCTCGGGGCCGTGAGTGTCGAACTGGAGGATGCCGTCAACCGGACCATTGACAGCGAGACGTTTGTGAGCGAGTGGCGAAAGGCGACGGGAGAGTTGCCCGGGGCCGACAGCGTCGTGTTCGTCAGCGAGAACATCGGCCCGGCCGGCAAGGCGATCGAGTTCAAGCTGCTGGCGGCGTCCGACGAGGAGTCGGTGCGGCAGCTGGAGGCGGCGGTGGAGCGGTCGAAAGACTGGCTTGCCGAGTATCCGGGCGTGATCGACATCGACGACGATTCGCGGCCCGGCAAGTGGGAATATCAGATGAAGGTTCACCCGGATGCGGAGACGATCGGCGTATCGCTCGCCGAGGTCGCCTCCACGATCCGCGGCTGCTTCTACGGCGAGGAGGTGATGCGGCTCCAGCGGGGCCGCCACGAGGTGAAGCTGATGGTGGCCTATCCTCGCGACGAGCGACGCACGTTCACGGTGCTCGACGACGTGCAGGTGCGGGGTGTCGACGGGGTGGACCGGCCGCTGACCGAAGTGGCCGATGTGACGGCGGCGCGAGGCTACTCCGAGATCAATCGGCTGGGTCAGAAGCGGTCGATCACGGTGACCGCCGACGTCGATGCCAACTCAGGCGTCGTGTCCGGGCAGATTATCGCCGACATGCAGCAGCGGCTCCTGCCGGAGTTCGAGGCCGACTATCCCGCCGTCCGCGTCCGCTGGGAGGGGGAGCAGGAGCAGACCAACGAGTCGCTTCGCAGCCTCGGCCTTGGATTCATGGTCTCGGTGTTCGCGATGTTCGTGCTGCTGACGATCGAGTTTCGCTCCTACCTCCAGCCGTTGCTGATCCTCACGGCGATCCCGTTCGGGGCGGCCGGCGCGGTGTTCGGCCACGCCCTGATGGGCATGCCGCTCTCGCTGTTCACCATGTTCGGCGTGGTGGCGCTGGCGGGGATCGTGGTCAACGACTCGATCGTGCTCATCGACTTCATCAACGCCCGCGTCCGCGAGGGGCGTCCGCTCCATCTGGCGATCCGCGAGGCGGGTTGCGTGCGGTTCCGCCCGGTGTTTCTTACGAGCATCACGACGGTTGGCGGCCTGCTTCCGCTCCTCTTCGACAAGAGCTTTCAGGCCCAGTTCCTGATCCCGATGGCGGCGGCGATGACCTTCGGCGAGATGGTGACCACCGTTCTGATCCTGATCATGATCCCGGTGGCCTACTCCTTCATCGGCGGGCAGATGCCCGAGGAGCACGAGGAGGAGACGGTCGAAGGGGTTGCGACCGGCGAAGGCGACGATGGCTGGCTGCCGGACTATCTGCAGGAAGACAAGCCGCACGCATCGGCGACGGCGGAGTAAGGCGGGCGACTCTGCCACGTAGCCGCAGGTTGGTAACCTGCGGTCCTTATGCCACAGGTTGGCAACCTGTGCTACGTGGTGGTGGAAATCGGGGACGGGAGCGGATGAACGCGCAGCGAAAGTCGCTCCCGTCCCCATTTTCTCAGTCGGATGGCTGGCAGTCTGATACGGGTCACACTTGATGCTCGCGCGTTGGCGGGCCACCGCAGCCGGCCGG
>JBAXOU010000142.1:0-8951 GCA_037133115.1 Planctomycetota bacterium | reverse complement strand
ACCTGTGCTACGGGAGGCTGCGAGGGGCTGCCCGTGCCCGGGAGCCGGCGTTGCTGACAAGCGCAGCCATGGATGGCGGAGCGAAGTCAGCATCGAGCGAGCAAAGCCCAGGATGGGCGCCGCGAGCGTCCGGCGACGGGCGGGGGCAGTACCGAGCTTCGCGAACGCCCAGGATAATAGTGACCTCGATCAGAGCCAGTCGCCCACGGTCTGCTCAAGCCTGGCGTCGGAGGCCATGGACCGGAGCTTTTCCATGGCACGGGATTGAATCTGGCGGATCCGCTCCTTGCAGACGCCCATCTGGCTGCCGAGTTCGCGGAAGGTCCGTGGCGGCTTGCCGTCGAAGCCGAACCGGGCCACGACGATCTTCCGCTCCCGAGGCTCGAGGTCGCCGAGGAACCGACTGAAGACCTCCTTGAGCACGTTGATCTGCTCCGACGAGCAGTACTCGGCGTTCAGTTCCGCCTCGGCACGATCGCGGAGCGCCTCGTCGTCGGTCACGAACCGCTTACGGAACTGGCGACCGCGGTGCGAGAGGCGGAAGAAATGTCGTTGGACGGCGTAGGTCGCATAGGTGCTGAAGCGGTTGCCGAGCGCGAAGTTGAACTTTTCCACCGACCGCATCAACGCCACGTTGCCCTCGCTGACGAGTTCGTCAAATGTCCATGAGGGATCGATGAACTTCTTCGCGATCGAGACGACGAGGCGGAGGTTCGAGGTGATGAGGATCGCCTTGACGGTCTCCGCCTCGGTGAGCCAGCCTTCGATCTGCTCGAGTTGCCGGCGGGTGGCACGGCGGCGGTCGAGTCTCGCCCGGGTGGTGGCGGCGCGGAACTTCAGCCAGTTCATCCGTCGGAAGTAGAACTGCTCCTCGGCCTTGGAAAGCAGCCGAGTCTGGTAGAGGCTGGCGAGGTAGGGCGTGAGGCCCTTGGCGTCGGCCGGGGGGCCGTCGCGGGTCTCGAGCGGCACGTCGGCGTCGGCGGGTGCCACCGTCGCCAAAGACTCTGCGTCGGCCTTGAGAAACTGGCGGCAGGGAATGTAGTCGATCGCGCGGGCAAATAACGCCTCGCGTCGGGCGGCGAGTTCGGCCCGCTGTCGGGCAGCGGCCACGTCGGCGGCGGTGATTCGTCCGGTCGGACGAGACTTCCGGCCACGGGCGAGAAGTCTCGACGCCTTTTTGGCGGCAGCAATCACGGCAGTTCTCCTGAGGCGGCGGCCTGAAAGGGCCGGACCTATGAGAAGAAACCGCAGGGGTGGGGCCGGCATAACCGGCTCGTTTTTCGAGGCTTCGAAGTCGGGAAATCAGCGAGGCGAAGCCACTGGCTCGCCCCCGGCCCGGGTGCAGAGGGCGTGAAACACGTCCTCGTCGATGTCGTCGCCGATGAACCGCGTCGAGGCGTCGCCGAACACGAAGTTCACGCCGGTCGGATGCCCACTGGAGAAATCGTCGAAGTGGCCGACCTTGTCGTTGTTGGGGACATGGTCACCGGAGGCGACCACTCTGGCCCGCATGGACTCGGCGCCGACAATCACGCCCGGCCAGGAACTCGAGCCCATGCGGGAACTGCGTTCACCAACGAGAATCGTCCTGCTCAGGCCGTCGGTGACGTGCCGCGTCGACACGCGGCTGTTTCGGAAAAACATACCGTCGCCCGCCGTCGGCTCCTCTTCAACCTCGTGCTGCCAGCCATAGCAACCGACGTAGTTCGTCTTGCCGACTTTGCAGAGGACGCCCAGCTCGCCGCCATCGACGGGGTGCGGTGCGTGATCATGCTCGCCCTCGTCGAGGCCGTCATCGCGGCCGATCCCGAACACCCCAGGCGACGTCTCGCCTGGCCCCGGCACGTCCGAGGGACACGCGAAGGCCGTCACTGCGAGGCCGCGGACCGCGGCATGAAGGTTGGGCCTATTTGGATCGAATACGGGTTGGCCGAAGTCGATGGCGTCATAGAGCGACTGCTCCTCGATCTGCGGTAGCAGACGGGATGCCCACCCCCAGCCGGGGAGTTCGTCGACCTCCTCGGTCGGCACGTGGGGTTGGAGCGCGCCCGACCAGCCGGCGGGAAAGCGGCCGAGGTGGTCGTGGGCGTGCAGCAAGGCGAGCCCGATCTGCCGCGCCGAACTGCTGCAGGCGGTTCGGCGGGCGGCCTCGCGGGCCGACTGCACCGCTGGGAGAAGGAGCCCAATCAAGGTGGCGATGATCGCCACCACGACGAGCAGCTCCACGAGGCTGAATCCGTCGGGCCGGGGGCGGGTCCGGCGAGACGATGGACGATGCTCGGGCTGTGAGACTATGTGCAACACAGTTGCATCTATAGCCGCGGCCGACGATGGCGTCAAGCCAATGGCCGGCGGGATGGCCCGCCCCCGCAGACTACCAGTGGCTCATTGTTTCCAAGAGAATCGCAGCATAGTCTGCTCCGGGCGGTTTTTTTCCGCACGATATTCGGTGATTCCCTGACGAGGACGCGCGCGTCGCATGGCCACTCCCCGCGAGAACGTGAGCCCCAGGCAAGGCCAGGGCCGCTCGGTAAAGTCCCCTCCCTCGGCCGTGGCGCCCTCGACGGCGACCGTCGAGCCGTCACGTCGCTGGCAGGAGTGGCTGATGCGGGCCGCCGTCATCGTGCTGGCATGCTTTTGGGTCTATTCGCCGGTCTGCCATCCGGTGCACCACGCCGATTGGCTGTGGGACGACGACCAACTGCTCACCACCAATCTGACCGTCCAGCATCGCGTCTCTCCCGACCCGAGCGTGCCGCCGGATGACGCGGCCACCCTCGCCAAACTCTGGTTCAATCCGGAAGGCGCCGACTACTTCCCGCTGAGTTACACGGCGCTGTGGGCGCAGTGGCCGTTCTTTCAGATGGATCCCCGGACGGGTGGTCCCGTGCAGCCCGGCGGCCCAGCGGCCCCATGGCCCACCGGCTTCCACATGACGAGCGTGGTGCTGCACGCGATCGGCTCCCTCCTGCTCTGGCGGCTCTTTGCCGTCATGAAAATCCCGGGCGCCTGGTTCGGGGCGATCCTCTTCGCCGTGCATCCCGTCTGCGTGGAGAGTGTGGCCTGGGTGTCAGAACTCAAGAACACGCTCTCGATGCCACTCTTCCTGCTCTCGGCGATCAGCTTCGTGAAGTTTGACGATGCGGCGGAGGAGGATCAGTCGAAGTGGCTGAACTACGGCCTGTCGATCGTGTTCTTCCTGCTCGCCATGTTCGCCAAGACGTCGGTCGTCGCCATGCCGGTGGTACTCCTGCTCTACATCTGGTGGAAGCGGGGCAAGGTCACCGTCCGCGACCTCGTGCGGGCGGTGCCCTTCTTCCTGATCTCGATCGTGCTCGGCCTCGTCACGATCTACTACCAGCACGGCCGGGCCATAGGCCAGGAGACGATCATCGTCCCGCCGTACTTCGCAAACGGTCTGCCGTCGATCAAGGGGATTCTGTCCCGTCTGGCGGTCGCCGGGATGTCCACGCTGTTTTACCTCTCCATGATCTTTTGGCCGTTGAACCTCCTGCCGATCTACACCCGCTGGGAAATCGACCCGCCCAAGGTCTGGCAGCTCCTGCCGATTCCGGTGATCCTCGGGGCGGCGTGGTGGTTGTGGCAGAACCGGACCACGTGGGGGCGGAACGTGATCTTTGGACTCGGCTTCTTCGTGCTGATGGTTGCCCCGGTGCTCGGGTTCATCACGATCTCCTACATGCGGATCACCTGGGCCGCCGACCACTTCATCTACCTGCCGATGATCGGCGTGATCGCGCTGATCGCGGCGGCGGTCGCGGGTTGGTACGACCGGCTGCCCTCCAGCGAGCGGCCGCTGCTCGTGGCCGGCTGTGCCGCCGGGCTTGCCGTGCTCACGTGGATCTCCTACGGACTGGCCGTGACCTGGGTGAACGAGGACGAACTCTGGACCCACACGCTTCAGCACAACGAAAACGCCTGGCAGGCCCACAACCGGCTCGGTGCGAAGAAGTTCGCCCGCGGCCACGTGGACGACATCCCGGTACCGAATCCGGTTCTGCTCGACCCGGCGACGCAGGTGAAAATCAAGGGGGCTCTCCACCATTTCACACGGTCGACGGCCCTGCGGCCCGACCTTGGTGAGACGCACAACAACCTCGGCACCGCCCTCTCGACAAAAGGGCGGCTCGACGACGCGATCGAGCAGTTCAAAGAGGCGGTTCGCGTCACACCTCATGTACCCGCGATCCACATGAACCTCGCGAATGCCTTGGCTGCCGGCAACCGGTTTGCCGAGGCCGAGGCGAAGTACCTCGAACTGATCCAGGGCATGGAAAAGGGGCGCGAAGACGCCATCAAGGCAACGGGTAATCCGAATATTCCCTACGACCCGGCGATCGCTGCGCTGATGAACAACTACGGCGTGGCGATGTTCAAACAGGGCAAGAAGGATGAGGCGATTGCCGCCTTCAAGCGGGCGCTTGCCATCAATCCAAACCTCAAGGATGCCAAGGAAAGCCTGGCGGTGGCCACCGGCGAGAAGCCGATGCCAGGGCCGCCTGGCGGCCCGGCTGGTCCGGGGGCCGCAATGACCCCAGAGCAGTCTGCTCCGGTCGCCCCACCGCTGCCAGTCGCCCCACCGCTGCCAATGGCGCTGCCGCAGTCGCCAACGCTTGGCCCGACGGCACCGTAGGACCAGCGTCACGCCCGCTTGAGGTCACGGAGCGCCGCCAAGAGCGGCTCGCGGTGGTCGGGGTGGGCGATCGAGGCGAGGAGCCTGCCCCGCTCGGCGAGCGTTGCGCCATGCAGGTCGACGGTGCCGTATTCGGTCACCACCCAGTGCACGTGGCCACGAGTCGTCACCACGCCGGCGCCGGGTCTCAGGTGGGCCACGATCCGCGATACGCTGCCGCCCGCCGCCGTGGAGGGCAGGGCGATGATCGGCTTGCCGCCGCGGCTCATTGCCGAACCCCGTACGAAATCCATCTGCCCACCGATCCCTGAATAGATACGGTGGCCGATCGAGTCGGCGCAGACCTGCCCGGTGAGGTCGATTTCGAGCCCCGAGTTGATCGCCACCATCTGGTCGATTTTGCGGATCAGATTCGTGTCGTTCGTGCGATCGCAGGGGTGAAACTCGACGAGCGGATTGTCGTCGACGAAGTCGTAAAGCCGGCGGCTGCCGACCACGAAGCTCGCGATCGTTCGGCCTGGATGAATCGCCTTGCGCGCGTTCGTCACCGCCCCCGACTCGATCAACCGCACGACCCCGTCGGAGAACATCTCGGTGTGAATGCCGAGATCGCGGCGTTCCTCGAGCCGGGCGAGCACCGCGTTGGGGATACCGCCAATCCCGAGCTGCAGGCAGGCTCCGTCTTCGACGAGCGCGGCGACGTGCGCGCCGATTCGATCCTCAACGTCGCTCGGCGGCATGGGGGTGTGTGCCGGCAGGTCGCGGTCGGTCGCCGTCCACGCGGCGAGCTGGTCGAGCGGCACGGCGGTGTGGCCGTGGGTCCGCGGCATCCGTTCATTGATCTCCGCCAGCACGATCCCCGCAGTGTCGACGGCCGCACGGGCCGTGTCGATGCTCGTACCGAGCGAGCAGCTGCCGTGACGATCCGGCGGCGAGAGCTGCACGACCGCTGCATCGAGTTTCACCCGGCCGCTGGTGAAGAGACTCGGGATGTCGGAAAGGAAGATCGGCACGAAGTCGGCCCGGCCCTCGGCGACCGGCCCGCGGAGGCCGGGGCCCGTGAACAGCGAGATCGAGCGGAAGCGACCGGCGTGCTCTGGGGCGGTGAAGGCGAGCGGCCCCTCGAGGTGGAGGTGCCAGAGCTTCACGCCCGCGAGGTCGGTCCGCCGGGCCAGGGCATCGAGCAGTGGCGTGGGCGTGGCGGCGGCCCCGTGGATAAACACGTTCATGCCGCTGGTGAGGTGCGACACGACGGCGTCGGCTGACGTGGCCCCGGATTTCCAGGTCTGCATGGAATGCCTCCAGCTCCTACGATACCCGGGTCCACCGGAAAGAGACCCATGCCCCGTTCACTCGTGATCATCCTCGGCGACCAGCTCGATCGCGCCGGCGCCGCATTTGACGGCTTCGATCGTTCCCGCGACCGCGTCTGGATGGCGGAGGTCGCCGAAGAGAGCACCCACGTCTGGACGCACAAGGCGCGGATCGCCGTCTTTCTTTCGGCCATGCGACACTTTCGCGACCAGCTCGCGGCCGAAGGGCTCGAGGTGGACTACACCGACCTTGCAGCGGTCCCGCAGGCTGGCGAACCGGCCACGCTCGCCGAGGCGCTTGCGGTGAGCCTCGGCCGTCTCGGAAAGGCTGGCTGGAATCCGGAGCAGCTCGTCGTCGTCGAGCCAGGCGAGTGGCGGGTGCAGGAGATGCTCCGCGCCGCGGCGACGGCGGCCGGCATACCGCTCGAGATCCGCACCGACAGGCACTTCTTCTCGTCGCGAGAGGAGTTCGCCGAGCACACGGCGGGACGCAAGCAGTTGCGGCTCGAATACTTCTACCGCCCGCTGCGAGAGAAGTTTGGCGTGCTCATGGACGAGGGTGAGCCCGCCGGCGGCCAGTGGAACTTCGACGCTGAAAACCGTGGGGCGTTTCCGAAGGGTGGGCCGGGCGGGCTGCAAGCGCCCGTTCGTTTCGTGCCCGACGTGGTCACCCGTGGCGTGATCGATCTTGTGAACGCCCGGTTCGCCAGCCATCCAGGCAGCCTTGCTGAGTTCGACTGGCCTGTCACCCCTGCCGAGGCCCGCGCCGCCCTCGACGACTTTCTGGCGCACCGCCTGCCGCTCTTTGGCCGCTATCAAGACGCGATCTGGACCGGCGAGCCCTGGCTTTACCACTCGCGGCTCGCACAGGCGCTCAACATGAAGCTGCTCAATCCGCGAGACGTGATTGCCGGCGCGGAGCGGGCGTGGCGGGAAGGTCGGGTGCCGCTCGAGGCAGCCGAGGGTTTTATCCGGCAGGTGATCGGCTGGCGGGAATACGTTCGCGGCGTCTACTGGCACTTCATGCCCCAGTACCTTGATCGCAACGCCCTCGGGGCCGACCGGCCGCTACCAAACCTCTACTGGACCGGCGACACGGAGATGAACTGCCTGAAGGATGCCGTCGGCCAGACACTCAAATACGGCTACGCCCACCACATCCAGCGGCTGATGGTGACGGGCCTGTTCGCACTGCTCTTCGGCGTGGAGCCGCGGCGGGTGCACGAGTGGTATCTGGCCGTGTACGTCGATGCGGTCGAGTGGGTGGAACTCCCCAACACGCTCGGGATGAGCCAGTTCGCCGACGGCGGCGTGATGGCGTCGAAGCCCTACTGCGCTTCGGGCGCCTATCTCGACCGGATGAGCAACGCCTGCAAGGGCTGTCGCTACGATCCGAAAAAGGCGACCGGCTCCGATGCCTGCCCGTTCACCACGCTCTACTGGGACTTTTTGGCGCGGCACGAGAAACTGCTCGCCCGCAACCAGCGGATGACGATGCAACTCAAGAACCTGTCTCGCAAGGCGGCCGCCGATGTGCGGGAGATTCGCCGCCAAGCCGACGAACTCCGCGGTCAGGTGTCTTGATGGAGGTGTCTTGAAACGGTCCGCACTTGATCCTGCCACGTCGTCGCGGCACCGCAGCCGGCCGGAGACATGCTCGGCGCCGGCGGGAATGAGGTCTCCGACCCACCTGCGGTGTGTGAGTTCTCTGCTCAAACGCTTCGGAGCGACCGCCGCGGGGCACAAGTCGCACCGGCTTCTGCGCGTGCCTCCGATCCGGCTGCTCCCCCTTCCGGAAGCACACCCGTTCCCAATGCGAACCGGGAAGACACACAGGTTGAAAACCTGTGCTACGGGATGCAGCGAGGGGCTGCCCGTGCCCGGGAGCCGGCGTTGCTCGGGCACCGATCCGCCGCAGGCGGATTGGTCGGCGCAGCCATGGATGGCGGAGCGAAGTCAGCATCGAGCGAGTGAAGCCCAGGATGGGCGCAGCGAGCGTCCGGCGACGGGCATGGGCAGCCCCGAGCCTCGCGAACGCCTCGGGATCACGTGCGACTCGTATCAGACCGCGTTGGCGACCTTGCTCAGGCTCCGAGTTCGCAGACCGCGTAGCAGATCATGTGGAGGATGTTCATCTGGGCGTCTTCGACGCGGCCGTAGTGTCCGTCTTCGATGACGAGCAGGTGATCGACGAGAGAGGCGACTGCGCCCCGCTTGCCGCCGACGAGGGCGATGGTTTCGAGCCCGTGCTCGCGGGCCCAGCGGCAGGCGGCGACGAGGTTCGGCGAACTGCCGCTGACGCTGGCGAAGATGAGGAGATCCCCCTTTTCAGCATGGTTCGTGAGTTGTCGGACGAACACGTCGTCGAATGTGAAGTCGTTGCCGATCGCAGTCATCCAGGGCGTGTTGTCGGCGATGGAGAGCACCTTGAAGGGCCGTGGTGCCGCCGCGGAGGCGTTCTTGCCGAGGTCCGTGGTGAAGTGGGCCGCGTTGGCGGCATTACCGCCGTTGCCGCAGACGAAGATCCGTCGCCCCTCGCGACCAGCCTTCTTGACGACCTCAATCACTGCCGCGATTTCGGCGATGGGCACGGAGCGGATCGCCCGGTCTTGCGCGGCGACGTAGGCATCAATCCACGAGAGCATGGCGGGGGTGGGCGTCGACGGTGTCATGGAAACGCTCCGGGTGGCGAGGATGTGAAACCGCATTGTAAGGGCGAGGAGCATCTCATCGCTGACCCTGTCGGCCGCCACTCGGTGCTCCCCACGGAGGTGCAGGTTGTTAACCTGCACCACCATGCCGCGCAGGGCCCCGCTCGGGGCTGCCCATGCCCTGTCGCCGGACGTTCGCTGCGGGCATCCAGGCTCGGTGCTCCCCACGTAGGTGCAGGTTGTTAACCTGCACCACCATGCCGCGCAGGGCCCCGCTTGGGGCTGCCCATGCCCTGTCGCCGGACGTTCGCTGCGGGCATCCTGCCCTCCGCT
>JBAXOU010000141.1:0-8972 GCA_037133115.1 Planctomycetota bacterium | reverse complement strand
TGATCCCAACGTAGGTGCAGGTTGGTTACCTGCACCCGCACGACGCCCCGCCCCGATCCACCGCAGGTTGCCAACCTGCGGCTACGTTCAGGCATCGTTCCGGCACTCGTAGCACAGGTTGGCAACCTGTGCCCATTCACACCGCAGGTTGCCAACCTGCGGCTACGGTCAGGCATCACGCCGGCTTGGCCGGCGCGTGCCCCCGAGGGCCGAAGGCGAGCACCGTCGCGGCGCCGACCGCCACCACCAGCATGCCCGCGAGAAAGAACGGGCTGATCGTGTCGAGCGGCGTCTCGTTGAGCGCGAGTGTGGTGAGCGTGTTGATCACCGGCGCGCAGCCGAAGACGACCGGCATCACCGTGAACGGCTTGCCGCCCAACGTGAAGGCGAGGATCGTGCCGAGCGCCCCGATGGCCCCGAGCGAGCCGGCGCCGAGGCTCCAGAGGATGCCGTTCGCATTCCACTGCCCGGTGTCACCGAGGGGCACGAGCAGGGCCAGCGGCACGAGCACCGCGATCAGGAAGTACGACACGCCAATGCAGATCAGCGGCCGCAGCCGACTTCCCTGCATGCCGGCCTGACCGCGGTGGAGCACCGGGCCGTAGGAGCCCCATGAGACCATCGCCAGCGCGATCGACGCCAGCACGGCGACGAGCTGCTCGGCCTTCCGCTCGACCGTCGGCTTCGCGGGCGCGGCGATCTCTCCTCCAACTGTGGCGGCAGCAGCGGCGACCGGTGGCGGCGACTGCGGCTTGAACACGAGCACCGTCACGGCCCCGGTGATCACGAGCAGCAGCCCGGCGAGAAACGGCGCCTTGAGCTGATCGAAGGCCTTGTTCATCCCGGCGGTGAGGAGCGTGTTGATCACCGGCGCCCCGCCAAACACCAGTGGCATCACATAGATCGGCTTGCCGCCGAAGTGGAGCGCGAGGATCACGCCGAGCGCCCCGCACGCCCCGGCCACCCCGGCGAGCAGGCTCCAGACCACGCCCTTCGTCGTCCACGCGCCCCTCTCGCCCTTGAGGAGCAGCAGTGACGGCACCAGCACGGCGATCACGAAGTAGGCAATGCCGACGCAGACGAACGGCCGCAGGGGCGAGTGCATGTCTTCGCGGCCGAAGTGGAGCACGGGGCCGTACATGCCCCAGCACATCGCCGTCAGGCCGATCGCGGCCAGCATGCCTAGAAACTGCAGCATCGTCTCACTCCTCGCGGATTCGGACCGTGGGCAAGCATACCCAGACTTACCGATGATGGCGGCCGAGGGCGGCGAGCGTCGCGGTCCCCACCTCTTCCACGCCGATCAGCCGCATGCAGTCGTGGTGGCGGAGCGGACACTCACCGCGATCGCAGGGAGAGCAGGAGAGGTCGCGGCGGATCTCCACACACCGCCCCGGATCGGACCGGCCGCTCCGCGGATCGGTGGGCCCCAGGAGCGCCACCGTGGGCACGCCGAAGCCGGCGGCGATATGCCGCGGGCCGCTGTCGCTCGTGACGGCCGCGTCGGCCCGTGCGTAGACCGCTTTTGAGAGGCCGAGCGGCAGGTCGACGACATCGGCGAGACTGCGAACCGCCGGGCACTCGGCGCGATCCACGACCGCCCGGGCCTGCTCGCGGTCGGCCGGGCCGCAATGCACGAGCACCCGCACGTCGGGCACGCGCTCGACGAGCCAGCGGGCGAGTGCCGCGTGGTGGTCGATGCCCCAGGTCCGGGCCGTCCCGTTGGAACTGTTGTCGTTGAGGACCACGAGCGGCCCGCCGCGGTCGGGAAACAGGCCGGCGAGAATCTCATCGCCACGGGCCTGGATGCCGGGCTCCACCGCGAGTTTCATGTCGAGCGGGCCAGGCGGCACGCCGATCGCCTCGGCGATCTCCATGAAGGCCACGGGGGGCGGCACGATCGCCTCCTCCCGTCGCGGCCGAACGACGTCGGTGAGCAGCCAGCGGCGGCGATGCCCCGCATGACCGACGCGGCGCCGGGCGCGGCCCGCGAAGGCCAGGGCCGCCGACGAGAGCGAGTTGGGCAGCACGAGCGCGATGTCGGGGCGGTCGCGGCGGAGGGCCCGCGCCGCCGCACCGAAGTGATGGTCGGCGTTGCGGCCGTGGCGGTCGTAGAAGACGTGGGCATCGAGCCAGCCCGTGCTGTCGAGCGTGTCGGCGACCACGGGCCGCATCACGCCGGTGATCCGCGCGCGGCTGCCGAAGTGCGATGTGAGGGCGCGGAGCAGGGGGGTGGCCATGATGGCGTCTCCCACCCACCGCGGCAGGATCACGGCGATGTGCATGGCGGAAAACGTAGCCGCCGGCGGCCCAAACGGGCGAGGCCAGTTCCACCCGCGCGGCGCATGTCAGCCCCCCCGAGGACGCTCCGGGATCGCCGTCCGGGCCGAGGCCAGCCACCCCGCCACGATCGCCGAGGCCAGCGTGAGGCCTCCAGAAGCGGCAATCCACGCCAACGGCAGCCGCGCCGTGCCGCCGGCGAGCGCGGGCCACACGGCCATGCCGCCGGCAAGCGTTCCCGCGAGGATCCCCAGACCGACCGAGACCAGCGTCTCGAGCGCCAGCAGGGATCGCACCCGGAGCAGCGTGAAGCCAACGGCCCGCAACACGGCGAGGCCGCCGATCCGTTCCACCACACCCTGCACCTGAACCGCCGCCACGCCCGCCGTGCCAAGGAGCAGTCCGAGCGTGCCGAGCGCCTGAAAGCCAGCAAGAAACGTGTTCTGAACCGCCTGCAGCCCCCGCAACCGATCGATTGCAGGCTCGAGCGTCACGCCGGCGTCGGCCCACGCGGCCCGCGCCGCCGCCGGCACCAACGCCCGCAGCGACGGCTCGAGCTCGGCGGAGTCGAGGAGCGCCATGCCGTATCCGGACCGCGAGGGAAAGAGCCTTTGAAACGCCCGCTCTGACACGAGCACGCGACCCTGGAGAATGCCAGGCTCGAGGAGGCCGACGATGCGAAACTCCACTGCGTCGCCCGCTTCGTCGGGGAGCGTGAACCGGCTGCCGACGCCGCCGAGCTTCAGCCCCCACTGTGCCGTCGCCTGATCGAGCACCGCGGGAATGGCCGTGTCGCCATCCCAGCCGAGGCGATCGATCAACCGCCAGGGGTTGCCTCCGGCCTCGGCATCGAGCGGCGCATGGCCCACGAACCGAAACCCGCCGCGGTCGATCAACGCCGGACCCACGCCGACGACCGTCGGCCGCGTGGTCGCGTTGAGGTTGGTGCAGCTCGCGTCGTCCCCGTCGCTGGACCGCAGCAGGGCGATCGCACATCCCGCAAGGGCCCGCTCCTGCTCCGTCGAGAGGCCGAGCGTGTCGCGGGTCGCCGGATCGGCGGGATCGATCGACGTCGGCTCGCCAAAGGTGGCGATCGTGGTCCAGCCGCCCGTCGGCGATCGGCGATCGGCAGGATCGGCCGGAGGTCGCACCGCAAACGCCGACACCGCCACGACGAGAAACTGCCCGCAGGCCACGATCGCTGCGATCGAGAAGGCGCGGCCGGGACGAGCGGCGAGCGTGCGGGCCGCGAACTGCACGAGATCGCGCGCGGGCTGGCGACTGCGGGACGAGAGCGCCATGCGCACAAGCGCGAGCAGCCCAGCGAGCGCGGCGAAGCCCGCCGCGAAGAACAGGCCCACTGCCACCTCGGCCGGTGCCCGCCCTGCGGCTGCTGCAGCGGCCACCGCCACCGCCAGCATCACCGCCGCCACGAGCGACGTGGTGCGGCCACCGCCCCGTCTCCCCGCCAGCGGCCCGCCACCGCGCAGCAGCGCCAGCGGTGGCTGCCGCCCCGCCCGCACGGCCGCCACCGCAATCGCCGCGGCGGCGAGCGTTAGCGTGGCAGCAGCGCCCGCCGCCGGCGCAACCATGGAGACGGGCTGCGGAGCGAAGACGGCCGCCGATCCGGCAGCGACGTCGCGATCCCAGGCGCGGCCCAGCAGCCCCACGAGCAACCGCGTCCAGAGCGGGCCGAGCGCCGCACCAACCACAGCACCGGCGAGGGCGGAAGCTCCTCCAACCAAGAGCAGGACCGCAGCCAGTCGCCGCGGCGGAAAGCCGAGTGCCGCTAAGGCGCCGAGCGTCCGCGACTGTGCCGCGACCAAGAGCCCGAAGAGCAGCCACACGAGCAGCAACCCCGCGACCACGACGAACGACGACAGCGCGAGGAACAGGCCGCCGAAGGGTGTCGATCCCTTCGCCGCTGCCTCGGCCTCGGCGCGGATCGCCATCACCTTGATGCCGGCCCGCTCCGGATCGATGCCGGCGGCGATCCGCGGCGCGAGATCGGCGGCCGCCACGCCAGTGCCGGCGACGTGCCAGGCCGTGGTCGTGCCAAAGCGGCTGCCCGCCAGCCGCCGCGCGGCTGCCAGCGATACAAACGCCTTGGGCGTCGCCCGATACTGCTTCCAGTAGCGATCGTCTTCGTCGTGCGGCGGCACCGTCCGCACGCGGGCGGCATCGAACGGAAACGGCGGATCCCAGTCGGCGATCGAGTCTTCGTCGGTCACGCCCTCGACCTCGGGCACCAGCGAGCGGTCGATGGCCGCTCCCGACATCTCGGCGACGCCGGCGACGCGAAAGCTCTCGGTGCGTTCCTCGACCCGCCCGTGGATCGTCTCCGGCATGAACGACGTCACCACGACGAGGTCGCCCGGAGCGACGTGGCGGCCCTGCGCGGCGAGGTCGTCCGCCATCCAGCGGTCGATGATGATCTCGTCGTCGAGCGGCACGTCGAACGGCGTGCCGGTGGCATCGACGAGCGGCCCGCCGGGCAGCGTCGTGGCGTCGATGCCGAGGACCGTCGAGTAAGGAATCCGCGCCTTTCCACCGCCACCGTCGCGATCGAACGGCACGATGTCGTTGGCCAGAAAGGCGAGTGTCGCCCGGCCTCCGGCCGGCCCGAGCACGCTCCCGGCGGCTCGGTCGATCTCCGGCGGGATCACCAGCCGACGGATCGACAGCCGCACCGCCGCGGCGATGGTTTCGAGCACGACACCGAAGTCGTCGAGGCGGGGCTTGAGCCGCGAGCGGATCGTCGCGGCCACATCGCCTGTCGAGGTTCCCGACGCGACCACGAACACCGCATTGGCGACGTCGCCCTCGCGGAGGATCGCCTGCGCGTCGGTCAGCGACATCACCGCCAGCGGCTCGGCCGCCTGCACGGGCCGGAGCGAGAATCGCCCGAGCCCCTCGTCCGCCACCACGGCCGCCACCCGCAGCCGACGGCCGACCGACTCGGGCACGCGGCGGCCAAGTGGACTGTCGGCCGGCACCGCCGACCGCTTCGGCAGCCGCAGCACCACGGTGTCGCCAGCGACCACGCCGAGCGCGGAGGCGAGGCGGCGGTTGACGAGCACCGTGGCCTCTTCGAGCGGTGGCGGCGGTGGCTCAAAGCCGAGGCCGGCGGGGTCATCGCAGGCCAGGAGCGTGGCCCGCGACGTTCCCGCGTCTGGCGTGGTAGCGGCGAGCGTCACCGGGAGCACGAGCGCGGGCGTGCAGGCAAGTCGCGGCAACTCCGCGCCGCCGGCGGCGGCGAGTTCGTCGGCCAGTGCGCGGCGAAAGAATCCGTCGCCCAGCAGAGCGGCCTCGATCCGGCCGAGCCGGCCGATGGCGAGCCGGTGAAGGCCGGCCTGAATCACATCGCCCACCCCCAGCGCGCCGGTGATCGTGGTGGCCACCACCGCACAGGCCGCCGCGAGGGCGAGGAGCTGCGGCCACCACCGGGTCGCGAGCCCGGAGGCCAGGCCTGTGAGCGACCGGACCGGGCCGCTCATGGTTCCAACCGTCCGTCGCGGAGCCGGCGGATGTCGCCCACGCGATCGGCGATCGCGTCGTCGTGCGTGACGACCACGAGCATGCTGCCCGATTCCGCCACCAGCTCGACCATGAGCGCCGCCACGTCGCCGGCGGTCCGCGAATCGAGCTGGCCGGTCGGCTCGTCGGCGAGCACGAGCCGGGGCGAGAGGAGCAGCGCCCGCGCCACCGCAACCCGCTGACGCTCGCCGCCGGAGAGTTCGCCCGGCAGGTGGGCCATGCGGTTGGCGAGCCCCACCCGCTCGAGCAATCGCGAGCCGCGGGCCATGAGGTCGATCGGCACGCGGCCGCTGGCCAGCGCCGGCACGAGCACGTTGTCGAGGGCCGTGCAGCCGTCGAGCAGGAAGTGATCCTGAAATACGAAGCCGATGCGGCGATTCCGAAAGGCCGCCAGCGCCGTGGCATCGGCCGCGTAGGGATCGACGCCGTCGAGGGTGACGCGGCCTTCCGTTGGCGGCTCGAGCCCGCCGACGATCGAGAGCAGCGTGCTCTTCCCCGATCCGCTCGGCCCCATGATCGCCAGGCTGCCCCCCGGCGGCAGCGAGAGCGTCACCCCGTCGAGCACGCGAACCGGGCCGTCCGCACCGGGGTAGTCCTTCGTGATGCGGTCGAGGTGGAGCACGGGTGGAGTGTCAGCCGGTGGAACGATGCGCGTCGAGGCGGTGGACGATGTCGGCGGGAATCGCAACCGCCTCGGGCTTCGCGTTGGGACGTATCAGGCAGCGAACTGCCACCACCCGCCCCCGGGCAACGCTCAGCCCGTCGTGAGCAAAGGTGAAGGCGTAGGTCACGCTCGTGCGGCCGACCGCCTCCACCGACACGCTGACCTCGAGTTCGTCACCGAAGCGGACGGCCGAGAGATAGTCGCACGAGGCCGACACCCGCGGCCAGCTCGCGTCAACGACGCCATCCACGCCGTCAACGCCGCGATCGACCACGGCCACTCCGACGCTGCGGAGCAGTTCGTGCTCCACCGACTCCATCCAGAAGAAGAAGGCCGAGAAATGGACGATCCCGGCGGCATCCGTGTCGCGAAACTCAACGCGACGGCGGGTCGTGAACGATCCCATAACGACATCACGGCCGTGCTGAAGGAGCGACCGATCGGCGGCCGCAAACTACTCGCCGACAAATGGCAGCAGCGCCATGAAGCGGGCCCGCTTGATGGCGCTGGTCACAGCGTGCTGGCTGGCGGCGGTGCAGCCACTCTTCCGCCGGCTCAGGATCTTCGCCTGACGGTTGACGAGTTTGCCGAGGAGTTCGAGATCCTTGTAGTCGACGTACATCGGCCGCGGCCGTGCGCCATCGATGAAAATCGGATCACGCCGCTTGACCTTGGGACGGGGCTTGGCCTTCTTACGGGCCATCTTTGCCGACTTGGCACGGGGTCCTGCGAAACTCATCGGGTATCTCGAACCTGATCGTATGGGTGAACGGGAGGGTGGCCCCGGGAAACCGAGGGCTCGACACTATAACACGTTCGCGGGAGCCGGGCAGGGTCTACCCGGCTCCCGCGATACGATTTTGAACGACATCGGACGACGCTTCGGTCGACCGCAGAATCACAAGAGACTAGTAGCGATCGCCGCCGTAGCCGCCGCCGCCGCCACCACCGCCGTAGCCGCCGCGGCCACCGCCGCCGCCGCCACCGTAGCCGCCACCGCCGCCACCGGCACGCGGAGTGCGCTCACGGGCCTCGTTGACGGTCAGGGGACGACCGTTCATCTCGTGCCCGTTGAGGGCCGCGATCGCCGCCTGCAGTCCTTCGTCCGTCTGCATCTCCACGAAACCAAAGCCGCGCGACCGGCCTGTTTCACGGTCAGAGATCACCTCGGCGCTCTGCACGGCGCCGTGGGCAGAAAACATTGCTTCGAGATCAGCCGACGTAGTGGACCAGGGGAGGTTCCCCACGTAAATCTTCCGGGACATAAAACTCAACCTCAAGAAATCGGGAACTGGATCACGAGCCAATCATCGACGGATCGACCATCGCCTAAGCACAAACCGCAGTTCCCGGACGGAGAAGAGTGCGGACGAAAGTCTGTCGAACGTAGGCAAATGTAGCATTTGGTTCCCCGCACCACAACACCGACGGGGGGACGGGGGGACTGGGTTGCCTCGCCCAATGCCGCTTTTACCTTGGCAAACCCACGATTTCGGCTTGATCGCGGGGCTGCCACTCGCCGCACCAGTCACGGCCGTCGGTGTGGGGCCAGATGCCCACGAGGGCGAGTTTGTCGTCGCGGACTGCCGGCAGTGCAGGGGGCATCCGCCGGCACTGCCCCCAACCGGTCCCGTCACCGACCGTCGGCTCGGGCCGCCAGAAGCAGCATGACCGGCACGATTCAGGGCGTTTGGCGGCATCGGGAACTAGCATGCCCACCATTCTATACAGATGGGCCGCTCACCGACGCGCCGGCCCGGCATGCCGCTTTGGCTAGGCGGCGATCCCTTCGGCCTTCATCGCCTGGCGGTCGGCCTCCGACGGTCTCGCGACGGTGCCAAACAGGAAGTCGCCGATCGGAAACGCCACGTTGAAGTTCTTGTCGGGGTAGCGATGGTGCAAGTAGTGATGCCGCGCCACAGCTCGGTAGGCGGCCCACTTCGAGAAGAAGCGGTTCTCCGGCTTGTGCATCTCCAGGTGGATCAGGTTCCAGATCGTGTGGTGCAAGCAGACCACCATCGGAAAAATGATCGCGGGCGTGTAGAGCGAGAAACAGGCAAGCACCAGGCTCACCGGCAGCGACTCCACGAGCCCCTCCACGACATTGAGCCGAATCCCCCGATCTTCGCCGGGCGGCAGCGGATCATCGTGAAAAGTCTTGCGATACTGCGTGTGGTGCTCGACCGCGTGGCTCGTGAACATTTTCTGCCGGAGCCGCAGGCCACGGACGAGGAAGTTCCGGGGCTTCTTGTGCATCAATCGGCAGTGCACCTGATGCTCGATGATCGACATCAGCACGACCATCGCCACGAACCATCCGGCGATCCAAGCGCCTGTTTCGAGCATGTCGCTCCCTTTGCGTGTCTGGCCACCCCGGTGTCGATCCTGTTCCTGCCAACGCAGCGGATCCTCTGGGGGACGAGAGAAGTACCAGACCAGGCGCCCGGACGTCAGCCCAGTTTCACACCCGTTTCCTGCGGCGAACCGCGGC
>JBAXOU010000140.1:0-8982 GCA_037133115.1 Planctomycetota bacterium | reverse complement strand
GCAGCAGGTCAGGGTGAGATGCACCGCAGGTTACCAACCTGCGGCTACGGAGACATACAGGTTGAAAACCTGTGCATGAGGATGTGCAGGTTGGCAACCTGCACAGGCAGCAGGTCAAGGTGAGATGCACCGCAGGTTACCAACCTGCGGCTACGGAGACACACAGGTTGAAAACCTGTGCATCAGTAGGTGCAGGTTGGCAACCTGCACGGGCAGCAGGTCAAGGTGAGATACACCGCAGGTTACCAACCTGCGGCTACGGAGACACACAGGTTGAAAACCTGTGCTACGACAGGCTGCGAAGCTCAGGAATGGCACCGGTAGCCCGGTCTCGCTCGAGCTTCAGAGCCTCATCAAACGCAATGGGCCCGGGCGTTGAACGCCCGGGCCCACCCCGTTACTGAAAGTTGTGTGACTGGAGGCTACCGCTTGGCCGCAAACTTCTTGCGGGCGGCGGCACCGGCAGCAATCATGCTCGCCATGCCGGCGAAGGCGTAGGTCGACGGCTCGGGCACCGGCACCGCACTGACACGAAGGCTCAGGCCGGAGAGCGTGTCGGTCCACGGGGCACCGGCGAAGTTCTGCACCTTGGTGCCGAGGTAGCTGAAGCCAGAACTATTCCGCTGCGACGGAGTGGCACCGGTATCCTCGAGATACCACTCGAACGACGACTGCTGCTGGCTGTTCGCGTCTCCAGTGACGAGCCAATAGTTGGTGCTCGGGCTCGCGACGAAGGAGCCTGAGAAGAAGAACGTCTGCTTGGAGTTTGAGATCGGGCCATTCACGATCGAGTACTCCGAAAGGAGACTGCCCGGCACGCCGGAGTTGTCGCTGAACAGAAAGATCTTGGGGTCGGTGGTCCCAGTGCCCGAGGCGGCGAGTCCGACGTCGACTTGCGTGATGTTCCACTGCCCGGTGCCCGTGGTGAAGCCCTGGCTGACAAGCGTGTTGTTTTGAAGGGGGCTCACATAGCCGACCGTGGCGCTGAAAATCGACGTCGCGACCGTGCCATAGTTGCCGTAGACGTACTGCTGGGACTGGGCCTCAGCGGTGGCCACTGTAAACAGGAGAGCGGCCGCCGCGAGGGCAACGGAGCAAGCGAGCGAACGAAACATCATGGATCCTTCAGTAACGGGGACAACGGGTGTCGCGACGCGTCATACGCCGCGATGCCTTTACCCAGCTAGCAAACAGCGTGCCGGATAACCCAAAAAACTGTGGTATCTCGTCAATCACCCTAATTTTACGCACAAAACAACAGATTCACCGCTTTGTAGCGGCTGGTGGCTTTCGCGAATACTGGGAAATCACTTTCGCCAAGTCTGCGAATTGCCCGCTCGCATTTCGCAATAATTGGGAAACTCGATACCCCGAAACTGGGAATCTGGGTGCTCCTGCGACAGCTCTGAACTGGGCCGCAGCCGGGGGCCCCTGAACCTGGCACAACGCAGAGGTCGCCCGCGATCTAGCCAAATACGGCGGACGCCCACTCGAGGAGGCTCGGATAGGCCTCTACGCCCATCGTCGGCCACCGCGCCCGATCAAAATCCGCCTTCTCGTCGGGCACGATCGCCGCGGTACAGACGCCCGCGTTGCACCCCGCCTCCCAGTCGGATGGCGAGTCGCCCACCATCCAGGCCGCCTCGGCGGCCCAGCCGTGCTCCGCAAGCGTTTCGTGGATGAACCGCGGAGAGGGTTTTCGATAGACCGCCGGTTCGTCGGGCCGTTCCGGGGCAATGCAGATCCCGGCGAACAGGTCTTTGCCGAAACCGAGCACCTCGATCATTCGCCGATTCACAGCCTCGACGTCGGCGAGCGTGAAATACCCACGGCCGACTCCCGATTGGTTGGTGAAGAGGAAAAGCTTCGCACCCGTATCGCGGACCCGTGCGAGTGCCTCTCGCACGCCCGGCAGCAGCGCGACCCCCTCCGGGGAGCGGAGGAAGTGCCGGTTTTCGATCAGGGTGCCGTCTCGGTCGAGGAAAATCGCCTGTGGGGCGGGTCGTCTGGCAGCCATGCTTTCAATCTACGCCATCTTGTCCGCACACGCTCCATGCTCGCCGACGCAGCGCCGGCGAATCGTCGTCGGCAGCCCGGCGTGGCGGCGTTACGCCCCGTGGCGCTTTTCGGAGGGTTTCGGCATCGCCGAGTAACAGGCGAACACGCCGAGCACGGCGACCCCGTAGAGCATCGCGATCAACGCCAGCAGCAGATCGTATGGCTTGGGCGTGGAGAGCGACACCCGGAGCAAGACCGTGGAGATCACGAATCCGGCGTTGCGAAACACGTATTCATACCGCTCGTAGTAGGCGAGCGACACGATCAACAGAAACACGTCGGTGAAGATCATGAACTCGAAGAACCGGGGAAAGAAAAAGAAGTCGACGTCGGCCGGTGCCGCCGGCAGACCCCTGATCACACCGAGCCAACTGCCCAGATTGACCGCCGCCAGTACCACCAAGACCACCAGGAGGAGCAACGCCACGCCCTTCTTGAGCGCGATGAAGCCCTGCAGGTCGCGGTGGATCGTCGTCTTTGGCGTCATGTCACGAAGAAATGTGAAGCCGGTGACGATCATGAACATCAGCAAGGCGCCACCCATGTCGAGCAGCACAGCCCTCACAGCCTCGGGCTCGGCCAGCCAGTTTTCCAGTTCACTGAAGCTGCCGATGTCCTTGAACACCCGACGGACGACGATCAACGAGACGATCTGATACTGCATGGCGATCTCGCCGGTATGCGAGGCGGTCAGCGCAAACACCAGCAGCACGACTTCGTAGAACAGGATCACGCTGAAGGGGGTGTAGACCGCGTGCAGCGGACTTTTGTCGAGCCCCTCGAAGAGTGTCTGCGGCAGTTCGGGCAGGGAACGGGCGACACCGATCACCGCCAGATGCACGAGGAAACCCATGGCGGCGGCCACCACGACGGCTCGTTCAAGCCGTAATCGCGCCGACGGACTATCGAGCGCGTCGAATACGGCGACAAGGAAGCCGCGGATCGAACTCACCATGGGGGGGCTCCGGGCGGGGTCGATGACGCGATTCCCGTGTCCCTCGTCCAAATTCTCGGCGTCCCGTGGACGCACCTAGGCTGACTCACAGAGGAATCAAGGGAAGCATACGCCTCCGACCGGATCTCAGGAGGCACGTGCGGCGTTTCGGGCTGATTGTTGCTTCGGCACGGGGAACTGCTACCATACGCGGCCGGGGGACCCCTTACGGCCACGATCAATGCGTGGATCTTTCACATCTCTACCCTTGAAGAAGGTGATTCGATGATCAATGGCGTCTTTGTTTTGGCGGCGGCCATGCCGAGCCTGTCGATCTTCCAGTACAACGCGGTCGACAATATCTTTTCGATGACGGTCGCCACCATGGGGGCGGCGGCGTTGTTCTTGTTTTTGTCGCGGCTGAACGTCGATCCGGAATACCGGCCGGCGCTGACGGTCTCGGGGCTGGTGGTCGCGATCGCCTGCTACCACTACTTCATGATCCGGCACAGCTGGCACGACGCCTACAAGCTGGCGGATGGCGGGGCGGGATACGTGGGTACCGGCGCGGCCTTCAACGATTTCTATCGCTACGCCGACTGGATCCTGACCGTGCCGCTCTTGATGGTGGAACTGGTGGCGGTCCTGCGGTTGCCCGAGGGGAAGGCCAAGAGCCTGCTGACCCGGCTCGTGATCGCGGCGGCTGCGATGATCGCCCTGGGCTATCCGGGTGAGGTGATCGCCGATCCGAACAAGTGGGGTGAGCGGGTCATGTGGGGCGGCCTGTCGTCGATCCCCTTCTTTTACATCCTCTACCTGCTCTGGACGGAACTCACGAACTCGCTCGACACCCAGCCGCCTGCGGCTCGCAGGCTGCTCGAGATCGCCCGGCTCGTCATCCTCGTCACGTGGGCCGTGTACCCGATCGCCTATGCGTTAGGCGGGACGCCGGACGCATTGCGGGCGAAGGCCGGTCTTGCTGATGCCGCGGGTGGGATCGCCGGCTCCAATGGCATCGTCGCCCTCCAAGTCGGCTACGCAATCGCTGACATGACCGCGAAGGCGGGGTTCGGCGTGCTGATCTATCTCATCGCTCGGGCCAAGAGCAGCAAGAAGGCCGGTGGCGAGGCGTCATACGCTTGATCGGCCCGACCTCTCAGCCACGAGAGTGATGACATGCACGCGGCCTCGATAACCTTGCTCGCCTGGGCAATGATCGGGGCCGCGTGTTTTTTTTCTGCCACCGCGGGCTTGGCGGTCGGGAGCGTGCTGGCCCTGCTCGTCGCGGTGGTCGGCCTGCCCCACGGGGCGGCCGACCACCGCTTCGCCCGGTCGCGGCTCGAACCGCTCCTTGGGCCGGCGTGGTGGAGCGCGTTTCTAGTGGGGTATCTGGCGATCGCCGGGGCCGTCGTGCTCGGGTGGTTTCTCGCGCCTGCGGCTACGATCCTCGTGTTCTTCCTCGCCTCTGCCTGGCACTTCGGCCAGGAGGAACCGGATCTGGCGCTCGGCCAGCGCGGAGCGAAACCTCTCCGGCAGGCCTTCCGCGTGGCCCGAGGCGGCTTGGTGATTTGGGTTCCGGTCGCCTTGCAGACCGACGAAGTCGTGCGGATTCTCTCGCTGACCGCACCGCGCGGATTCGCGCCGGAGATCCAATGGGCTGTTGATGCGTTGGTGGCCTGCTCGTGGGTGATGCTGGCGATCGCGGGCGTCGCGTGGGGTTGGCAGGCGCTGCTGGCGATCGCGAGCGAGGGACGCAGGCGGCGGGTGCTGCTCCTCGACACGTTCATGGTCGCCTCCCTCGTGCTGTTGTTCGCCTGGGCAAACCCTGTCGTGGGCTTCCTGATCTACTTCTGCGGCTGGCACTCCGTCCGCGGCCTGCGACGACTGCGGCGTGAACTGGGCGAGGGCTGGTGGCAGCTGGCGGCGAGCCTGGCTCCGATGACGGCTCTGGCGATCGGCCTGGTTGGTTGTGCGACCTGCCTCGTGCTGCGGGCTCCGACCTGGAACGACACGCTGATCCGGGCCACGTTCGTCGGCTTGAGCGCCGTCGCCCTGCCACATCTGTTGCTGCACGGGGCCGGCCCGGTGATCGACCAACTGAGCCGCAATCGTGCCGCTCAGGCGGTCGAGTTGAGGGGGGCCGCATGACCCTCCCCGGGCACTTCGACCACGTGATCGTCGGCGGCGGCCTCCAGGGCTGCCTGCTGGCGCATGCAATCGCGCATCACCGGCCCGATGCCCGGGTCCTGCTCGTCGAGCGGGGGGGCGACCTCTGCGGAAACCACACCTGGTCGTTCCACGAGTCGGACATTCCAGAGCACGCCCGCGTCTGGTTCGACCCGCTGGTCGCCCACCGGTGGCCAGGGTATCTCGTCCGGTTTCCCGGGCTGTCTCGCCGGGTGGGGATTCCCTATGCCACGATCTCGTCCGACGGTCTCCGCGAGGCGACGCGCCGGCTGGTGATCCGGGCGAAGGCGATCCAGGCGGAACAGCCGGCCGGCCGCGGAGCGCTCGTCATTCGCAGTGGCGAGACGTGTGAGATCGTTTCGCCGACCCGCGTGAGGCTCGGCGACGGCTCCCCGATCGAGGCCGCGACGGTCATCGACTGTCGCGGGCGGACAGCGTCGCCCGGCCTGCCGCAGGGCGCGGGATACCAGTCATTCATCGGGCACGAGTTTCGGGTCGGTCCCCGCTGGCCGGCGACGGAGCCGACCGTGATGGACGTTCGGGAGGATCAGGCCTGCGGCTTCGAGTTTCTCTACGAACTTCCCTTCGGCCCCGATCGCGTGCTGCTGGAATACACCCGCTTCGGCAACGAGCCCACCTGCGACGAAGCGCGGGCGGAATCGCTGATCGCCGCGCGGCTCGCAGAGGCCGGCGTGGATGCCACCGAACGACTGCGGACCGAGCGGGGATGCTTGCCCATGCCCTACGTGGCCCCCTGTCAGACCCTGGGCTCGTCGGTCGCCGGCGGGTACGCGGGCGGCTGGTATCACGCCGCCACGGGATACTCGATGCCGCTGGCGGTCCGGTTCGCCGACATCGTCGCCCGCGCGGCCCCTGAGCGGATTGCCGACGATCTCGCCACAGCGGCGGCTGGAGATTCGCTGCGGCGAGGATTCTCGCGATTTCTGAACCGGCTGCTGTTCTGCCTCGTCACGCCCCGTGACCGCTGGAAGATTTTTCGGCGGTTTTATGGAGTGCTTTCCGAGGAGCGAATCGCGCGGTTCTACGCCCACCGCTTCACGATCTCCGACGCCGCTCGGATCGTCATCGGGCGGCCGCCGAGCGGCCTGGCGCCGCTTCGCTTCGCCAGGTCTTTTCTTCCCGCTTCAGGTCCGGGGCTGACATGATCATCAATCCGCTCGGTTTCGCCGGCCGCTCGCACCAGACCGCCCGCACGCGGCACGGTTGGTCGAAGGCGCTCCAACTTGCCCCCGACCTTTATCCCGGCGTCGGCGGGAAGCGGTTCCGGGCGGCCCTGCTCCAGCGGGCCTATGAGTTTGCCGGTGGGCGGGGCGATGCTCCGGCCTCGATCATCGACGCCGTCGAGATGCTGCACGCGGGGTCGCTCGTCCTCGACGACTTCGAAGATGGCTCGCTGACGCGACGAGACCAGCCCGCGCTCCACCAGGTGGTGGGGCCGGCCCGCGCGGTCAACGCGGGCAACTGGATGTATTTCAGGGCGTTGGAACTCGCCGGGGCCGCCTTCGAGGATCCGGCCCGGTCGGCCGCGGTGCTCAGGAGGTTCATCGAGGTGGCCCGCCAGTGCCACGAGGGACAAGCCATCGATCTCTCGACGCGGATCGACGAGGTGACGCCCCGGCAGGCGCACGCGACCGCCTTGGCGATTTCGCGGTGGAAGACCGGCCGCCTCGTGTCGCTCGCCGCCTGGTGCGGAGCCCATGCCGCGGCGGGAGATCCGCAGACCCTCCGGGCCGTGGCCGCCTTTGGCTGCCGGGTCGGCATCTGCCTGCAGATGAAGAACGACCTCGACGAACTCGTCGAGTTCGTTGACGGGGCCGAGCGGTGCGACGACCTGCGGAACCGGCGGGTCACGTGGGTTTGGGCATGGGCCGCGGACCGGCTCCCCGCGGAGGAGTTTGCCGCGGTGCAGCGGCAGCTCACCGGGCTGCACCCGCGGTCGGCTGCGCTCCGCTCGCTGGCCAAAGACCTGCTGGAGATGACCAGAGAGCCTGGGGCTGTGGCGATTCACGCCCGGCTCCGGCGGGCGACGGATCGTCTGACCGGCGCGACCGACGGCGACAGCCGGGCCGGTGTGCTCGCCGAGGTGGCTGAGATTCTGCGGGTCGCCTCGCAGCCGACCGGGGCGGAGGCGAGCTGATGAGCGTGGCGGCTGTCCCCGTTCGGCAGAGCCGTGGAGCGGCCGCCGGCCCGCGGCGTCGGGCGGCCGTGATCGGCAGCGGCTTCGGCGGCCTTGCGGCGGCCATCCGCCTACAGTCGATGGGCTTTGACACGGTCTGCTACGAGGCCCACGACCAGCCGGGTGGACGGGCAAGCGTGTTCGAGGACGGCGGCTTCATCTTCGATGCCGGGCCGACCGTGATCACCGCTCCGCACTGCCTCGAGGAGCTGTTTGAACTGTCTGGGCGGCGGATGGAGGACTATGTCCGCCTGCTGCCGGTGACGCCGCTCTACCGACTCCAGTGGAGCGACGGCGTCTCATTCGATTACGTCGCCGACGAGGCTGGGCTGATCGAGCAGGTCCGCCGCGTGAGCCCCGGCGATGTCGACGGCTATCGGCGGTTCGCCGACTACACGAGGAGGGTCTTCGAGAAGGGATACGAGGAACTCGGGGCCGTCCCGTTCCTGAGTTTCACCGACATGCTCAGGGCCGCGCCGCACCTGGCCCGCTTGCGGGCCGATCGCAGTGTCTACGCCCAGGTTTCCAGCTTCGTGAAGGACGAGCACCTCCGGCAGGCCTTCAGCTTCCACCCGCTGCTCGTGGGCGGCAACCCGCTCGACACAAGCTCCATTTACACGCTGATCCACTGGATCGAGCGGAAGTGGGGAGTCTTCTTTCCCGAGGGAGGCACGGGGGCGCTCGTGCGCGGGCTCGTGCGTCTGTTCGAGGATCTCGGCGGCACGCTCCGGCTCGGGGCCCCGGTCGATCGCATCGCGCTGCAGCCCGGCCCAGAGGCACCGCAGCATGTCGTCCACGCCGCCGGCCTGCCGCCTGAGGCGTTCGACGTCGTCGTCTCGAACGCCGACGTCCATCACACCTACGCCAGACTCTACCGCGGCGTCGCCGGGGCCGAGCGGCGGCAGCGGCGGCTCGAACGGATGTCCTGGTCGATGTCGTTGTTCGTGCTCTATTTCGGCACCAATCGGCGGTATCCGGAACTCGCCCACCACACGATCCTGTTCGGGCCGCGGTTTCAGGGACTGGTGCGCGACATCTTTCGCGGCCCGCGGCTGCCCGATGACTTCAGCCTCTACCTGCACGCCCCCACGATCACCGACCCGGGCATGGCGCCCCCGGGGTGCGAGGCGTTCTACGTGCTCAGCCCCGTGCCTCACCTCGGCAACGCGGCGATTGATTGGGATGCGATCGCCACAGGGTATGGCGACACGATCCTTGCCGCGCTCGAGCAGCGCCTGCCTGGCCTACGGGAATCGATCGTGACCCGCCGCCACTTCACGCCCGCCGACTTCGCGGCCAAGTTCAGTTCCTACCAGGGGTCGGCCTTCTCGGTGGCGCCGAAGCTCACGCAGAGCGCCTACTTCCGCCCGCACAACCGCGACCCGGACATCCCCGGGCTCTACCTGGCCGGAGCGGGCACCCACCCCGGCGCCGGCGTGCCCGGGGTGGTCAACTCCGCCAAGGCGACCTGCGACACGATCGCCGCGGACTTCCATGTCGTCACCGGCTAGCGGGCTCGGGAACGACGACGCCGCGACGGCGGCCCGAGAATCGATCCGCCGGCACAGCCGGTCGTTTTCGTTCGCGAGCCGGCTGCTGCCGGCCG
>JBAXOU010000139.1:0-8986 GCA_037133115.1 Planctomycetota bacterium | reverse complement strand
TCGTGGACATTCAAGACGCCGCCGACTTCTTCGGCACCGGCCTCTACGACACCGGCAACTACAATGTGCCCCCGGGAGCACTTGGCATTGCTGCCGTGCCCGAACCCTCCACGGGCCTCGCCGCCGCCGCGGCACTAGCCGCCGGCTACCTCCGCCGGCGGCTACCCGCCGGTTGGCGACGGGCGCAAGCGGAACGATGAGCATGGCGGAGACGCGTCGTCCTCCAATCACGAACTCGCTCACGCCAGCCGTGCTGCCAGCGCGACCGCCGCGGTCTCGATGCGAAGCACATGCGGCCCAAGCGACACCCGCCGCCCCCCGGCAGCCTCGACCGTCGCGAGTTCCTCAACGGTAAAACCACCCTCGGGACCGACGATCGCGACAACCGACCGGCCTTCCTCGACGACCATCTCGAGCGGCAGCCCGTCGCGATCGGCGACGACAAGCATAACGCCACTTCCGGCGTCGTGCACGATCTCGGCGACGCTCTTCGGCCCGCCAATCTGCATGAGTGCATCGCGGCCGCACTGCTTGCAGGCCTCGATCACGCCGCGGGAGAGTCGCTCGACGGCGGCGGGAGTCGCCTCGGCGACTCCGCGGACCGTGGCCAGCGGCACGAGCCGATCGACGCCAAGCTCCGTGAGTTTCTCGACGAGCCACTTCTGCCGCTCGCCCTTGGGCAGGGCCACGGCGAGGGTGAGTGGCACGCGCGTCGGTCGCGACGCGGTCATGGCCTCGCCGAGATCGAGCCCCACCTCGTCGCGGCCGATCGACGCCACCCGCGCCCGCCACGACGTGCCTCTGCCGTCGAAGACCACGACCTCGTCGCCAACCGCGCACCGCATCACGCGGGCAAGGTGCCGGGCCTCGTCGCCCACGAGCACCGCCCGGGCATCGCGGGGCGGCATCGATAGAAAGAATCGCTCGCTCATGGAATCGTCCGTCTCACGACACGACGGTCTGCAACGCCAAAAAATGCGGCGAAGTCTCTCCTGACCCGTCGCGAAGCCACCGCTACACTGCGGCCATGGTACGCGATCGACTTCTTCTGGCGGCGGCGGCTTTCGACGGCGGGCTCGACCCCGCCGCATTCCACGCCGCGCCCTCCCACGAGGAGGCGCTCGCCCGAATCGAGTGGCTGCTGGAGAAGCGGCAGCGGTGCGGGCTGGTCGTGGCCGATCCCGGCATGGGGAAGAGCCATCTCGCTGCTACCGCCGCCCGGCGGCTCGGCGGGCTCGGTGCGGAGACGGTCGTGCTTTCGCTCCGCGGCCTTCCCGAAGGAGAGTGGCTCGACCTCCTGCTCGCCCGGCTGCCACTCGACCCAGCCAGCCGTGGCGAAGCCGTGCGGCCGTGGCTCAAGCTCGAAAACCGGCTCCGCGAGAACACGCTGATGGAGCGGCCGACCGTCCTCGTCTTCGATGACCTTGACCACGCCCCGTCCGATGCGATCGACGGCGTCGCCCGGCTGGTCGCAGCCGGCGAGCCACGGTTCGCCTCGACGTGCGTGATCGCCACGACCACGCCGACGGGGCTTGCCTCCGTTCCCGACGCGATCCGGCACCGTTCCGCCGTGCGGATCGACCTATCGCCATGGACCATCGACGACGTTGCGGCACACATAGCCTCCGCCCTCGACCGAGTCGGAGCGGACAACGACTGCTTTTCCGGGGCGGCCGTCGAGACGCTCGCACGGTTCGCAGCGGGCGTGCCACGCACGGCCTGCCGACTCGCCCGCTTGGCGGCGGTCGCGGCCGCCGGCGAGGGCCTGGAACGTGTCGAGGCGGGGACCATCGAACGCGCCTGGCGGGAACTGGTTCCCGGTGACGAGCCGCCGCACGTGGCTGCGGATCGCATGGCTACAGATCACATGGCCACGCCGTCCGCAGCCGCGCCTTCCACGGTCAGGGCCGTGCGGCAACTCTGGGGCTGACGCTCCCCGCACGGTTTTGCCTACACTCGCGGGTCACGTGTCGTCCGCCGCAGACGTAGGAGCCGAGTGTTGGGAAAGCAGGAACCAATCGCGTCCGGACGCGTGGTCGCGATCTCGCCCGACGACGGCTCGACGATCGACCTGAAGAGCCCGGCCCTCGCCGCATTCCTCTCGTGGCTCGTGCCCGGCCTCGGCCAGATCGTCCAAGGACGGCGATTCAAGGGCCTCCTCTTCATGGCGACGCTCGTGCCGACGTTCCTCGCCGGCGTGTGGCTCGGCGATGGGCGGGTGGTCTATGCCTCGTGGAAGCCGGGCGACAAGCGGTGGGCCTTCATCTGCCAGGCTGGCATCGGGGCCGCCGCCATCCCGGCCATGATCCAGTCGTGGCGCCTCGACGGGCCGGCGAAGCAGCCCGCGTTCTTGAGCACGTTCATGGCCCCGCCGCTCTCCCGCGGCCAGCCGGTGTCACAGGCCTACGCCGCAGCGCTCGTGAAGACCGACCCCGACATCGACGCCGACGACTTCCGTCCCCTGCCTCCGTGGCAGCAGTTCCGGCCGTCTCCACCCCCAGGCATGCTCGACCGCAGGCCGGCCGACCAGGTCTCGATGTGGCACAAGCGGCTGGGCCGGTTCTTCGAGATCGGCACGCTCTACACGATGCTTGCCGGAATGCTCAACGTACTGGTGATCTACGACGCCTGGTCGGGCCCGATGCACCCGACGCCGCGTGACGAGAAGGACAAGCAGCCATGATGCCCCTCGCGCCGCTCGTCGCCACTGTCTTCGATCGCATTCCCGGCGTTGTCTACGGGCTCCCGCTCGTGCTCGCGGCGGCGGTCGTATTCGCGGCCACGCACCACGAGGACTCCGCCGCGATCCGGCGGGCGACGCTCGAGTGGGTCGGCTGGCTGGGCGGCATCCTCGGCGGCGTGCTGGTTGCCGTCTGGCTCGTGAGCTGGCTGGCGTAACTGTCGCCGGACGCTCGCTCCCAGGAAGCCCAATCGCGTAAGCGATGGGGACTCTGTGGCCTCCGCCGCTCGGGGCTGCCCATGCCCGTCGCCGGACGCTCGCTGCGCCCATCCTGGGCTGCGCTCGCTCGATGCTTTCTCCGCTCCGCCATCCTGGCTGCGCGAAGAAAGCAACGCCGGCTCTCGGGCACGGGCAGCCCCGAGTTCCCCGTCTCCTGGGTCGTCGTTCGCTGGGCCTCTGTCGATCGCGATTCACGGGCGAGCAGCGCGCGAGTGCGTCAGGTCGCCTCCGCGGCGGCCCGGCGGAGCTGGCCGCAGGCGGCGTCGATGCGGGCTCCCTTGCGGCGACGGACCTGCACATTGACACCAGCGTCGCGGAGCACGTCGAGAAACCGCTCGCGGGCGTGCTGCGTCGGCTCCTTCCAGGGCATCCCGGCCACGGTGTTGTAGGGAATCACGTTGACCAGCGCCGCCCGATGGCCCATCAGCCGTGCAAGGTCGGCCGCATGATCCGGCGAATCGTTCACGCCGCCGAGCAGCACATACTCAAACGTCAGCCGCCGACCCGAGGTCTCCCAGTAGCGGTCAGCGGCGGCCATCACGTCGGCCAGGCCGATCGCCTTGTTGACCGGCACGAGCCGTGTTCGTAGGTCGTCGTCGGCCGCATGCAGGCTCACCGCAAGGTGGTAGCCGGGATTGGCTGCCGCGAGCCGGTCGATGCCCGGCGGTAAGCCGACGGTCGAGACGGTGATCCGCCGCTGCGAGATGCCGAGCCCCTGCGGGTCCTGTGCCTCCGCCAGCGCCGGCAAGAGCCGGTCGAGGTTGGCCAGCGGCTCGCCCATCCCCATCACCACGATGTGGCTGAGCCGCTCGTCGGCCGGCAGCAGTGCCGCGAGCCGCAGCAGTTGCTCGACGATCTCGCCGGTGGTCAGGTTTCGGATCACGCCGTCGATCCCGCTGGCACAGAATACACAGCCCATCGCGCAGCCCACCTGCGAGCTGATGCACACGGTGCGGCGGTCGCCGTCGCGGAGCAGCACGCACTCGATTCGCTGGCCGTCGGTGAGTTGGAGAAGGAGTTTCTCCGTGCCATCGTCAGCCCGCTGGTGCACCGCGATGGTGGTCGTCCAGATTCGGAAGTCGGCATCAAGATCGGCCCGCAGATCGCGAGGCAGATCGGTCATGTCGGCGAAGGACGCCGCCCGGCGGCCGTGCAGCCACCGGCGGATCGCTGCGGCCCGCCAGGCGGGCTGGCCTCGCTGCCCCAGCCAGACCGCGAGCCCCGAGGCGGGATCGAGCACGTGCCGCTGCTGGGCGGCCGGGGAGGCGATGACGTTCAAGGATGCTGGGTCAGTGGCCATCGGACGGGCGTAAGAGCACTGGCGGGTGCTGGGAATGCGGGGTACATTTCGACGGATACGGCATCATATCCCGCCGTCCGGCCGATCGAGTGCAGGCCCCCGCCATGAACCAGAAGAACGACGAAGAACGGACGCAATGGGTCTACGACGAGCGGGCGTTCCCCGTCTGGAACGGCTCGTTCGACAAGTCATCCCGCATGGAGATGATCGACGAAGATCTCTGGGCTGGCAGGAGCATCTCGGTGCTCCTCGCGGTCCTCGTGGCGATCGGGCTCGCCCTGGCGCTCGGAACGCTCTGGTTCGTGTCCAACTGGCGGTGAGCGATCTACCCGAAGCCGATGGATCTGCGGCGGACGGCCTGACGATCCTGGCGCCGGCCAAGCTCAACCTCTCGCTTGCGGTTCTTGCGCGGCGTGCCGACGGCTTTCATGAGATTGAAAGCCTGATGGTGCCGGTGTCGCTGGCCGACACACTCCACGTACGGCTGCGGGCCGAGCCGGGCGTGATGCTGCGGGTGGCGTACGCCGGCGACCTCGCCCGTGGACCGGGTGCCGCGCTCGCCCGCGACGTGCCGACCGACGGTACGAACCTCGTCGTCCGTGCTGCCGAACGGCTCGCGGTGGAGGCCGGCGTCACCACTGGCCTCGACGTTGATCTCGTGAAGCGGATTCCGTCGGGTGCCGGCCTCGGCGGTGGGTCGAGTGACGCCGCCGCGATGATTCGCGCCGCGGCGATGCTCTGGCAGCTCGACTGGACCGCGGAACGGCTTGCGGCAGTCGGCGCAGGCATCGGTAGCGACGTGCCCTGGTTCTTCGCCGGCGGCGCCGCGATCGCCTCGGGACGCGGCGAGCGGATTGAGCCGGTCGCGGGCCTCGCCGACATCGCCGCCGTGATCGCCTGCCCGGCCACGGGACTTTCCACCGCCGCGGTCTACGGCCGCTGCGTGCCCGACGCTACCCGGACTGGCGACGCCGACCGACTCGTGAAGGCGCTGGCGACGGGCGGACTCGCCGCGGCGGTGCCGTTGATGAGCAACGCCCTGCAACCGCCGGCGCGAATCCTCTCGACAGAGATCGACCGGCTGCTGACGGCACTCGCCGAGGCCGGCGGCTTCGCGCCTCGACTGACGGGCAGCGGTAGCGCCTGCTTCACGCTCACCCGCACGCTCGCGGAAGCTGAGGCGATCGCGGCCCGGCTCGCGGCCCGCCGCGATAGCGGCGACCCTGCATGTGCCGCCATATTCGCCGTCCGCTGCTCGTGGCCGGCCTGACGGCCAACGACTACTGCCGCACCAGCGCGTGGAAGTCTGTGGTGAGCCGCTTCGTGACCGGCCCGGGCACGCCCGCCCCCACCTTGCGGCCGTCGATCTCGACGACCGGAATCACCTCGGCCGCCGTGCCGGTGAGGAAGCATTCATCGGCGGTGTAGAGGTCGTGCCGCACGAGCGTGACCTCGCGGCAGTCGATGCCGGCCGCTCCGGCGAGTTCCATGACGGCGCCGCGGGTGATCCCTTCAAGGATCCCAGCATCGGGCGGCGGCGTGAGCAGCTTCCCGCCACGGACGACGAACAGGTTGTCGCCCGTGCACTCGGCCACTTCGCCCTTGTGGTTGAGCATCAACGCCTCGACGCAGCCCGCCTGCAGGCCCTCGAGCTTGGCCATGATGTTGTTCAAATAGTTGAGCGACTTGATCCGGGGCGAAAGGGCGGCCGACTGCGTCCGCTGCGTGGCGGCGGTCACGATCCTGAGCCCCTTCTCGTAGAACTCCCGCGGATAGAGGCTGATCGTATCGGCGATCACGATCACCTGCGGGTGCTTCGTCTTGTTGGGATCGAGCCCGAGGCTGCCGGCGCCGCGGGTGACCACCAGCCGGACATAGCCGTCGGCGAGGTTGTTGGCAGTGAGCGTATCGACCACCGCCTTTGCCACGGCCGCCTTGGCCAGCGGAATCTCCAGGCAGATCGCCCGGGCGCTGTCGTAGAGCCGGTCGAGGTGCTCCTCGAGCCGAAACACCTTGCCGGCGTAGCTCCGCAGGCCCTCGAACACGCCGTCGCCGTAGAGCAGGCCGTGGTCAAACACGCTCACGACCGCCTGCTCCTCGGGGACGAGGCGATCGTTCATGAAGATGATCCGCGACATGGCAAAGATTCCTGACGTGCGAGGAGCGTGAGGGCGGACGTGACCCGCCGCCGGAAAATGACTCAGCCCGCCTTCCGCCGGGCAGCCTGACCAGCGTGTGCCGACTGATCGAGGGCCTGCGGGGCGTGGTCGACGCGGCCCGCCGCCAACCGCACGATCCGGTCGGCCCGCCGGGCGACAGCCGCGTCGTGGGTGACAAGCACTATAGAAAGCCCGTCGGCGTGGTTCAACTCGCAGAGCGTGTCGAGGATTCCGGCACCCGTGGCCTCGTCGAGGTTGCCCGTTGGTTCATCGGCCAAGAGCACCCGCGGCCGCGTGACGAGCGCCCGGGCGATCGCCACCCGCTGCATCTCGCCACCGGAAAGCTGCCGCGGCTTGTGCCGCAGGCGGCCGCCGAGACCAAAGCGATCAAGGAGTGCCCGCGCGGCGTCGCGAGCCTCGCGGCGAACCCGCAGCCACTCCAGCACACCGTGCCGCACCATCAGGGGGGCGAGCACGTTTTCCAGGGCGTCGAGTTCGGGTAGCAGGTGGTACGACTGGAAGACCATGCCGACGGCGGTGTTGCGCAGCCGGTCGCGGCGGGCCGACGAGAGCCCGTCGATCTGCGTGCCGTCGAGTTCGACGGAGCCCGAGTCGGCCGCGTCGAGCAGGCCCATGAGGTGCAGCAGCGTGCTCTTGCCAGAGCCGCTCTGGCCCACGATCGACACGAACTCGCCGGCGGCGAGGTCGAAGTCGACACCGCGAAGCACCTCGAGCGTGGTCTCGCCGGACCGGTAGTTCTTGCGAAGGTCGCGAACGCGGAGGATCGCCGGGGGTGTCTCAATCATGCCGCAGCGCCTCCACAGGGTGCAGCCGTGCCGCTCGGAGGGCCGGCAGCACGCTCGAGCCGACGGCGATCCCGACGGCACCCACGATGATCCAGAGCACCGTGAACGGATGGACGATCGAGGGGATGCGGTAGAAGTAGTAGATCGAGGGATCGAAGACCCGCTCCCCCGTGCACCACTCCACGCCGGCGCGGATCGTGTTGATGTTCCAGGCGATCGAGAGGCCAAGGGCCAGGCCGGCTCCCGCTCCGACGATGCCGAGAAACAGGCCGTAGCCCAGGAAGATGCCGCCGATGCCGCTGGCCGAGGCGCCAAGCGACTTGAGGATGCCGATGTCTCGCGTCTTCTCGACGACGATCATGAAGAAGATCGCCAGGATTCCGAATCCCGCCACGGCGATGATCAGAAACAACAGGATATTGAGCACCGACATCTCCATGTCGACCGCTGCGAGGAGCGGCCCCTGCTTGTCCCGCCAGGTGGAGACGGCGTAGAGATCCGCAGGAAACACCTTGCGAAGCGTGTCGCGAACCCGGTCGAGATCGGCCCCCTCGCGGAGCTTGATCTGGATCGAGTTGACACTTGCCAGGCCCGACTGCGGGTCGATCATCCCTCGCATCCGCTGCAGCGCCGCGATCGGCACGAACACGAAGTTCGAGTCGTATTCGCTCATCTTGCTCTCGTAGAAGTCGACGACCGTGAAGGTGTCGCTGACCGCCTTCGGCGGCGTGCCCGAGGTGGGGAAGGTGATCTTCACATCGTCGCCGGGCAGCACGAGGAATCTGTCGGTGCCGGCGTTGTCGCGAAAACTCGCCAGGCCGATACCGGGAACGATGCCGGTGAACTGCTCATTTGCCGGGTCCATCCGCGTGCCCTCGATGGGCCGCGCCTGCCGAAACGGGTCGGCGGTTGCGGGCGGCGCGGCGAGATCACCACCGTCCTCAGCGGCCGCAGGCGAAGCGTCGGCGGTCGTGGCGGCGAGCACCGCGTCGACCTGCTGGTCGACCGATCGGGAGGGTTCGGCGGCGGCTGCCTCAGGGCCCTCGCCCGCGCGACGGTCGGCGTCGAGTTTCTCTCGCCAGACTCGCTCCCGCTCCACCCGCATGCGGCGATGCGGCCAGCCGGCTCCCTCAAGCGCCGGCCGCGTGGGCACGGTCGTATCCGACTGGCTGTCGACGGTGTCGTAGCCGCCATCGCGGAGGCCGAACGAGAGCTGGCCGCGGTTGGCCGGATGCTGGAGATAGCGGCCGAAGTCACTCACCTGCGCGTGGGTGGCCGCGTCGATCCCGATCAGCATGATCTGCCGCGTGATCCACTGGCCACGAACCTGAAAGTTGAGCATCGCCGGCACCGCCACGGTAGGCGTCATGCCCACGATGTCGTCGCCGGCAGCCCGCTTGATCTCGTCCATGTGCCACTGCGGGTCCTGGAACCCGGAGAGCGAATGGCTCTCGAACACGAGGTCGGAGAGGATGCCGTGGATCCTCGTCTGCATCTCGTATGAGAAGCCGGCCATGACGGCGTTGACGACGATCATCGTCGCCACCCCGAGCGTCACGCTGACGATGCTCGCCAGCGCAATCCAACGGGTGCGGAGATATCGCCAGCAGAGGAGGAGTTTGTACATAGCCGTCGCGGACCTCTCAGGGGGCGGAACGGTAGCAGTCCCCCCAGTCCGCCGAAACCCCGAAATCGCCCCGACTTCTTCCCGCGGCCTTACGGCCGGTCGGCTTCTGTGGCTGCCGTCCAAGCCCAACGCCGT
>JBAXOU010000138.1:0-9059 GCA_037133115.1 Planctomycetota bacterium | reverse complement strand
GCCGGCAGGGCACGCAGCGGGCCGCCGCGGACGTCGCCCGCGAACGGCCGCGCCCGCGCGAGCACGTCGAGCCGCGTGGCATCAGGCCGCACGAGGAGCACCTCGCCGTCGGTCTTCGTCATGACGATCTTTCCGTCGGCGACGAGCAGCGTGCCGTAGCCGAATCCCTCCTCCCGCCACCGCACCTTCCCCGTGGCAGGATCGAGGCAGACGAGGCTCGTCGGCGGCACGTCGTCGCGGCCATCGATGGCATAGAGGCTGCCCGCGACGAACACCGGCGTGGCGTACTGCGAGGCGAGCGCGTCGGTGCCCTGCCAGCGCGGTGTGACGCCCCGCGCGTCAAAGGCGGCGCAGACGCTGCCGATCCCGTAGGACGCGGTCACCAGAAACTCCGCGTCTCCCAGCAGCACTGGCGATGCGGCATTCACGGTCGGCCCACGCTGCCCGAACGGAAACGACCAGCGCACACTCCCGTCGGCTGGATCGAGAAGCAAGCAGGAGAGCCGCGTGACCATGAGCACCTGCTCGACGCCGGCCACGGTCACCGTCACCGGCGCCGAATAGCTCGCTCCCTCGCGGGTCGCGGTCCAGAGCGTGTCGCCCGTGGCCAGATCGAAGGCCGCGATCCCGGCGTCGCCTTTGCGGCCGCCAACGTTGACGATCACCCGGCCCGCGACCACCAGCGGCGTGGAGCCCGCGCCAAAGTAGCCCTCCTGGGCGTCGTAGTCGCGATGCGTCCGCCGTTCCCAGAGCCGCCGCCCGCTCGCAGCCTCGATGCAGGCCAGCACTCCTTGAGCGCCAAACACGACGACCTTGCCGTCATGAACGACCGGCGCACAGAGCGGCCCATCGCTGCCGCCCACCTGCGGCACGAACGAGGTCGCGTGGTCATCCCGCCAAAGCGTCTCGCCCGTGGTCGCCTCGAGCGCCTCGAGAACCTCGCGATTGCCGACGCGATGAAAAAGAAACACGCGGCTCTCCACGACGGCCACGCCCGCCACCCCGGCGCCGACGTCCCGCTTCCAGACCTGCCGCAGCCCAGTCGCCGGCCAGGCATCGGCCAGTCGCTCATCGGCGGCCGCCACGCCAGTCCGCACAGGCCCCAGAATCTGCGGCCAGTCACCGGCGGTCGCGAAAGCATGCAGAGTGAGCCCAAGCAGCACCGCACGCACGATACACGCTGCCGAACGACGGCTGCGTGAGTCGCGGGGCTGCCCGTGCCCCGAGAGCCGGGCTGTGGGAGCAAGCGAAGCCAGGATGGCGAAGCGCCGCGGACGCGCAGAGAGTTGCGGGCACGATGCCCGCAGCGAACGTCCGGCGATGAGGCACGGGCAGTCCCTCGCCGGCCCGACGGTCGCCTTCATGAATCTCACTGGGGCCGGTTCCGTTGGCGAAAGTATTTGAGCCCCGGCACGAAGAAGCAGGCGCCGCTCACGAGCCCGAAGAGCACGTGCTGCCAGTCGGGCACGAGGCACATCACCAGCGCCGTGGCGAAGAGCGCCGCGGCCTGCACGTAAAACGCGCCCGAAAGGATGCCCGCCTTCGCGAAGAACACGAGCCCGGCGAGCAGGGCGAGCACGGGGGAGAGCGTCAGCACCGGCAGGCCGAGGAGCTGCTCGATCGCGAACAGGAAGGTGCTGGCGATCATGCTGCCGCCCCAGACGTGCGCGATCTGCCGCTCGACCGCTGTGACGGGACCGTTGCGATGCCGCAGCGCCCAAAAGATCGGCGCCCAGAGCGCGAGGCCGCCTCCCCAGAGCACGAGGTACGGCCAGCGGCTGGAGAGGCCCTGCCAGGCGAGCACGTCGGTGATGCAGCACAGCGCCAGCACCACCACCGAGTGCCACATCCAGAGCAGGCCCCAGTTTTCGAGCACCACCGCGTGGTGCGTCTCGCGAAACAGCCGCGCCACCACGTCGGCCAGCCCGCCCGTGCGGGCGGCAATCGGCTCGCCAGCGACCGCGGCCCGCAGGTCAGCGGCGAGAGCCGCCGCCGACGCATAGCGGAGGTCCTGCGGCTTCTGCAGGCTCTTGAGCGCGATCATCTCGAGATCGCGATCGGCCGTCGGGCTGACCGACCGCGGGGCGGGCGGGTCGGCCTCGAGCACGGCCAGGAGCGTGTCCATCGGCGTCGACGCCTGGAACGGCGGGCGGCCGCAGATGGTCTGGTAGAGGATGGCGCCGAGGCTCCAGACATCGCTCGCCGGCCCCACGTCGCCACGACTGCCGGCGGCCTGCTCGGGCGACATGTAACAGGGCGTGCCGAGGATCGCGCCGGTGAACGTGACTGAGTCCGCGTCCTCGAGCCGCTTGGCGAGGCCGAAGTCGGAGACGAGCGGCACTCCGGCCGTGTCAATCAGGATGTTCGAGGGCTTCAAGTCGCGGTGGAGCACGCCGCGGTCGTGCGCGGCCTGCATCGCATCGGCCACCTTGGCGAGCAAGGCCGCCGCCTCGCGCGGGGGCAACAGCCCCTCGGCGAGCCGCTTTGCGAGCGTGGTGCCTTCGATCAGCCGCATGCTGTAGAAGGGCAGGCCGTCGTGCTCGCCAACCTCGAAGATCGGCACGATCCCCGGGTGGTCAAGCTGCGCGGCGGCCTCGGCCTCGCTGCGAAACCGGGCCAGATCGGCGGGGCTGGCGAGATCGCGGCGGAGCAGCATTTTGAGTGCCACCGTGCGGCCGAGGCTCCGCTGCTCGGCCCGGTAGACGATGCCCATGCCGCCGCGACCGATCTCCTCTTCAAGTTCGTAGTCGCCGAACAGGGCCGGCAGCGGCGTGGCTCCAGGAACGAACGCGCCGGGCCGCGAAACGGTATCCGGTAGGCCGCTTGGGTCAGTCGCGAAGGTCGTGCGCGAATCGCCGTGGTGGAGGCTCGCGGCCAGGCCGTGGGGCAGCATGATCGTCGACTGTTCGGCCACCGCGTCGGCCATCGACATCGTCGCGAACAGTTCGCGGAGCTGGGCGGCGAGGTCGGGGTGGGTCTGCGTCATCTCGTCGAGCAGGTGCTGGGCGTCGCCGCCCGCGCGTTCGGAGAGTTCCTCGACGAGCTGTGCGAGGACCTCCTCCCGCTCGGGGGCGAGTTCGGCATCGATGGCGCGGATACGGGTCGGCATGGCGGGCGATGAAACGCGGAACAAAACCCAGAGGAATCGTAGGCACGACCCGGCGGCAGGTGAGGACTCAGGAACCGTCCGGGCCGCCGTCGAGCAGGCTCCGGAGCCGGCGCATGGCCCGGAGATACCGCATCCCGGCGGCGGGCTTCGACAGGCCGAGGATCTCCGCCGCGTCAGCCGTGGAGAGGTGCTCGAAGTGCCGCAGGAGTACGATCTGGCGATCGAGGTCGTCGAGCAGATCGACCGCCGCAGCGAATCGCCGCTCCAGCTCGTGCCAGGTCGCCGCCGCCGCCGGCGTCAGTTCCCGGTCGACAATCCCGACGAGCCCGTCGACGGAGGAGCCGTCGCCGTCGTGGGCCACCAGTGGCACCTCGCGATCGAGGCTGCGGGTCGCCGCCACACGATGGCGACGGTGCGCGTCGATGAGCCGATCGCGGGCCATGTGCCGCAGCCAGAGCCGAAATGGCATCGTCGGGTTGGCAAGGTAGTCGGACAGCCGCCTGTTTGCCTCGATCATCACGTCCTGGACGATGTCGCTGGCGTCAACTCGCCGCTCGATCACGCGATCCATCCTGGAGTCGATCATCCGGCGGATCGCAGCGCGGTGTCGCTCGAGGAGCCGGTTGACGGCGTCGGCGTCGCCGTCGCGGACGCGGTCGAGGAGCACGAGCGTGACTGGCGGTTGGGCGTCGGCCGGCATCGCTGCTCCGCCTTCACGGCCATCGGAACCGGTCGTAGGGGGCTGGTGCGTCACGCTTCCATCCTACCAACGTGTCGACCCGGCAGGCAGTAACGGTCGTAGCGGCTGCGGAGGCTTTTTCAGGCCTCGATCGTGGGATTTCGGGCGTCCCGATTTTTTGCCCACCGCCCTTTTGTGATCCATAATCGCGAGCGGTCAACGGATCGACCGCCGGCCGCCGCGACCATTCGCGGCACGTGCGAACGGATGCCATCGTGCCAGTTGCCCGCCCCCTGCCGTCGCGCGGTCTCCGTCGGCTCGTCCGCGCCAGCTGGCTGATCGCGGCGACGGTGGTCGCGTGGGGCATCGGATCGTGGACGACCGCCGCCGAGCAGGCCACCTGGGCACCGGTCGCCCCCGAGCCGGCCGATCTGTCGATCGCAGCCGCCATTCCCTCCGAGGATCTCGCGGCCCGCACCACGGCGCTCGTGCACCAGGGCCGCTGGTCCGACGTCGTGTGCATCTGCGAGACCGCCGCCCGCAAGGGCACGCTCGCCGCGTCGCTCCGCCACCAATACGACCTCGCCAAACTCCACTGCGATGTCGCCCGGCGGCACGCCGAGCCGGCATTCCGCAACCAACTCGCTGGCCTCTCCGAGACTGACGCGCGGCGGGTCTACGGCGAGGTGCTCACGCGGATCGGCTCGCATCACGTCGACGCCCCCGACTTCGCCCGGCTCGTCAACCGCGGGATCAGGGCCGTTGACGTCGCCCTCGAGGAACCGGCCTTCGTGGCGGCCCACGCCGCCCAGGCGACGCCGGAGCGGACAAGCGTCTACCGCGAGCAGGTGACGCGGATCGTCGCGGGACGCAGCGTCGGATCCCAAGAGGATGCGGAAGCCGTGGCGGCCTGGGTCGCCCGCGCCGCCCACTCGATCCTCGGCGTTGCTCCGGCCGTCACGCTCATGGAGATGAGTGCGGCCGCGGTCGGCGGGCTCGACGAGTATTCGGCCTTCCTTACCAATGGCCAACTCGACGATCTCTACGCCCAGATCGAGGGCAACTTCGTCGGGCTCGGCGTGGAACTCAAGAGCGCCGCCGACGGCCTGCTCGTGGTCCATGTGATCCCCGGAAGCCCCGCGGAACGGGCCGGCATCCGCGCCGGCGACCACCTCGTGGGCGTCGGTGGCCGATCGCTCGCCGGCATGGGCGTCGACGAGGCTGCTCATCTGCTGCAGGGCCCCGAGGGATCACTCGTCACGCTGGCCATCCTGCGGGCACCGGCGCCGGCTCGTGCCGTGACGGTCCGCCGCGAGCAGGTTGAGGTGCCGAGCATCGAGGACGCGCGGATGCTCGATGCCACTGCGGGCATCGCGGCGCTCAAGCTCACCTCGTTCCAGAAGACCACCGCAGCCGACCTCGAAGCCGCCCTGCGGCGACTCGATGCCGCGGGCATGCGGGCGCTGGTGATCGACCTCCGTGGCAACCCCGGTGGGCTGCTCTCGGCGGCAGTGGACGTGGCCGATCTGTTTCTCGAGCGGGGCCTGGTGGTCGCCACGCGGGGCCGCAGTCCGGACGAAGACTTCAACTATTCGGCCGGCCGCCCCGGCACCTGGCGGATGCCGCTGGTGGTGCTGATCGACGGCGACTCGGCGAGTTCCAGCGAAATCTTCGCCGGTGCGATCCGCGACCACGGCCGGGGTACGATCGTCGGGGCACGGAGCTACGGGAAGGGTTCGATCCAGGGCATTTTCCCGCTCGATGCCGCTGGCGTGGGAATGCGACTGACGACGGCGAAGTTCTTCTCCCCGCGGGGCCTCCCGTACAGCGGCGTCGGCGTGGAGCCGGACGTGGCGGTGCATGCGACCGCCCGACCCGTGGATGGCCAGATGCCAGTCGCCTCCGGGGACGCGGCCCTGGCGGCGGCGACCGACGTCGCCCGGCGCGCAGTGCCCCGTCCGGCAGCCCGCCCGTCGGGCCGATCGACGGCCGCCCGCTGAAGCGGCCGGGCCGCCGGCGGCCGCACCTTGAACACGGCTCGCCCCGCCGATAGTCTGGCACGCGGCTTGAAACGTGGTCCGTCGCTGAACTTCTTCTGGCTGCGACGGGCCGAGCCTGATCCTGAGGTTTCGCGTGTGAGCGGACACGCGTGACCCCGATCGTCTATTGTGTTTCGGCGTCGCCAGACCCGGAACCGGTTCCATCCTGCCGTTCATCACCTCTCTCCTCAGAAGGATCTCCCATGACCACCGCCCGTTCGAGCGCCATCGCCGCCATCAACAGCTACAAGGCCAACGGCCCGGCCTGGAACTTCCGAGAGACGCCGACGAGCGAGATCTTCGGCGCCAACGTGTTCAGCGACGCGGTGATGAAGGACCGGCTGCCGAAGAGCGTGTACAAGGCGCTCCAGGCCACGATCAAGCAGGGCAAGCCGATCGATCCGAGCATCGCCGACGCGGTCGCGCTGGCGATGAAGGACTGGTCGATCGAGAAGGGCGCCACCCACTATGCCCACGTGTTCTATCCGCTCACTGGCCTCACCGCCGAGAAGCACGACAGCTTCCTCACGCCGACCGGCGACGGTGACGCAATCGCCGAGTTTTCCGGCAAGGAGTTGATCCAGGGCGAGCCCGACGCCTCGAGCTTCCCGTCGGGCGGCCTCCGTGCCACGTTCGAGGCCCGCGGCTACACCGCCTGGGACCCGACGAGTCCGGCGTACATCCTCGACAACCCCAACGGCACCACGCTCTGCATCCCGACCGCCTTCTGCTCGTGGACGGGCGAGGCGCTCGACAAGAAGACCCCGCTCCTGCGGAGCATGCAGGCGGTCGACAAGCAGGCTCGCCGCGTGCTCGCCCTGTTTGGCCACAAGGACGTCGGCCAGGTGAGCGCCTCGGCCGGTCCCGAGCAGGAGTACTTCCTGATCGACCGCAACTTCTTCTTCGCCCGCCCCGACCTCACGATGACCGGTCGCACGCTCTTCGGCGCCAAGCCTCCCAAGGGCCAGGAGTTCGAGGACCAGTACTTCGGGGCGATCCCCGAGCGGGTGCTGGCCTGCATGATGGATGGTGAGCGGGAGCTCTACAAGCTCGGCGTGCCGGTCAAGACACGGCACAACGAGGTGGCCCCCAGCCAATACGAAATCGCCCCGATCTACGAGAACGCCAACATCGCCACCGACCACCAGCAGGCGATCATGCAGACGCTGACGCGGGTGGCCCAGAAGTACGGCATGGCCTGCCTCTTGCACGAAAAGCCCTTCGCCGGCATCAACGGCTCGGGCAAGCACGTCAACTGGTCGCTCGGCTGCAAGCTCGGCAATCTTCTCGAGCCGGGCGAGACGCCGCATGCCAACATGCAGTTTCTCGTGTTCTGCGCGGCGGTGATCCGCGCCGTCCACAAGCACGGCGACATGCTCCGCGCCGTGGTGGCCTCCAGCGGCAACGATCACCGACTCGGCGCCAACGAAGCTCCACCGGCGATCATCTCGATCTTCCTCGGCGAACAGCTCGCCGACGTGTTCGAGCAGATCGAAAAGGGCAAGGCAACGAGCTCGAAGAGCACCGGCACGCTGACCGTGGGCGTTGACACGCTGCCGCCGCTTCCCAAGCACGCCGGCGACCGCAACCGGACCAGCCCGTTCGCCTTCACCGGCAACAAGTTCGAGTTCCGGGCGGTTGGCTCGAGTCAGTCGATCGCCGGCCCACTGGTGGCCCTGAATACGATCATGGCCGAGAGCCTCGACTACATCGCCACCGAGCTGGAGAAGGCCACGGGCGGCGATCAGGCGAAGCTCGCCGGTGCGGTCGAGAAGCTCCTCCAGAAGATCATCTCCGAGCACAAGGCGGTGATTTTCAACGGCAATGGCTACTCGCAGGAGTGGCACGAGGAAGCCGCAAAACGGGGCCTGCCCAACCATCGGGCAACGCCCGAGGCCCTCGACCAGCTCGTGGCCCCGAAGAACCTGGAGATGTTCGAAAAGTACGGCGTGCTCTCCAAGCGGGAGATGCAGAGCCGCTACGAGATCTACATGGAGCGGTACTGCAAGGACATCAACACTGAGGCACAGGCCGCGCTGCAGATCGCCAAGACGATGATCCTGCCGGCGGGCTACCGCTATCAGGGCGAGCTGGTGGACATCGCCAGCAAGCTCAAGGGCCTCGGCAACGCCCCCCACATGGGCACGCTCGACAAGCTCACGAAGCTCGTCGGCGAGTTCGAGGGGCGGATCGAGGCGCTCGAGAAGGCGCTCGGCCACCACGGCGGCGGCGACCTGCGGGCCGAGGTGCAGCACTTCTACGGCGACGTGATCCCGGCGATGGTGTCGCTGCGGGAGACAGCCGACCAGATCGAGGTCATCCTGCCGGACGACCTCTGGCCACTCCCGACCTACCGCGAGATGCTGTTCATCAAGTGATCAACGACGACCTCGTGCAGTCGATCGCGGCGGAGTGCGATCGACTCGGGCTCGTCGTTCCGCCTGAAGCCATGCAGAGGCTGGCCGCCTATGCGGCCAGCCTCTGGGCATGGAATGAGCGGCTGAATCTCACGCGGCACATTGATGCCGAGGCGTTTGTGTCTCGCGACGTGGCCGACGCCGCGGCGATCGCCCCGCACCTGGCCCACGGCGAACGGGTGCTCGATGTCGGCACGGGAGGCGGCGTGCCGGGGGTGATCCTGGCGATCCTACGACCCGACCTGCGAGTCGAACTCTGCGACAGCGTGGCGAAGAAGGCCCGGGCAGTCGGTGAGATCGTCCGTGAGTCAGGCCTCGCGATCCCCGTGCATGCCGGCGCCGCGCAGGCCCTCGCTGCCAAGCGGCCGTCCGGGCCAGACCGCTTCGACACGCTCGTCATCCGCGCCGTCGCGCCGCTCGGAAAACTCCTCGGCTGGTTCGAGCCAATCGCCGACGCCTACGGCCGCTTGCTCGTGGTGAAGGGGCCGCGGTGGGAGGAGGAGCGAGACGACGCCCGGTTCCGCGGGCTCACGAGGCGCGTCACGATCCGCCGCGTCGCCTCCTGGCCGATCCGCGGCCGCGACCACGAGAGCGTCTTGCTCGAGATCCTCCCCCGCGCGACCTGACGTGTGTCACGGTTCGTAGAAGCCGAAGGCCGTGAGGCCTCGGGCGCGATCGCGCGAGAAGCCGGCGCCGCAGCCGGCCGGAGACATGCTCGGCGCCGGCGGCACTTGTGAGTTCTCTGCTCTGACGGAATGGTGGCGCCCAGCGTCCACAAGTGTCACCGGCTTCTGCGCGTGCCTCCGATCCGGCTG
>JBAXOU010000137.1:0-9259 GCA_037133115.1 Planctomycetota bacterium | reverse complement strand
GAGTCGATCCACGACTGCACGGCAATGTGCGACCGGGCTTCGAGTTGGAGATCGCGTTTCTTGGGCTCCTTGCTGTAGTCCGCACGCAGAGCCCGTTCGATGTCCACGGGGTGCGTGTCATGTCCTTCGATGAGGTTGCTGTAGTAGCAGTTCATGGAGCGGACGAGGCCGGCGAGCCCCACGGCGATTCCTGTCGGCAGGCTGTGGTCGAGCCGCGCCGAGGCGGCGACCAGCTCCAGGGCCTTATCGTGGAGCGTGGAACGCCACCGGGAGGACTCCCCGACAAGCAGGGGTTCCATCAAGATCGTGCTTTCTCCCCTGTCCGCGGGCATCTTCATGGCTCAAAAATTGGCCGCTTTCTTGGCCGCCTTTCCGGATCGGTCAGCGCAGCCGAAATCCATTATAAATAGGCATTTCCAGATCGGCGAGGATGCCGTCACGGCCGCTCCTTGGCCGCTTTAATGGCCGGATGAAGGGGGCAGGTCAGTTCGGGTCCTGCCGGGTGGACTTGGTCGCCGTGTCACCGTGAATGAGCCCGACGGCTTACGCCGTTCGGCTTTGACGGTGGCCGTCCAAGCCCAACGCCGTGAGGCGTGGGGCCTGTGGGATGGCGGAAGCCCGGCTTCAGGGCGCCGCGGGTTCCAGAGTCTTCGCGTCGAGCAGGCCAGTCGTTGTGCCCTCGGCGTCGAAGAACTCGACGCCGCCGTCGCGGCTCTCGGGGCCTGTGCCGATCGCCACCGCCTCGGCGCCCGTGCGGTCACTGATTTCGATCCTGCCGCCACCGCCCCCCTTCACCCGTCCGATGTGCACGAGTTTCGTGCCGTCGTCCGACGTCACCACGATCTCACCGCAGACCACCCGGCCGGCCTCGAGCGCATCGACCTTGAGGTCCGCCGGGGGAATCGTCGCCGCCCGTAGCGCCAGGCCGATGGCGAGGAAGAGCAAGGGGTAGACGGTCCAGCGTTCGCGGCTCGTCATGTCAGTCGCCGTGCTTCTGGCGCAGCCGCGCCGAAAGTCGCAGGATGTGGTGCACCCGCTCGAACTGGTCGAGCCAGTCGCTCACCACCGCCGCCAGCGCGTCGGCGGGCGGGACCACCGCGCCCGTCGGGCAGGACGTATCAGCCTGCGCCGCCGCGGCACGGTAGGCGGAGAGCGTGCGATCACCGTAGAAAAGGATCGGTGCGAAGTCTTCACTGAAGAATGCCGACACCGGCACCCGCTGGCCTCCGCAGACCTTGAGATGGGCTGCGATGTCGGGTAGAGCGTCGCGATCGAGGAACCGAACGTCGAGCGACGGTGCGGCCGCCTGGAAGTGGGCGAAGATCGGGCACTGGTTCACGCAGTCACCGCACCAGGCACCCGCGAGCACCAGCACCGGCATCGGCCGCACGAACCCGCCGAGCAGTCGCTGCTGCTCGGGGGTGAGCAAGACTTTCGCGTGCAGGGCGGCCCACCGCTCTCGCTGATCGGGTGTGGCATGCTTCGCGAGGAAGTCGGCGTAGGGCAGGGCGACCGCGAAGGCGGCTTCCCAGGCCTCGGCCGTGGGCGGAGAGCCCGCACCGGGAATGGAAGCAGATGGGTGAGCGAGTGGGACGGTCGAGGCCATGAGATCGAGGCTCCAGAGGGGAAGTCCGCCGATCATACCCGTTTCAACCCGTTCTTCCCGATCCACCTAGTCATCCACGAATCGTTCCCATGCGCGGAAGTTTGCGTCACCTGCGGAGTCCTGGCCCCCGTTTTTCGTCCCTCCAAACGGCGCGCGAATCGGCATTGACCCCAAAAAATCACCCCCCTATTGTCCTCTCCGCCTGAAGGCCAAGGGGTTGGTGCAACACCCGCCCCACTCGAAGTCGGCGGTGGCACGGAAGCCGGCCGCCGACCTCGAGAGGGCTCCTTAGGCACGTCCGTCCAATCGCTCCCGGAAACGGTCCAGGTTCTCCGCCCCCCTGGTACCTGGGCCGTTCCGGGGGCCTTTTTTTCCGCGGCCTCCGCCGGCGGCGGGGCGACGCCAGTCTCCAGCCGGCTACCATGCGTGCATGGCGAAGCCTGTTTCTCACCCCGGTGCCGAGCGGATCATCCTCTGGATCATGGTCGGCGTCGTGGCCTGGGGCCTGTTTCACGCGATCGGCGCCTGGCGGCTCAACCACGACCCACGGCGGATGCTCGTGGTGCTCGCCTGCGTGGCCGCGTTCCTGGGATTCTGGCTGACGATGCTCGCGGCATGGCGCCGGGCGAGATCGTAGCGGCTACTCCGCCGCACAGGAGAGGTTTGGCACGCCGATAGCGGCGCCGTAGGCCTTCACGAGGTCATCGAGCGTGCCGCCGAACGACCGCTTGAGCGACTCCTCGACCGGCATGCCTTCCTTGATCCCGCGGACGAACTCGGCAAACTTCCGGGCATCTCGGCTGATCAGCATCCGCACCATGCCCGACGCCATGCCGTATTGCAGCGGCTGGATGTTCGGGGCCGTGAAGAAGTCCGGGCCGAGCGTGCCCTGCGATCGCATGAAGGCGGCGGCTCGGGCCTCCTTGAGCGGCACCTGGTCGCAGTTCTTCACCACGCGGGTGCCCACCCACTCGGCGATTCCCTCGTTGAGCCAGTTGGGCAGCCGCTGGGGCGACATCCAGCGGTGGTTGAAGCCGTGGCTCGTTTCGTGCACGAGCATGTGGGCGAAGGTCGCCGGGTCGGTCCCGCGATGGCACGCCATGATCACGCGGCCGTCGCTTCGCTGGTGGCAGACGCCGTGGGTGCCCTGCATGCCCGACTTGAGCACGCCTTCTTCAAACGCCGCGTAGTCGGCCTCGTTGAGAAAGGCGATGACCAGGCACTTGCCCTTCCAGAGCGGCTCGCCCGTTGGAATGCCGTAGAGGTCGCAGAGGAAGTCGTGCATCGTGTCGAGGTTGGCCACGAACGGCGCGAACTGCGCCGCAGGGATGTCACTCGCCACGAGAAACTCGTGCGTCTCGCTGACGGTGAGCTCCGGAAACTTCTGTCGAACCTCGGTCACAAACGCTTCCAGCGACGTCACCTCCGCGGCGTGCTCCTCGGCCGTGAGCTGCGGCCAGGGTTCGACGCCGTTGGCCTTCATACGGGCCGCCGACTCCTCGGCCTGCCGCTCGTAGGCCTCACGGACGCGGCGGCCCCGGAGTTGGGCAAACGCCTTCCCCGTGGTCGTGGCTTCGTGGACCGTCTCCCGCCCGGCCACGATCTTCACGATGCCCGAGAGTGATACCGAGGTCACGGTGGTCTGGCCCTCGGCCCGGAGTCGCAGGCCGGTGACCGCATCATTCTTCTCGACGATGCCCGTCAGCATCGGTCGCACGAACCGCCTGCCGGTGCCGAGTTCCACCAGATCGATCGTCTCGCCCACGTGCGGCGCGAGTTTCTCGGCGAGCGTGTCGGCCCACGCTGGTGTGCCTGTGAGCGCCGCCAGCCAGGCCATCGCCGCCAGCCACGGCATCCCTGTCGTACGGGTTGCACCAGAACCTCTTGCGTCGTCGCGCCACCGCAGCCGGCCGGCGACATGCTCGGCGCCGGCGGGACTTGTGAGTTCGGTGCTCAAAGGCTCCGGAGCAACCGTCGCGGGGCACAAGTCGCACCGGCTTCTGCGCGTGCCTCCGACCGGCTGCTCGCCCGGACTGAATGAACTGGGAACCATGAACGTGGCGAGGGGCTGCCCGTGCCCGGGAGCCGGCGTTGTCGACGAGCGGAGCCATGGATGGCGGAGCGAAGTCGGCATCGAGCGAGCGGAGGGCAGGATGCCCGCAGCGAGCGTCCGGCGACGGGCGCGGGCAGCCCCTTGCCGCATGCCTGCCTCCGAATCACGTGTGACCCGTATCAGGCTTCGCATGCCGTCTCCCGTCGCTCGTTCTCCTGCCGCCGGAGTTCGGTGCTCGAGATATCGAGGCGAAATTCCCGCTGCGAGACGAAGTAGCTGACGTCGCGGAGCCGCTGCGGCGCGTCGATCTGCGACGCATCCTCGAACACCCCGTTTCGAGTTCGACCGAAGACGATCAGGCCGCGAGCCCGTTCCGCAATCGCCTCGACCGCCTCCTCCGCTGCCGCCGTCGAGCCGCCGTAATATCGTGGGTCGGCGAGCCGGACGAACGTGTCAGCGCCCATCACGAACGTGCCTTCGGGAAAGATCGAGAGCTTTTCCGTAAACCGCGCCGCCCTCGTGAGCCAGAGCCGCTGGCCCGCGAACTGCGCTGTGCGGTCGCGGATCGAGAGATAGTCGGCCAGTGGCTTTTCGACGTTGGTGACGGAGATCTCCCAGGAGAGCGGCCGCTCGGCGATCTCCTCGGCGATCCTCGCCATCAAGCGGTGTCCCTCGTGGAGCGGGTCGAACGACCCGGGAAACACCAGACTGCCCGCGGCCGGTGTCGTCGTCTCGCCGTCGGCGGCCGCCACGCTGCGCCGGCCAGCGAGTAGGTCGCGCCACGGGTCAGGCGGGATGACATCGTCACGCACGATCCGCTCGCCGCCGCGAAGCAGCGCAGCGAGGTCGCTGCGGCATTCGGCCGGCAGGCCCGTGGCCTCGATCAGCAGATCGAGCGCCAGGGCTGCCGCCACCAGTTCCTCGTCGGCCCTCGACCGGGCGTCTTTCGTCAGCACGAGTTCCGCGGAGAAGGTTGCGTCGAGCGTCTGCACCGCCGCGCAGATGCGGTGGCTGCCCCGCTTGGGCCGCGACGTCTTGAGGCTCGCTGTGATCGCGAGGCCAACCGCGCGGTCGGGGGTCGCCGTGGCGCCCTCGAGGTGGATGGCCCGCTCCCAGGCGGCCGCCGCCAGTCGTCGCGCCACCTTGGGCGAGCAGTACGAATCCTGCGGCCCTCCGAGGAGCTCATCGACCGCCGTCCGCGCAGAGGGCACCTGGGCGTCGAGCACGACCGCGCTCGAGCCGGGCGTTGTCACCAGGTGCGTGATCGCGATCGCCCCGCCGCCCGCCGACACCACCGCAAGCCGCCGATCGGCGGCGGTCAAGGCGGCGATCAGCCGGGCCGGTTCTGGAAGATGCATGTGTTTCGGCAAACCGTGACGCGCGTCCGCAAACCCACGGCAGTCCACCCCGCCGGCCCGACCTTCCCCGGACCGCCACCGAGGCCGGCCTTCGGGCCGCCACACTTCAGCGTGACGGGTCTGCCTGTCGATCACTGTCGCGTGGAGGCTCTTCAATGATACCGCTCGTCGCGTGGCATCGCACGCGGTCGCTCCTGCCGGCCGTGGTCGTGACCGCCGCCCTGCTCATGGCACGTGGGACGTGCGCGAAAGACCTCGATCTGCGGCCGGGCGCGAAGCCCGGCGACACGGCCGCCATCCAGTCTGAAACGGGCCGCATGCTCGCCACATTGCTGCCGCCGCGCACCGACAACGCCTCCGACTGGTATGCGCCACTCGAGCCACTCCATCGGTGCGGCGAGCCGCGACTGCTGCCCACCTGCGTGCCACCGCCGCCGTGCCATCCGGCGCTGCCGCCGCAGCCGTACGATCTCGTCGGCATGCCTGGCGCGCCGACCTGCGGCCCGATCTACCGTGGGCCGTGCGCGCCGCGAACCGGCACCCACGACAACGGCCCGCATCCGCGAGTCCACCGGATTCACGATCGGGCCTTTGACTGGTTCTACGCGCCGCGCACGCCCATCCTTCCCTGATGCGGGTGGGCGGCGTCGCCGCTTGTGCTGCCCCCGCCATGCCGCGACACTTGGCGACCGCGGGACGATGACCGTCCGGCCGGGAGGCGACAGATGCGGGCAGCCATCATCGGCATCGGGGCGATCGCAAAGATGCACGCGCGGGCGCTCCGCGACATCCCCGGCGTGCAGCTCGTCGCCGCCACCTGCCGCACCGAGGAGAAGGGGCGGGCGTTTGCCACCGAGTTTGGATGCCAGTGGCATGCCGACACCGCGCGGATGCTTCGCCGCGAGAAGCCCGATTTCGTCACCGTGGCGACGCCGTCGGGCGCGCACCTGCCCGCCGTGATCGCGGCGCTCCGCCGCGGTGTGCACGTGATCTGCGAGAAGCCGCTCGAGATCACGCTGCCGCGAATCGATCGGATGGTGGCTGCCGCCGAGCGGTCGGACGCGAAGCTGGGCGCGATCTTCCCGCAGCGGTTCAATCCGGTCGTGCAGACGGTCCACGCCGCCGCCGCCGCCGGCCGCTTCGGAACGCTCGCCATCGCCGCCAGCTACGTGCCCTGGTGGCGGGACGACGCGTATTACGGTCCTGGCCGCTGGCAGGGCACGAAGGCCCTCGATGGCGGCGGCGCCCTCATGAATCAGTCGATCCACGGCGTTGACGCCCTGCAGTGGATCGCCGGGGCGACGATGCCCGGGCTCGCCCCCGGTGAGAATCCCGTCGAGAGCGTTGTGGCGATGACCGCCGTGCGGGCCCACGACGCCGAACGGCTCGAGGTGGAGGACACCTGCGTGGCGATTCTCCGCTTCAAGAACGGGGCCCTCGGCCAGCTGCTCGCGGCCACGAGCCTCTACCCCGGACAGCTGCGGCGGTTTCTCGTCGGCGGCCGCGATGGCACGGCTGAGATCCTCGAGGAGCAGCTCGTGGCCTGGCGGTTTCGGAGCGAGTCGGCCGACGACGAGGCGACCCGCGGCCGATTCGGCGGCACGAGCGGCACCAGCGGCGGCGCGGCCGACCCCATGGCGATCAACTACTCCTGCCACACGCGAAACATCGAGTCTTTTCTGGAGGCGGTGCGGGCCGGCCGCCAGCCGGAACTCGACGGCCGCGAGGGCCGCAAGGCGGTGGCGATCGTCGAGGCCTGCTACCGCTCAGCCCGCACCGGCCGCGTTGCCCCGGTAAAGTGAGTGGCCCATGAACACACCCTTCCGCTACGCCATCTGCAACGAGACCTTCGGCGACTGGCCGCTGAACAAGGCCTGCGACTTCGCCGCGGAGTGCGGCTACTCAGGCATCGAGATCGCGCCGTTCACGCTCGCGCCGCTGGCCACCGATCTCTCCGCGCAGGCGCGGGGCGACCTGCGGCGGACGATCGCCAGATCGGGCCTCGACTGCGTGGGGTTGCACTGGCTGCTCGCCAAGACGGAGGGGTTTCACGTCGCCCATCCCGAGGCCGACGTCCGCGGCCGCACGGTCGACTATCTCGGCGAGCTCGCCAGGCTCTGCCACGACCTCGGTGGCCGGGTCCTCGTGTTTGGTTCCCCGAAGCAGCGGAGCCTCCTGCCGGGCGTCACGCCTGAGCAGGCGTCCGACCACATCCACGAGGTCTTCTCCCGGCTGGTTCCGGTGCTCGAGGCGACCGACACCGTCGTGGCGCTCGAGCCGCTTTCGCCCGTGGAGACCGATGTGCTCACCACGGCCGCCGAGACCTGCCGGTTGATCGAGCGGATCGGGTCGCCGCACATCCGCCTCCACCTCGACGTCAAGGCGATGGCCAGCGAGGAGACGCCGATCCCCGAGATCATCGTGGCCAGCGCCCGGCATCTCGAGCACTTTCACGCCAACGATGTGAACCTCCAGGGGCCGGGCTTCGGAGCGGTCGACTTCGCGCCGATCTTTGGCGCCCTCGATGAGGTCCGCTACGCCGGCTGGGTGAGCGTCGAGGTGTTCGACTATGCTCCCGGTCCGGAGCGTCTGGCCCGCGAGAGCATCGCCTACATGTCCCGCATCGAGGCGGACCTGGGCTAGTGCCGCCCGGGGAACGATCACCGACCGAAAGGAAGATCCGCATGGCCCGGGCATCGTCCACGTCCGCCACTCCCTGGTACCGCGACCTCACGCCCTACCACTGGTTTGTGTTCGCCGTGGCCTCGCTCGCCTGGCTGTTCGACTGCCTCGACCAGCAGCTCTTCATCCTCGCCCGCAACAAGGCGATGGAGTCGCTGCTTCCGGCCGGAATGGACCCGAAGCTCTACGGCGGCTACGCCACGAGCATCTTCGTGGCCGGCTGGGCGATGGGCGGTCTGATCTTTGGTTCGCTCGGCGATCGGTATGGCCGGGCGAAGATGCTCACCCTCACGGTGCTGATCTATTCGATCTGCACCGGACTCTCCGCCTTCTCCAAGGGCTGGATCGACTTCGCGGTCTATCGCTTCCTCACCGGCCTCGGCGTGGGTGGTGTGTTCGGCCTCGCCGTGGCGCTCGTCGCCGACACCCTTCCCGACCGCTCCCGCACCGGGGCGCTCGGCATGCTCCAGGCCCTTTCCGCGGTGGGCAACGTGGCCGCCGGCCTGATCAGCATGTACATCGGCAGCCTCGAGACCAGCGGGGCGATTCAAAAGGGAGTCGGCTGGAAATACATGTTTCTCGTCGGCGCCATCCCGGCCTTTCTCTGCGTGTTCATCCAGATGCGGCTCAAGGAGCCGGAGAAGTGGGTCAAGGCTCAGGCGGCCGGCAAGGCGGCAGGGGTGAAGTTTGGCTCCTATGCGGCGTTGCTTGGCGACCCGCGGTGGCGCGGGCCGGCGCTGCTCGGCATGGTCCTCTGCGTGTCGGGTGTGATCGGCCTCTGGGGCATCGGCTTCTTCAGCCCCGAACTCGTCGGCGACGTGATCAAGTCGTCACTCGTGAAGGAAGGCGTGCCCGAAGCCGAGATCGCCGGCCGGCAGCAGTATTGGATCGGCGTCAACTCGATCGTCCAGAACCTCGGGGCCTTCGTGGGCATGCTGCTGTTCACGCGGCTGGCGCAGGGCATTGGCCGCAAGGCGGCGTTCGCCATCGGCTATGTCGCGGCCCTCGTGGCCACGGTCGCCTACTTCCAGATGTTCAACGGCCGGGGCGACATCTGGATGAGCGCGATCATGGGAGGCTGTCAGCTCGCGCTGTTCGCCGGCTTCGCCATCTACCTGCCAGAGCTCTTCCCCACGAGTCTGCGGAGCACCGGCACGAGCTTCTGCTACAACGTCGGCCGCTTCGTGGCCGCCACCGGCCCCTTCACGCTCGGGGCGCTGCAGGCGGCGCTCAAGGCCGGGGCCACCACGCCCGAGGCGAAGCTGCTGGCGTTTCGCAACGCCTGCTCCTACATGAGCGTGATCTTTTTGCTGGGCCTCGTGGCGCTGGTGTTCCTGCCGGAAACGAAAGGCCGCCCGCTGCCTGAGGACTGACTTCACGCGAAACACCGGCATCCTGCCGGTTTTCGCTTGGGCCCGGCGATGGTGAAGCCAAGGTTCACCATGCCGGGCAGGCTCGCCCTCCGGGCTCGCGACCGGCGATCGTAGCCGCAGGTTGGCAACCTGCGGTGCGGGTTCGGAAGTAGCCGCAGGTTGGCAACCTGCGGTTTCGGCACAGGTT
>JBAXOU010000136.1:0-9298 GCA_037133115.1 Planctomycetota bacterium | reverse complement strand
CGAGCGGCTCACCCGCACTGGTTCATCTTGTCGCGAGGCGTGCCGGCGCCGACGAGTTCGGGCACCATCAGCGGCGGCGGCACCGCCTTGTCGTCGGCCGCGATCGTCACCGCCACGCTCTTATAGGCGGGCGTTCGCGAGAGCGGGTCGGCCGCCTTCGGCACGAGCACGTTGCTCTCGGGGTAATACATCGCCACGCAGCCGGGGCGGATCTGGTCAAAGGCCGCCACGATCTGCCCTCGCATCTCGCCGGCCGCGCTCGCGATCCGGCAGCGACCGCCGTCGGTGAGGCCGTATTGGCGCACGTCGTCGGGATGGATGAGCACGATGTCCCGCCGCGTCTGGTTGCGGTAGAGGTCTTCCTCCTCGTAGACGACGGTGTTGAACTGCCCCTCGCTGCGGATCGTCATCAGCGTGAGCCCATCCGGCGCGGGCGGGAGATCATGCACGACAAGGGCCGCCTTGCCGTCGGCGGTGGGAAACGCCGGCCGGTCAATCGCCCGCCCGGGGATGGAAAACTCCTTCTTCGTGCGGTCGATCTCCGCGATCTGCTCGAGGCCCGGCACGATCGCCGCGATCGCCGTGCGGATCGTGCTGGTGTGGCTCATGTCTCGCCAGTTCACCGGGCCGCTCTCGCCCAGCACCCGCGTCGCAAGGTCGGCGATGATCTCCACCTCCGCCCGCGGCCCCACGTGGCGGGGTTTGCCGCCGTCGGAGAGCCGGATGTAGCTAAACATGCTCTCCTGCGTGGAGGGCTCGGGTTCCTCGTCCCGCGCGAGCACCGGGAGGATGATCGTCTCCTCGCCGCCGGTGCCCCAGGCGTGGCCGGTGTTGAGCGATGTGCTCAGGTAGACGACCGTGTCGATCTTCCCCATCGACCGGCGGGCGTACGTGGCGTCGGGGCTGGAGCCGTAGAGGTTGCCGCCGAGGCAGACGGCAAACCGCATCTCGCCGCGGTCGGCGGCGTCGAGGCATTCGAGCGTGTCGTAGCCCTTCATCGTGGGCAGCGTCACGCCGTAGTGCTTCTGGAGCCGGTCGAAGATCGCCTGCTTGAGCGTGGGCGTGACGCCCACCGTGCCCATTCCCTGGATGTTGGAGTGACCGCGGATCGGCTGCAGACCCGCGCCAGGCCGGCCCACCATCCGCCGCATCAGTGCCAGGGCGGCGATCGCCTGCACCGTCGCCGCGCCGTGGAGGTGGTGGGTGATGCCCATCGTCCAGGCAAACACGGCCCGCTTGCTCGCCGCGTAGTGCTCGGCCATTGAATCGATCTCGCCCTTCGCGACTCCCGACTTCGCCACGATCTCGTCCCAGGAGAGGGCGTCGAGTCGGGCGGCCAGTTCCGACCAGCCGCGGCAGTGGGCGGCGAGGAAGGCCTCGTCCACGATCGGGTCGTCGGCGCGGGGTCGCTCCGCGTGCAGTTCACGGAGCCGCTTCATCAGGCCGTAGACGACCGCCAGGTCGCCGCCGACGTGCGGCTGCACGTAGCTGCTGGCAATCTCAGCCCCGAAGACGAGTGCCCACGGGTCGCTCGGCACCGAGAAGTTGACGAGGCCGGTCTCGACGATCGGGTTGACCACGATCACCTTCCCGCCGCGGCGGCGAACCATCATCAGCGTCCGCATCATCCGCGGGTGGTTGCTCGCCGGATTGCCGCCGATCAGGAACACGCAGTCGGCGTTCTCCATGTCGTCGAGCGCGATCGTGCCGGCGCTCGTGCCGATCACGCTCGTGAGCCCCACGCCGCTGGCCTGGTGGCAGTAGTAGGAGCAGTTGTTGACGTGGTTGGTGCCGTAGAGCCGGGCGAGAAGCTGGAGCAGGAAGCCGGCCTCGTTGCTCGAGCGGCCGCTGAAGTAGAAGAACGACTCCGCAGGCTTCGTCGCCTTGAGCTTCGTGGCGATCCGCTCCATCGCCTCGGCCCAGTCGAGCGGCCGGTAGTGCTGCGAGCCCTTCTCCAGGATCACCGGCTGCACGAGCCGGCCGGCGTGCTCCATCTGGTGCGGCGAGAATGCCCGCAGCTGCGGCAGGGAATAGGTCTCGAAGAACGAGGGCTTCACGCCCCCCTGCATGTCGGCCACCATCGCCTGAAACGACTTCTTGCAGACCTCGGGAAAGTGGCCCGCCTCGTTGACCATGCCGCCTGCCTGCCCGCCCATGCCGAGGGCGCAGGTCTTGCAGGCGTTCTTCGACCGCATCGCCTTCCAGAAGGCGAAGAGCCCGCCGGCGTCGCGGGACTTCTTCAGCGTGTACATCACCGCGCGAAAGCCGCCGCCGGTGGTCACCCGGCCAAAGAACCTCCCCATCGTGTGGCTCCTGTGATGCCGGCCGCGGCAGAGTTGTCGGTCGTCAGTTGCCGGCGGCAGCGGGCGGGTCGAGCAGTTGGATCTCGACCTTCCGGAACTCCACGGGGTGGCTTTCCGACTGCAGCGAGATCGTGCCGCCGGAGAGTTGCTTGTCGCCATTCCTGGCGGCAACCAACTCCTTGGCACGCGCGTCCTTCGGGTCAAGCTGCGGCTGCTCGTATTCCAGTACCGTCTCGCCGTCGATGATGTGGCGAATCTTCGCGTTGCCGTCCACCTCGATCTCCACCGTCACCCACTGGTCGCCACGGTAGGTCTTCGACTTTGAAGTCGTGCAGTGCGGCGTGAACAGCTTGCCGTCCATCACCACGTGGGTGCCCGGCGTGCAGAGGTTGGCGGTCGTCCGCTCCCCGGTGGCAGCACCGCCGAGAAACTGCACCTCGATCGACGCGGGAAAGTCTTTGTCGATGGGCATGGCCGCCGGATCTTCGCCGTGAAGCATCACGCCGGAGTTCCGCGTTGCCCAGTCGGGCCCGCCGGCGCACTGCTCGCCCGTGAACCGATACTCGATCCGCAGCCGATACCGCGAGAAGGGCTCCTTGTAGAAAAGATGCCCAAACTTGTTGCCAAACGTCGGATACTTCGCGGGGTCGTAGACGACCTTCAGCACGCCGTCTTCGACGCGGAACGTGTCGCCATAGTTGTCGCCGAACTTCTCGCCGCGGATCTTCGGGGTCCAGCCGTCGAGGTCACGGCCGTTGAAGAGCGGCCGCCACGGCTGCTCGGCCTGGGCAGCGGCAGCGAGCCCGAGCAGGAAGACGAGGCCGCAGGCGACGGCCGTTCTCGTGTTTCGCACGTGGGGTCTCCAGAGAAGGCAATGGTTCCGCATCAGGCCCCTGGCGGATCAAGGCTGACCGTCACCGTCTTCGTCTCGAGATAGGAATCGAGGCCGCGCTCGCCGAGTTCGCGGCCGAAGCCCGACTGCTTGAAGCCGCCGAACGGCGCCGCCGCGTCAAACACGTCGTAGCAGTTGACCCACACGGTGCCGGCCCGCAGCCGCTTGGCGACCTCGTGGGCCCGGGCGATGTCGCGAGTCCAGACCGCGGCGGCGAGTCCGAAGGTGGTGGCGTTGGCGCGGTGGATGAGTTCCTCCATGTCGGAGAACTTGAGCACCGAGAGCACGGGTCCGAAGATCTCCTCGCGGGCGATCTTCATCTCGTCTTTCACGTTCGTGAACACGGTCGGCTCGATGAAGAAGCCGCGATCGCCCACCCGTCGGCCACCGGCGGCGCAGGTCGCTCCCTCGGCTTTGCCCGACTCGATGTAGCCCATGATCTTGTCGAACTGCGCCCGGTCCACCTGGGGCCCCTGCTGCGTACCCGGATCGAACGGGTCGCCCACGCGCCGCTTCTTGCTCTGTTCGACCACCCGTTCAACGAACTCGCCGTGGATCTTGTCCTCGACGAAGAGCCGCGAGCCGGCACAGCAGCACTGCCCCTGGTTGAGGTAGATGCCGACGTGAGCACCGGCCGCCGCGGCCGCCAGATCGGCATCCGCAAACACGATGTTGGGGCTCTTGCCGCCGAGTTCGAACGTCAGCCGCTTCAGCTGGTCGGCCGCCTGCCGCATGATGATCTGCGCCGTCTCGCCGGAGCCGGTGAAGGCCACCTTGTCGATGCCGGGGTGCTTCACGATTGCCGCGCCGGCCGTGGGCCCAAAGCCGGGCACCACGTTGATCACACCGTCGGGCACGCCCGCCTTCTGGGCGAGCCGGGCCATCCGGAGGGCCGTCAGCGGGGTCTGCTCCGCGGGCTTCATCACGATCGTGCAGCCGGCGGCGAGGGCCGGGCCCCACTTCCACGCCACCATCAGGATCGGGAAGTTCCACGGGATGATCTGGCCGGCCACGCCCACCGGCTCGCGGCGGGTGTAGCAGAAGTAGTTGCCGCTCACGGGGATCGTCTGGCCGTGGATCTTGTCGGCCCAGCCGGCGTAGTAGCGGAGGGCGTCGATCGCGAGGGGGATGTCGCCAGTGCGGGCGTCGCTCACGGGCTTGCCGTTGTCGAGCGACTCGAGTGCGGCCAGCTCGTCGATGTCCGCCTCGATCAGGTCGCAGAGCCGCATCATGATCCGACCCCGCTCGCGGGCATCCATCCGCGGCCATGGCCCCTCGTCAAACGCCTTGCGGGCGGCACGGACCGCGAGTTCGACGTCGGCGGCATCGCCTTCAGCGACTTGAGCGATCACCTCTTCGGTGGCCGGATTGATCGTCTCGAAGGTCTTGCCGCTCTTGGCCGGCACCCACTGGCCGTCGATGAACAGCTGCGTCTGGCGGATCTGCGGCGCGGCAGCGCGGCGGGGGGCGGTGACGGTGGCCATGGCGAATACTCCCGGAAGCGAAGATGACGAAGAAAGAGTGAGGTGAAACCTGCACGCCGGAGCCCTAGCCCCCACATGCGGCGAATAATTGCATCCAGCATCGTATCTGCGGTAGCATCAACGCTGCAAGAACGCCGTGGGCCGTTTGGCCTCCGGCCGGTGAAACTCATAAAGGAGTGACGAACGATGCGTGCACTGGCACTGGCGATGGCGATGGTGGTCACGGGAGCCGCGGTGGCCTCGGCCGAGGTGACGAGCGGCCCGCAGGTGGGCGAGATGGTGGGGGCCTTCACGGTAACCAAGGTGGCCGGCAATGCCGAAGACGGCGTCACCGACGGCAAGACCCTCTGCTACCGCTGTAAAATGGGTTCGCGGCCGGTGGTGATGGTGTTCGCCCGCTCGGCTGACGAGAAACTGGCAAAGTTCGTCAAGGAGCTCGAAGGGGAAATCGAGGAGCATCAGGAAGCCAAGCTGACGGCGTTCGTCAACATGATCGGCACCGATGAGGAGGCCCTGAAGAAGGCCGCCGCCGACTTCGTGGCCAAGCACGGCATCACACGAGTGGCGTTCGTCGTGCCGACACAGGCGAAGGACGGCCCTGAAAACCTCAAGATCGCCCCCGACGCCGACCTGACCGTGGTCTGCTACAAGGAAGGCACCGTGAAGGCCAATCACGCCTTCTCTGCCGGCGGCCTCTCCGACGAGAAGATCGACGCCATCGTCCACGCCTCGTGCGAGATGGCCGAATAACGTGCTTGGCGGGCGGCTCCTGCGTCTGCTGATCACGCAATATCTGCCCGACGAGGGCTACGCCGCATACCGTGACCGCGCCGTGACTCAGGAAGAGCCACGAGCGCGGATCACGGTGGCGGTGCCCTCCGCCGCCGAGAGCCGACGCCTGTTTGGTGTCGATGTTGCCAAGCGGGGCATCCAGCCGGTGTGGCTGCGGATCGAGAATCGGTCGCCCGGCAGCCTCCGCCTCCAGACGGTGACGATCGACCCGAAGTACTTCACGCCCCTCGAGGCCGCGGGCGTCAACCACTTCTCGATCACGAAGCGGCTCTCCGCGTTTGGCGCGATGAGTTGGCTCTTCTACCCGCTGCTGCTCCTCGTGCCGCTGAAACTGCTCACGGCCTGGTGGGCAAACGGCCGCATGGACAAGGTCTTCCACCGCCACGGCTTCCGGCTGCGGCCGATCGCGACGGGAGAGACCGTCGAAGGATTCGTGTTCACGACGGTCGATCTGGGCACGAAGGTGGTGCACGTTCGGCTCACCCCGCTCGAGCCGCTGCGGCAGAGCATCGGCCGACTGCTGCATCCGGGCAGCGGCGAAAACGCTCCGCCCGTCGACCTGGTGTTCATGATGCCGGTGCCCGGCATCGCCGCCGACTATCTCGACCGCGACTTCGCCGCCATCCGCCCGCCAGCCTCCGTGGAACCGTGCACGCCCGACGATCTCGTGCCCAGGCTCGAGTCCATGCCGGCGGCCACCACCAACGCCCACGGCACGAAGACGGGCGATCCGGCAAACCTGGTGGTCGTCGGCACCTTCGAAACGCTCCTCGGTGCGTTTGCCGCGCGATGGGACGAGAGCGAGACGATCTCGCTGAAAACCTGCTGGAAAACGGTGAAGGCATTCCTGCTTGGGTCGAGTTACCGCTACTCGCCGGTGAGCGCCCTGCACCTCTTCGGCCGCGTACAAGACATCGCCCTGCAGCGAACGCGGCACTCGATCAACGAGCGGATCCACCTGCGACTCTGGCTCACGCCGCTGTCGTTCGAGGGGCAGCCGGTGTGGGTGGGTCAGGTGAGCCGCGACATCGGCGTGCGGTTCACGACGAAGGCCTGGAACCTGACCACGCACCGGATCGACCCCGGCGTGGACGAGTCGCGAGACTACGTCATCGAGGATCTCGTGGCGGCGGGCCGCGTGAAGGCGGCCGGCTACGTGGACGGCGTTGGGCCATGCACCCCCGCTTCCCCGCGGCGCAACCTCACCGGCGATCCGTTTTTCACCGACGGCAAGCGGGCGGTGATCCTGCTGGCGGCGAGCCGGACCAACTGACGCCTCTCTGGGTATCATTCACGATCGCCATGGTCGCACTCGATCACCTTGCCGACGCCCTGTGCCGAGAGTGTTTATCGGCCTTCCCGGGCCGGCGGATGCTGGGGGCGTGGCTCTACGGCAGTCATGCGGCCGGGCGCAGCCGTCCCGACAGTGACATCGACGTCGCGGTGCTGTTTGATGAACCGCTCGATCCTGTGTCGCTCTTCGACGCGGGGTCCCGGCTCGCAGCGTTCATGAAGGCCCCCGTCGACCTGGTGGACCTTCGCCGTGCAGGCGGCCTCCTCCGAGTCGAGGCCACGCAGCGAGGCCGGGCCCTCGTGCCGCCGACACTCGAGGCGGACTACTTCACCACTCATGCGATTGCTGACCATGCCGCCTTTGCGGCGAACCGGCGGGCGGCCACCGCAGCCATGCAGGAGAAGTTCGGTGCCCGATGACGTTGTGATGCAGAAACTCGCCAGCATCGACCGTTGCGTGCGAGCGGTGCGGGACTACGTGGCGGGCGACCTCGACCGCCTCCGTGAGCCGATCGTGCTCGATGCGGTGGTCTTGAACCTGCAGCGTGCCTGCGAGCAGGCGATCGACGCCGCCTGTCGCGAGGTGTCTCGACTCGGCTTGGGAATTCCGGCCGACAGCGCCGACGCCTTCTCACTCCTGGAGCGCGAGAGATTGCTGTCGCCGCCGCTGGCGGAGCGGATGCGGCGCATGGTCGGCTTTCGCAACGTCGCCGTGCACGAGTACAGGCGACTCGATCCGGCCATCGTCCGAACGGTCGTCGAGCACCGGCTCGGCGACTTCGAGGCGTTGTGCCGGGAACTGGCGGCCGCTCGCTGACGAGGACTGGACGATTCCCGGCAGGGCCTCATCCACACCACGACATGGAGAACCCCGATGAACCTCGACCCGTCGCTCGCGGCACTTCTTCGCACGCTGCTGCTTGGCCGCGGCGTGGCCGCCTTGGCGACGCTCCATGACGGCCGGCCGTTCGCCTCGATGGTGCCCTTCGCCGCCACGACGGTTGGCGGCCGGCTGCAGCTGATCGTGCACGTGAGCGGGCTGGCCGCCCACACCCGCGACATGCGGTCGAGCCCCGACGTCTGCCTGATGATGATGGCCCCGGAGACGGACGAGGTTCCGCCGCAGGCGCTGCCGCGGGTATCGATTGCGGGGCGGGCGGTGTTCATTCCGGGCGATCATCCGGAGTACGCGGTGCTCAAAGTCGCCTACCTTGGGAAGTTCCCCGAGGCCGCCGATCTGTTTCAACTCGGGGACTTTTCGATCGTTGCGATCGAACCAGCGTCGGCCCGGTTCGTGGCCGGGTTCGCCCGCGCGATGACGCTGTCGGCGGATACGCTGGCCGGCGCGATGGACGGCACCGCCGTCGAGAAGGGTGAACTGCCGTGACGCCGTCCCAGCCGGTTCCCCCGACGAACCTCTCCGTGTACGCCCGAGAGGTGTTGGACCTTCTGGCAAGCCATCCAGCAGCGGCTGACATCGTGTTGGGTGGCGGCGTGGCCCTGGCCCACTATCTGAACTACCGCGACACCCATGATCTTGATGCCTGGTGGACTTCCGGACCAACGCCCGCAGCGGATCAGCTCCTCGGCGAAGTCATGCAGGCAGTGGCCGCAAAGCACGGCTTCACGCTCTCCCGGCGGTCCTGGGGCGAGACGACGAGCCTCGAACTCATCGATGGGCAGCGCAAGGTGTTTTCTCTCCAGATCGCATCCCGTGACCGGTGGCTCGACGCCCCCGTGGAAGCTGCGTGGCCGCCGGTTCGCATCGAAACGCTGCGGGACAACGCCGCCTCGAAGATGACGGCTCTCGTGGAACGTGGCGCCCCCCGAGATCTCCGCGACATCCATCAACTGTGCGACCGGGGCCTCATGAGCGTCGATGACTGCTGGACGCTGTATCGCGAGAAGAATCCGAGTTGTGCGGAGCGGGACGCTGCTGCGAAGGTTTTGTATGCGGTGGAGCGGTTGGAAATGCAGCGGCCTCTGGATACGATCGAGTCTACTGCGCAGCGTCAGGAAGCCGAGGCGCTGCGGCGTTGGTATCGGACCGTGTTCTGCCCGCATCCGTTGTGACGTCATCCACCATGCACCTCGATCACTCGGTGTATCCGGAACTGCCGCTTCCTCCGGAGACGTTGCTCTCGGCGGCTGAGAAGGCCGACTACATGCAGCGAATCTGCGCGGCATTCGATTTTGGCGTGTTTCCGGAACCGGGCGACTGGGACCGGTTTGCAGGCTGGCAGGCGATCTTCGACGCATTCCCGCTGCCTCATTCGCCCGCGTACCACACATTTCGCGCGTGGTTTGGCTGGCCCGCTGTGCCCCGGGGCACGTGCGGCCTGACACCGCCGTGGGTGATTCAGGATCGTCGTGAGGGCCGGACTGACCCGTGCGAACAGGCGGTCTGACGATCGCCCCTGACGTGCCGCCCGCCGCGGGTTATATTTCTCGTCATCAGGGCGGCGTAGCTCAGTTGGTTAGAGCACCGGCTTCATAAGCCGGGTGTCGCCGGTTCAAGTCCGGCCGCCGCTAGT
>JBAXOU010000135.1:0-9334 GCA_037133115.1 Planctomycetota bacterium | reverse complement strand
CGCGACTGGGAACGGCTGATCGACGCGGCCGCCCTCTTCGGCTGCGACATCGTGTCGGGCTTCGCCGGGCGCATCCCGGGCAGGCCCGTGCCTGAGTCTTATGAGCCGTTTGCGAAGGTCTTCGGGCCGCTCGCCCGCCGTGCCGCCGACCGTGGCGTGCGGATCGCGTTCGAGAACTGCGAGAAGCGAGGCACGTGGGAGAGTGGCGACTGGAACATCGCCCACGCCCCAAACGCCTGGGACGCCATCATCGCCGCCGTCGATAGCCCGGTGATTGGCCTGGAGTGGGAGCCCTGCCATCAGCTCGTCAGCTTCGCCGACCCGCTCCCGCAACTCCGCAAGTACCACTCGCGGATCTGGCACATCCACGGCAAAGACGCGAATGTCCTCTGGCACGTGGTTCGCGAACACGGCATTCGCGGCGGCGTGCCCTACGTCCAACACCGCCTGCCGGGCTTTGGCGACAGCGACTGGCGGGCCGTGATCGACACGCTCAGGATCTGCGGTTGGCGGGGAGCCATCGACATCGAGGGCTTCCACGACCCGGTGTATAGAAACGCGTTCGAGACGACGGGCCAGATCGCAGCACTACACCACCTCAGGCGGTGCCGCGGGGGCCCGTTCGTCTCGAATCCGCTCTGAACGTCAGATGCCGTTCAGCCAATCATCAGTACGGCGATGGCAATCATCGCGGCACCAACGCTGACCGGGAGTGCGGCCCACGAGCGTCCGGCAGTCGCCGGAAACCGAAGACGACGCTCCTCGATCGACAGGCCCAGCAGCTCCTCGAGATCGGCCACCGTGATCGGCGACGACATCACCATGTCGACGCCGGCTTCACGACCGGCCTGCTCGGCGAGGGCGAAATGCCGGGAACCTGCGGTTGCTTCATCAACCATAGCGATCTTTGCATCGCCACGGCGGGCCTGCAGCAGGCCCACGAAATCCTCACCCGACATGTCGTCGAGTTCGGTGGCGATCAGCCACGCGTCAACGTGGATCCGATCGGCCAGTTTGAGAGCCCCACTGCCGCTCGACCGCATGTGCAGATCGATCTTCCCCATTCGGGCGCTGGCGGCGAGGGCCGTGTAAGCGTCGAACCGGGGATCGACGACCACCACACCCGGGAGGGTGGCGATCAGTTCACCGGCAAGATCGTTGGCAATAACCATCATGGCATCACTTCTTTCGCGATTGAGAGATCGTCAGATGAGGTTTTGGGATTCGGGGTTGGTCAGACAAGCGTCAGGATCGATACGAACAGCCCGATCGGAACTAGGCAGAGGACGACGTCCAGAACCGTCAGGGTCCTGACCGCCGACTCGCGGGTGAGGGAACTCATGTGGTCTCCTTCGTGGTCTTGCGACGCTTGCTGAGGATCGAACGACCGCAGATCAGGCCACCGAGGGCCATGCCAGCGAGCACGATCGCCGGCGGCTCGGGAGCGGCCAGAGCGGTCATCAGTTTCACGTTGACTTCGCCTTCGGGAAGTTCGACCGGCGAGAACGACAGGATTGAGGTCGACTCGTTTTCCCCGGCCCAGGCCAGAGAACCGGTCGGAAAGCCCGCCTCGATGCTGGCGAAGAGGATGGACGCGTCGGCCGCCTTGGCAGCCGGGGCGAGTGCGAGCAGGGAGGTGAGTGCGGTGAGCACTCCAATGGTGATGAACTGCATGATCTTTCTCCTTCGAACGTGAGGTGGTCCGAATGGTGATCCGGAGCTTCGGGGTCTAAGTGACCCCTTGGCCGAAAGAAATGACATGCAAGCACCGTGCCAAATCCCAAAAAACTTTCCGAAAGATTGCGCCGGCCACCGAAAAAGCGATGATTTACCGATTAAAAGATGCTTTTTTGGGAAATCGCTGAGGTGCAACCCAAGGTCGACTGTCAGGCAGGGGTGGAGCGATTCGCTCCACTTTGAGCCAGGGGGGTGGAGCGATTCGCCCCACCCCCCCGGCCAAAGTGGAGCGAATTAACTCACCCCGTTGGGGGGTCTGCCTGGATCTCCCCTCCGCCCCGCAGACCCTGACGGGTGCGTCTGGCGGCCGGGCCTCGCTCCCGCCGGCCGTCTGTTAGTGTTTGCGTCTATATGGAGACGCTGGCGTCCGAGGCGTGGCGGTGGCTTGTGGCCCTTTGGCCGCACCTGACGGCCGCCGCCATCCTGGCCCTCAACCTTGGGGCGTCAGTCCATGCCATCCTGGTCAAGCGGGACACCCGCTCGACGATCGGCTGGGTGGGGCTGATCTGGCTGTCGCCCGTGTTCGGGGCGATCGCCTACGCCGTACTCGGCGTCAACCGCATTCGATCGCGGGCAACCCAGCTTCGGGCCGGCCAGGCGAGGATCACCCATGTGCTGGAGCCCGCGGTGGCGTCTCCAGAGCGGCTGGCGGCAGCCGTCGGCCCGGAAGGGTCGCCGCTGCGGTCCCTGGCAACCCTCGTCGGCAACACGACCGCCCGCCCGCTGGTGGACGGCAACCGCATCGAGCCACTCGACGGCGGCGATGAGGCCTATCCGCTCATGCTCACGGCGATCGACGAGGCCAAGCGAAGTGTTGCGCTGGCTTCCTACATCTTCGACAACGATCCCACCGGCCGGATCTTTGCCGAGGCCCTCGGGCGAGCGGTGGCCCGAGGCGTCGAGGTCCGCGTGCTGATCGACGGCATTGGCTCCAGCTACACCTTCCCGCCCATCACGCGGGCGCTCACCTCCCGGGGAGTGAAGGCGGCCCGCTTCCTGCCCACGAGCGTGCCCTTCTACTTCCCGTATGCCAACCTCCGAAACCACCGCAAGATCATGGTGGTGGATGGCCAGATCGGATTCACCGGCGGCCTCAACATCCGCGACGGCTGCTGGCTGGCCCACGAACCCCGGCACCCCGTCCGCGACACGCACTTCCGGCTGGAAGGGCCGGTGGTCGCGCAGTTGCTCGAGGTGTTCGTCGAGGATTGGGCCTTCGCCGCCGAGGAGTCCCTCGCAGGCCCCGCCTGGATCCCGGAGCTCACCCCGGCGGGCACGATGCTCGCCCGCGGCATCCGCTTTGGGCCCGACGACCCCGACATCGGCCGCATCAAGCTGGTGCTGGTGGGGGCCCTCGCCGCAGCGCAAACGTCGGTGCGGATCATGACGCCCTACTTCCTCCCCGACGACGCGATCTTTCAGGCGCTCGACGTGGCCGCGTTGCGAGGCGTGCGGGTCGACATCGTGCTGCCTGAGGAAAACAACCTCGCGCTCGTGGGCTGGGCGAGCGACGCCGTGCTCTGGCAGGTGCTCTCCCGCGGCTGCAACGTCTGGATGTCGCCACCGCCGTTCGAGCACACGAAGCTTCTCGTAGTGGACTCGGCCTGGGCGATGTTCGGCAGCGGCAACTGGGACGAGCGGAGCATGCGGCTCAACTTCGAGTTCAACGTCGAAACCTACGATCGCGACCTCGCCGGCAGCCTCGACGCAAGGATCGCCGCGGTGATCGCCCGCTCGCGACCGCGGACGCTGGACGAGTTGGACGCCCGCAGCCTGCCGGTCCGTCTCCGCGACGGCATCGCCCGCCTGTTCAGCCCGTATCTGTGATCCCGTTGCCAGCAGGGCAGGGGGGCGAATAGAGTCTCGGTCATGACCACCGATCTCGCCCCGTTTGCGACCGCCTCCAGCGCCGATGCCATCGACCGGCTTCGGGCCGTCGGCCGCGAGTTCCACGGCCGCTCGTGGTCGCTCGGCACGAGCAGCAACTACAGCGTCGTGCTCTCCCGTGAGCCGCTGGAACTGCTCGTCACTGCCAGCGGCAAGGACAAGTCGGGCCTCACCCGCGACGACTTCGTCCGCGTCGATGCGGCCGGCCGCGTGACCGATGGCTCCGGCCGCCGCTCCTCGGCCGAGACGCTCCTCCACTGCACCCTCGCCAGCATGATTCCCTCGGTCGGCGCCGTGCTCCACACCCACTCCGTCTGGGGCACGATCCTCTCGGCCGCCGACCTGCCGCAGGGTAGCCTGCGGATCGCCGACTACGAGATGCTCAAGGGCCTCGAGGGGATCGGCACCCACGACACCTTCGAGGTGGTGCCGATCTTCGCCAACACGCAAGACATGGTCGAACTCTCCGTCCGCATCCGCCGCCACTTCGCCGGTATCGACTGGACGGCCGAGGGCAGGCCCTCCTGCCACGGCTTTCTGCTTTCCGGCCACGGACTGTACACATGGGGCCGCGACCTCGCCGAGGCGCGTCGGCACATCGAGATCTTCGAGTTCCTCTTCGAATGCGTCGCCCGAGCCCGGACGCTGCCCGCCGGCGACCGCGTGGCGGCGACGGCCAGTCAACGCTAAGCCCAGCACCACCATCAGCAGCACAACCGCGAGATCATCATGGCCATCGTCACCGTCCCCGCCGCCGACCGCCGGATCACCGATCCCGCGGAGATCGCCGAGTTCCTCGCCGGCCACGGCATCCACTACGAGCGGTGGCCGCTCGAAGACCGCGTTGATCCCGCGTCGCCGGCCGAAGTGATCCTCGCCGCCTACGCGCCGGAACTCGACGACCTCAAGCGCCGCGGCGGCTTCGTCACCGCCGACGTGGTGGACGTCTACCCCGACACGCCAAACCTCGAGGCGATGCTCGCGAAGTTCTCGAAGGAACACACCCACACCGAAGACGAGGTCCGCTTCATCCTCCAGGGCCGCGGCGTGTTCCACATCAACCCGGGCGACACGCCGGTGTTTGCGATCGAGGTCTGGGAAGGCGACCTGATCAGCGTGCCGCTCGGCACGCGGCACTGGTTCGACCTCTGCAACGACCGCCGCATCCGTGCGATCCGGCTGTTTCAAGACACGACCGGCTGGACGCCGCACTACCTCGCCGACGGCGTCCACGCAGCCTACGAACCGCTCTGCCTCGGGCCCGCCTGGGTCCCCGGCACGGGAAGGACCCCCTCGTGATCGTGTTCGACGGCCGCGGCATCCTTCTCGACGTCGAGGGCACGACGTCGTCGATCTCGTTCGTCTACGACGTGCTCTTTGAGCACGCGAAGCGAAATGTTGGATCGTTTCTCGCTGCCCACCGCGACGACCCGCAGATTCGCAGCGCGGCCCTCGGGCTCGCCCGAGCCCTCGGCCTGCCCGACGACGTGCTTGCAAGCGACGCGGGCCTCACGCGCCTGACCCTCGGCGCGGTCGATCTCATGAACCGCGACATCAAGGAGACGTCGCTCAAGGCCCTCCAGGGGATGATCTGGCGTGGCGGCTACGAGTCGGGCGAGATCGTGGCCCACGTGTTCGACGACGTGCCGCCGGCACTCGCCCAGTGGGCGGATGGCGGCCTCGACGTGCGGATTTACTCGTCGGGCTCTATCGAGGCCCAGAAGTTTTTCTTCGCGCACACGGCGGCCGGCGACCTCACGCGTTCCCTTCGCGGCTACTACGACACCACCACGGGCCCGAAGCGGGAGGCGGCGAGCTACGCGGCGATCGCCGCCGACATGAGGCTCGAACCCCGGCAGATCCTGTTTGTCAGCGACGTCGGTGCCGAACTCGACGCCGCCCGCACCGCGGGCATGGCCACGGCCCTCGCGGTTCGCCCGGGCAACCGCGAGCCCGGCGGGGTATTCGACCACGAGGCGGTGGCCACCTTTTCCGAGATCGTGACATGACGCCGGCTCCTCCGCGGTGCGGATGCGGAACCTCCTCGCAGGCCGACCTCGGCGCTGCCATTCGCGAGGCCACCGCTGCGGCCTGTGCCGAACTCGGATGCGATGATCGTCCGGCCGACATCGCGATCGTGTTCGCGTCGGGCGCCTACGGCACGGCGGTCCGTCCGGTGTTCGAATCGCTCGCCGACCTCGTGCCTGCAACCACGCTCATCGGTGCCACCGCCGAGGGCGTGCTCGGCGGCGGGGAGGAGTTTGAGCGGGTGCCTGCGGTCGTCGTCTGGCTGGCCCGCCTGCCCGGTGCCTGGGTTCGGGCTGTGTCGCTCGACTACCGGCAGACGCCCGACGGCGGCATGTTCGTCGGCTGGCCCGACGATCTCGACGCCACATGGCCCGACAACGCCGCGCTGCTCCTGATCGCCGACCCGTTCTCGTTTCCCGTCGATTCCTTCATCGCCCGAATGGAGGAGGAGCATCCGGGCGTGCCGATCATTGGTGGCATGGCGAGCGGCGGGGCGGAGCCGGGCAGCAACACGCTCGTCCTCGGCTCGCGAACGGAGGATTCCGGTGCGGTGGGGATCGTCATCGGGGGCGGCGTCCGCATCCGTCCCGTGGTCTCTCAGGGCTGCCGGCCGATCGGGAAGCCGATGGTGGTGACCAAGGCCGAGGAGAATCTGATCGTCGAACTCGGAGGACGACCTGCCACCGAGCGGCTGCGAGAGACCTACGGCGAACTCGACGCCGCCGACCGCCAGCTCGTGCGCTCGTCGCTCCACATGGGCCGTGCCGCCACCGAATACCGCGACACGTTCCGTCGCGGCGATTTCCTCGTTCGCAACGTCGTTGGAGCTGACCCTGAGTCGGGCGTGATCGCGGTGGGCGACTCGGTGCGGACGGGGCAGACCGTGCAGTTTCACGTCCGCGACGCGGCGAGCGCCGATGAGGATCTTCGCGGGCTCCTCGCCGCGCATGCCGGGGAACAGCCTGCCGGCGTGCTGGTGTTCACCTGCAACGGCCGGGGCATGCGGCTGTTCGACGAACCCCACCACGATGCCCGCTGCGTGCGGGAGTGCCTGGGGACCGTGCCGACGGCCGGCTTCTTCGCCCAGGGTGAGATCGGACCGATCGGCGACCGCACCTTTCTCCATGGCTTCACGGCGAGCATCGCGCTCGTCGAAGCGGCGCGCGAGTAGCATAGGTCTTCACGTAGCACAGGTTGTTAACCTGTGCCTGTCCTCCCGTAGCACAGGTTTCCAACCTGTGCCCAACCTGTGCCTTATTCCGAGCAGGTTGCCAACCTGCTCTACGCTCCCTCGTAGCACAGGTTTCCAACCTGTGCCGCCCTGCGTCCGTCCGCCCCCGAACCCGTCTTGCCCCGCCCCCCACCGCCTCCTATCGTCCTGCCCCACGTGGCCCGGACACACCGGGGCTCATGGTCGCGGGAGATCCTGCATGCGGATTCTGGCCTCAGCGACGACGGTGATCGGGGTGCTCGCTTCAGGCCTCGCGGGCTGCGCGCACAACAAGGCGAACCAATACGCCTACGCACCGCCCCTGGCGCCGCCCGTCTACCCGCAACCGCAGGCGGCGACTCCGATGGTCGCCGCCGCACCGGTGGCCGCCCCCGGAATGGTCGGTGCCCCTGTGATGGCGCCTGGCATGGTTGCCGCGCCGGCCATGGGCCAGCCAATCGCCGGCCAGCCGATGGTGGGCGACCCCTGCTGCGCGCCCATGGAGGGGGGTGGAGTGCCGGTGGTCTACGAGTCGGCCGACCAGACGCCGCAGTGCCCGCCGGGCCCGTGAAACCTGCCCGCTGCGGCTCTCTTGGCGAGCCATCCCTTCTCGGCCCAGCGCCCGATTACACTCTCGCCCGCACCGCGAACGACTGAATGAGGGACCGTGCGTGAGCGATTCAACGACCGCCGGCGGCCGTGCCGCCGGAATCCTGCTTCACCCAACCTCGCTTCCCGGCCGGCACGGCATCGGCGAGATCGGCCCCGAGGCGCGTCGCTGGCTCGACCGCCTCGCCGGCATGTCGCAGCGTCTCTGGCAGGTGCTGCCGCTAGGGCCGACCGGCTACGGTGACTCGCCCTACCAGACGCTCTCCACGTTCGCGGGCAATCCGCTGATGATCTCGCTCGATGATCTCCACAACGCGGGGCTCGTCGATGATGGCCACCTCAACTCGCTGCCCCGGTTTCCCGACGACCATGTCGACTTCGGCGCCGTGATCGGCCCGCGGACGAGCCTGCTCCACGAGGTGGCGGCAGGGTTTGCACGGCGGGCGTCGGCCCAACGCCGCAACGAGCTCGACGAGTTCACCGATTCGCAGCGGCCGTGGCTCGACGACTACACGCTGTTCACCTCGATGAAGGCCCACTTCGGCGGCCGCGCCTGGACCGAATGGCCCGCCGACGCGGCCCGACGCGACCCCGCCACGCTCGCCGCGGCCCGCCGCACGCTCGCCGAGCCGATCGACCACGCCCGCGTGCTCCAGTTCCTGTTTCACGACCAGTGGACGCGGCTGCGTCGCCGGGCCCACGAACTTGGGATCGCGATCATCGGCGACCTGCCAATCTTCGTCGCTCACGACAGCGCCGACGTCTGGTGCCGCCCCGACCTCTTCGAGCTCGACGCCGCCGGCCGGCCGACGGTGGTCGCCGGCGTGCCCCCCGACTACTTCAGCCAGACGGGTCAGCGCTGGGGCAATCCGCTCTACCGCTGGGACGTCCACGAAGAGCAGGGCTTCGACTGGTGGATCGCCCGCCTCGCCCACGCCTTCGCGTTGGTCGACGTGCTGCGGATCGACCACTTCCGCGGCTTTGCCGGCTACTGGGAGATTCCGGGCGATCATCCCACCGCCGAGCACGGCCGCTGGCTGCCGGGCCCCGGCCGGAAGCTCTTCGACGCGGCGGCCAAGGCCCTCGGACCAAGGCCGATCATTGCCGAGGATCTCGGCGTGATCACGCCCGACGTCGATCAACTCCGCGACGACCTCGGCTTTCCGGGAATGCGGATCCTGCAGTTTGCCTTCGGCGACGATCCCCGCGGCGCGCTCTTCCGCCCCGAGAGCTATCCGCCCAACTGCGTCGTCTACACGGGCACGCACGACAACGACACGACGGTGGGTTGGTATCGCAGCGAGCCGGGCCGCGACTCGACGCGGTCGGCGGAGCAGATCGTCCGCGAGCAGCACGCGGTGCGGGTGGCGCTCTCCTCCGACGGTTCGGAAATCCAGTGGGATCTGATCGGCCTGGCGCTGCGATCACCGGCCAACACGGCGATCTACCCGATGCAGGACGTGCTCGGCCTCGGCAGCGAAGCGCGGATGAACGTGCCGGGCCGCGAGGGGGGCAACTGGACGTGGCGATTCCGCTGGGAGCAGCTCACGCCCGCGATCGAACAGCGGCTCGCCGACCTGACCCTCGCGAGCAGCCGGGCCTAGAGACGCCGTGCCTGGTGGCGGTTCGCCCCACGCCTCACGGCGTTGGACTCATGCGCCAACTGCACAAGCCGACCGGCCGTAAGGCCGCGGGCGTCCCTCCACGTAGCCGCAGGTTGGTAACCTGCGGTGCACCCGCGCCGTTCCTACCGCCTGGTGCAGGTTGACAACCTGCATCTACGTTGGAGTTTGAAACCCGCGTCGTGTCGTCCCTCCACGTAGCCGCAGGTTGGTAACCTGCGGTGCACCCGCGCCGTTCCTA